>JANOWT010000147.1:0-5798 GCA_031418115.1 Gemmatimonadota bacterium
GAGCGCAGCATTCGCCCCGGTGATCCGACCGGTGCGATCGCCGCGCGACGCAACTGGACCACCTGGGGTGATCGGAACGCACCGCCGCAACGACTGGGCAACGCGATGGCGCCGGCCAACTGGGACGCACCGGTCGTCCTCTCGCCGCATGACCGCCGCACGCTCTACACCGGGACGAACATCCTCTGGAAGAGCAGCGATCGCGGCGACACCTGGATCGCGCTCGGCGACCGCACCACCGGGATCGACCGGCGCACGCTCCCGATCATGGGGCAACTCCCCACGGCGGCGTCGCGCTCGCTCGACGACGGTCAGCCGTATTGGCCCTCGGTGAGCGCGATCGCCGAGTCGCCGCGTGCGCGCGGGGTGCTCTGGGTCGGCACCGACGACGGGAACGTCCAGCGCAGCAGTGACGACGGGAAGAACTGGACCGAGATGGCGCAGCGACTTCCCGGGTTGCCTCGCGGCGCGTGGATCAACGAGATCGAACTGTCGCGCCACGTCGCGGGCCGCGCGTACGTGGTCGCGAACAACTATCGCAACGGCGACAATGCGAACTACGTGTATCGCACCGACGACGACGGGCGCACCTGGGCGCGGATCGACGGCGGACTCCCGGCGCAGCGGGTGGCGCGCACGTTGCGCGAGGACCTCGTCAATCCGGACCTGCTCATCCTCGGCACCGAGTTCGGGCTCTTCTGGAGCAATGACCGCAGCCTGACATGGGCGGAGCTACGCGGCGCGATGCCGCTCATGGCACACAACGACCTCGTGATCCATGCGCGTGAGCACGATCTGGTGCTGGCGACGCATTCGCGTGGCATCTGGATCCTCGATCAGATGCTGGCGCTGCGCGAGCTCACGCCCGCGGTGGCGGTGAAGCCGGCGCATCTGTTCACGTCGCGGCCTGCCGAGCAGATCCGTTACCGCGACGAGCTCGGCCATGTCGGGGACGTGTTCTATGCGGCGCCGAATCCGCCGGCAGGCGGGATCGTCGACCTCTGGCTGCGTGACGGTGGCGCGGCGACGGTGAGTTTCCATGAGCGTGGTGGCGCCGAGGTCGCGCGGGTCGAGGTGAAGGGAACGCGTGGACTCAATCGTGTGATCTGGGATCTGCGGTATGCGGGGGACGGACCGTTGGTGCACACGGGTACATACGAGGTGCGAGTGGTGGCCGGTGGCTCCTCAGCCGCGGGGACGATCGAGGTGCGTGAGGACCCGCGCATCACTGTTGCGGCCGATGTGCGGCGTGCGTGGGTCGAGTCGATGCGCGCACTGGCGACGTTGCGGAACGGGACGCGCGCGCTCGCTGGCCGCGCGCAGGCGGCCGAGCTATCGCGCGAGGCGAGAGAGCTCTCGTCACGTGCGCAGCGACTCTACTCCGAGGCGGCTGGTGAGGTCGGCCCGCTCTCGGCGTTGCAGCGAGAGCAGGAGGCGTACTACCGGCGGATGCTCGCGGAGTTGAGTCGGTAGCCGAGGCCGCCTAGTCGTCGGACGCGTTGCGCATGGCGCTCTCGATGCGCGGGAGCACCGTGATGATGCGCCCGAGCAGCAGGACGGTGAAGACGAAGGTGAAGAGTGCCTGGACCGACGCGACGACCTTGGAGAGTCCCGACGGTGTGACGTCGCCGTACCCGATGGTGAGTTGCGTGACCACGCTGAAGTAGAGGGCGTCGCTCCAGCCGTTCGCTCCGACCAGTTGCGTGGGCAGACTGAGGTAGAGGATCGCGAAGCAGACGATCAGCTCGAGGTAGTTGATCATGCTCAGCACGAGCGTGCGGACCGCGGACGCGATGACCACCGTCTGCGGGGTGCGCAGTTGGTCGAATACCATCAGGTTCACGACGGCCTGCAGGATGTCCACGATGCGGAGGACCGCGATGGCGCCTGCCACCGCGCCGGGGATGGCGAACCCCGAGGCGAAGGCCGCGAGCAAGATGCACTCGATCGCGATCCACACGCCGAGGTAGCGTTCGACGTGGCGTGAGCGCACAGCGGTCGCCGCGCGCGGGTCGAGGCGGTAGGCCTCGGAACTCAGATGCGCGATCCGCCCTCGGGCGATGAGCCGGATCGGCGAGATCTGGTGCAGGCGCCAGAAGAGGCGCTCGAAGAACCAGGTGAAGACACTGTAGTCGAGGAGTTCGCGGCTGCGGCGGGCATCGCGGAATGTCATTGGAAACGGGAGCGGAGGTGGCGGATTCGTACCCGCGAAGCTCGCGCCATGGCGGGGCCGTCGCAATCGGGTGACGCCTGAGAAGCCGTGAGAGGTCGCCTGGTCGCGCTGAGGCGGCCTCGCTCGTATTGTTTCAGTTCGCACATCTCACGCCACGCCAACTGCTCCCAATGCGAAGACTGCTTTCGATCGTCATGCTCATCCTGGCGCTGCCGCTGGGCTACTACGTCTACGTGAATCCCGAGCGGGTCGCACTCGACGATCTGGGCCGCGCCGAGGTCGCAGGTCAGTACATCGCACTCTCGGCGGGCGTCACTCGCTATGAGATCAGCGGACCGGACACCGGGCGTGTCGCGGTGCTCGTGCACGGCTTCTCGGTGCCGTCGTACATCTGGGACTCGACCTATCGCGCGCTCGCGCTCGCGGGGCATCGCGTGATCCGCTACGACCTGTTCGGGCGCGGCTGGTCGGATCGGCCGGACGGCGCGTACGACGGCGCGTTCTACGACGCGCAGCTCGGCGAGCTGCTCGACTCGCTGCGCATCGCGGGCCCGGTCGATCTCTTCGGCCTGTCGTTCGGCGGATTCGTCACCGCGCATTTCGCGTCGACTCACCCGCAGCGCGTGCGGACGCTCGTGCTCGTGGACCCGGTCACGGCCAGCGCGCAGTCACCGAAGTTCCTCGCGACGCCAGTGATCGGGCGGGCGTTCTGGCAAGCAAGGGTCGTCCCGACGATGGCCGACAATCAGACGTCGGACTTCCTGCACCCGGAGAAGTTCCCCGGGTGGGCCGATCGGTACCGCCCGCAGATGCGCTATCGCGGCTTCGGGCGCGCGCTGCTGCGGTCGCGACTCGCGATGGGGTCGGCCGACTTCCCGGCGATCTACGCGAAGATCGCGCAGTGGGGAACGCCGGTGCTGCTGGTCTGGGGCAAGCAGGACCAGACGCTCCCGATCGCCGACGCCGAGAACCTGACGCGCGCGATCCCCACGGCGGAGTTCTTCCCGGTGGACTCAGCGGGCCACCTGCCGCATCTGGAGCAAACGACCGTGTTCAACGCGCGGATGTTCGCGTTCCTTGCCGCCCACCCGGTCGAGCCCGCTGCTATGGCTTTCCCAACTTCTTCGCGGTGAAGTAACGCGAGTAGATGGCCGGCGGGTTGCTCCCGCTGCTCGCGGCGTACGCCCGCTCGAAGAGCTCCGTCGCCTTCGCCTGCTGGCCCATCTTCTCGTAGGTCATGCCGAGCAGCACCAGCTGGAACGGGTCGTTCCGCATCTGCTGCGACGTCGCCGTGAAGCGCGCCTCGGCGGTCGCGAGGTCGTTCGTGAAGAGGGCGACGTAGCCTTCGAGATACGGGAAGTACTGTTCCTGCGCCTTCGCCATCTCCGGGTCGCTGTCGAGGATGCGTCGCGCTTCGGCGACGTGCTGTTTGGCCGCCGCCGCGTTGCCGCGACGCGCCTGCACTCGCGCGAGTGCGTGGGCGAGGCGGAAGTCCCAGAGACTCTTGGGGTGCGTGCGCGGCGTGGGTTCCATGTTCCCGAGCTCGGTGCCACGCCGGTAGTACCGCTCGGCTTCATCGAGGAAGCCATGGTCGATGCAGACGCGCGCGGCCTCGTTCGCCATCTCGCCTTCCTGGTAATGCGCGTTCTGCGGCTCCGCGGCGCGGCGCGTGACCCAATACGCCATGACCTGTTCTTCGAGCGCGATCACCTTGGCGCAGTCGCCGTCGTAGCCATAGCTCATGGCGAGCCGTCGCTGCGCGGCCGCTTTGTCGGCGGCGTTGGGCGCGTTGGCGATGAGTGCAGTGAAGATCGCGCGGGCCTCGCCGTGCTTGCCTTCGGCGTCGATGCGCTGTGCGGTGCGCAGGCTGTCGGCGCGCGGGTTGGGGGGGCGCGGCGGCTGGGTGCCCTGGCCACCCTGTGCGGCGAGCGCGAGCGGGGCGGTGAGGAGGAGGAGTGAGAGAAGTTGGGCGCGCATTGGTCGGCTCCGTGTCGAGGATGCGGGAAGGATGCCGCACCGGCCTGCCCGTGGGTAGACTCCGCGCGATGCCGTGCGCGGTGGCGAGCCCGGAGCGCGTCCCCCAGTTTCCTGTCGCTGCGTTCGTACGCCTCCACTCGACTATCGGCATCGCGCCAATGGTCGGCTGGCCATAGAATGCGCTCCATTGAAATCGTCACCGACTCACCCTACATCCTCGTTAGGGCCGACGGAATGAAGGATGCATGCGCCGAGAGTCGCCGCGGTCGCCCTGTCGACTCCGGCCGACCCGGGCGAGCCGCGGTTGGGTGGCGGAGCATCGCTGGCGTCCACCCTGCTTTGTGATTCGGATGCGGCGAGGATCACGACGCGGAGTACGCATGGATTGTGGACGGCGTCGCGGTCGGCACTGGTACGCAACTCACCTGGACGAGTGGCTATACTCAGTTCGTGATCGTTCTGGAGGCCGCAGGCCAGAACGGCGAGTTCGCGACAACGACACTGACCGTTAACGTCGATTCAAGTGCCGGCATGTGCTACGATCAGTGAGATTCGTGCTCGCGCGTTGATTTGTTCCCGAGTATTGCCCCCGCAGCCTCATCCACGACGCTGACGCTTCGGTTTACCGCGCTCCAATCTCGCTGACCAGGGATGCCATGTACCGTCAGACGTCAGAGTTCGTTCGCGCAGTGCTGCCGATGGTTACCGCGACCCTGGTCGCCACGATCGTTGCGATCGCTGCGCCGTCACGAGTGATGGCGCAGCAACCGGTCGCGCCGGCGCGCGCCGAGAGCGTGACTGCGATCGCACCGCCGCGCACGCCGCTGCCCGCCGAAGCTGCCAGCGCGGATGTCACGCGCTTCTCGTTCATCGTCTACGGCGACACGCGTGGCCGTCGCGACGGGATCGACGTGCAATACGAGCATTCGCTCATCGTCGAGTCGATGCTCCGGACGATCGGGCGGCAGCGTGCTGGCGCCGATCCGGTGCGCTTCGTGCTGCAGAGTGGCGACGCGGTCGTGAACGGCCGCAACGCTGCCGAGTGGAATGTCAGCTTTGTCGGGCTCGTGAGCCGGCTCACCGCCGAGGGGGGCGTGCCGTACTTCCTCGCGCCGGGCAATCACGACGTGACCTCGTCCGACGATCTCGCGTCGCCGGGGCGAGCGGAGGGACTGCGGAACTATCTCGCGGCGATGGCGCGGCTCATCCCGCCAGACGGCGCGACGCGTCGGCTCGCGGGCTATCCCACGTATGCGTTCGGCTACGGCAACACCTTCGTCCTCGCGATCGACTCCAATATCGGCGACGACTCGGTGCAGTTCGACTGGGCACGCAAACAGCTCGAAGGGCTCGATCGCAAGCGGTACACGCACGTCGTCGCGTTCTTCCATCATCCGCCATTCTCGTCGGGACCGCATGGCGGATCGCGTGTGGAACCGCAGGCGCTCCGCGTCCGTGAGCGGTGGATGCCGCTCTTCCGCGCGCAACGCGTGGAGCTGCTGTTCACCGGGCATGAGCATCTGTTCGAGCATTGGGTCGAGCGGTGGCGCGACGCGACGGGTCGGTGGCAGCGCATGGATCAGCTCGTCACCGGCGGTGGTGGCGCGCCGATCTACCGCTACACGGGCGAGCCCGACCTGCAGCGCTA
>JANOWT010000148.1:0-3405 GCA_031418115.1 Gemmatimonadota bacterium
GGCCGCCGCGCGAGACGATAGCGAGACGTGGACGCCGCCGGTGTTGCGGACCGTCGGGGCAACCGGGGAGGGTGTGCCGGAGTTCCTCGCATCGCTCGACCGGCATTTCGCGTATCTTGAGAGGAGCGGCACGCTGCAGGCGCGTCGTCGTACGCGGCTCCGTGAGCGCGTGATCGACGCGGTCGAGCACCGGGTGCGTCGTCGGCTCTGGCGCGACGCGCCCACGTTGGAATGGTTGGAGTCGCAACTCCCCGCGCGCGAGCGCGGGGAGTTGACGCCGTTGGCCGTGGCCGAGGCGCTGCTCGTGCGCAGCGTCGCGGCCGGTTCCCTCACCGGGAACGCCCCGTGACCTCGATCCCCGATCTCGATCCGACCGTCGCCGCCATGCAGCAGGAGCTCGAGCAGCTCCGCGCCGAGGTCGACGCCTGGCGCACGCGCTACGACAAGGGTGAGAAGCGCGACACCGCGTACACGAACTCCGAGTCGGAGGTCGCGCCACTCTACACGGCGCTCGATCTCGAGGGCTCGGCGGGCACCGCGTTCGAAGTGCCTGGCGAATACCCGTTCACCCGCGGCATTCATCCCACGGGGTATCGCGGCAAGCTCTGGACGATGCGCCAGTTCGCCGGCTTCGGCTCGGCGAAGGAGACCAACGAGCGGTACAAGTTCCTGCTCAAGAACGGGACCACGGGTCTCTCCGTCGCGTTCGACTTTCCGACGCTCATGGGTTACGACTCCGACCACGCGCGCTCGGAAGGTGAAGTGGGGAAGTGCGGCGTCGCGATCAGCTCGCTCGCTGACATGGAGGCGTTGTTCGAGGGGATCCCGCTCGATCAGGTCTCGACGTCGATGACGATCAACGGTCCGGCGATCATCCTGTGGTGCTTCTACATCGCCGCGGCGGAGAAGCAGGGAGTGAAGCCGGAGCAGCTCCGGGGGACGGTCCAGAATGACATCCTCAAGGAGTACATGGCGCAGCACGCCTGGTGCTTCCCGATCGAGCCGGCGTTGCGATTGAGCGTGGACATGTTCGAATACGGCGCCGAACATGTGCCGCAATGGAACACGGTGTCGATCAGCGGCTACCACATCCGCGAAGCGGGTTCCACTGCGGCGCAGGAGCTCGCCTTCACGCTCGCGGACGGGTTCACGTACGTGGAGCGCGGCATCGCCCGCGGCCTCGACGTCGACGACTTCGCACCGCGCCTCTCGTTCTTCTGGGACATCCACAACGACTTCTTCGAGGAGATCGCGAAGTTGCGTGCGGCGCGTCGTATCTGGGCCCGCCACCTCAAGGAACGATACGGTGCCAAGAGCCCGCGATCGTTGGTCATGCGCTTCCACTCGCAGACGGCCGGCGTGACACTCACCGCGCAGCAGCCCATGAACAACATCGTGCGCGTCGCCTACCAGGCGATGGCCGCGGTGCTCGGCGGCACGCAATCGCTGCACACCAACTCCATGGACGAGACGCTCGCTCTGCCGACCGAGCATGCGGTGGAGGTCGCCCTGCGCACGCAGCAGGTGCTGGCGTTCGAGACCGGCGTGCCGAATGTGATCGATCCGCTCGGCGGGTCCTACTATGTGGAGCAGCTCACCGACGAGATGGAGCGCAGGGCTGAGGAACTGTTCGCGCAGATCGAGGCCGAGGGTGGCGTGGTCCAGGGCCTCGAGAACGGCTGGTTCCAGCGCAAGATCGCCGAGGCGGCGGCGCGCCAGCAGTGGGAGATCGAACAGCACCGTCGGTTGATCGTGGGAGTGAACGCGTTCGAGACGGGGGAGAAGGAGCTCACGATCCCGCTGCTCACGTTCGACGAGCAGGCGGCGAAGGATCAGGCGGCCGCGCTCGCGCGGCTCCGCACCACGCGCGACGAGACCAAGTGCAATGCCAACATCGACCGATTGCGGCAGGCCGCGCGCGGCAAGGAGAACGTGGTGCCGTTCATCCTCGAGTGCGCGCGCAGCTACTGCACGTTGTATGAGATCCGTGCGGCGCTCGAGGACGTGTTCGGAGCCTACCGGGAACCGGTCTTCTTCTAGGCCGTTCCCTCAACTCCAACGCGAACGACAGTGAGCGCCGACGCCGACTGGTGGGCCCGGTATTTCGACGAAGGCTACGTGCGCGAGTACGAGCCGCTCTTCGATCTTGTCTCCGACCGACAGCAGGTCGCGCGACTCATCGAGATGCTGCAGCTCGAATCCGGGGCGAGGATCCTCGATGTGCCGTGCGGGCAGGGACGTCACGCGCATCTCCTCGCCGAGGCGGGCTATGATGTCGACGGACTCGACCTCTCGGCCCACCTGATCGATCTCGCCAAGGAGCGCGGCACGTCGCGTACACTGAGGTACCGGCGAGGAGACATGCGCAAGCTGCCCGCCAACTGGACCGGTCGGTTCGACGCCGTGCTCAATCTGTTCACGAGCTTCGGGTTCTTCGTCGATGCTCGCGACGACGCCAAGGTGATCCGCGAGTTCGCGCGCGTGCTCAAGCCGGGAGCGGTGCTCGTGTGGCAGGGCGGCAGCCGCGACGGTGTGATGGCCAAGTTCCTGCCGAGCGACTGGTGGACGACGAAGGACGGGACGATCATCGCGCAGGACCGGGAGTTCGATCCTCTCTCGGGCTTCCTCACGATCAAGTCGACCTGGCAAGGAAAGCGGAAGACGGAGCATCGCGAGCATCGCATCCGTCTGTACACGGCCACACGGTTGGCCGAACTGATGCTCGACGCCGGACTCGTGGTCGAGCAGGCGTGGGACTCGTTCGCCGACCGTCCGCTGACGCGACGCTCGAGCGAGATGATGCTCATCGCACGAAAGGAGTAATCCTCTTCGCTTCGGTGCTGGCGCACGTAGCTTTCCGTGACGCCCATGATGCCGATCGTACTGTACGACCCGCCAGCAGTGATCGCGCCGGCTCTCCCGGCGATCGCATGCGCGGGCGAGACGGTGTCGCGGATAGACGTCCATCGGTTCACGCCGTCGTTGCGGCAGGCCGCCGAGCGCGCGATCGCGCAGCCAGACTCGGCGGTCCCATCGGTGATCGATCGCACGCGGACCGCACCGATCATCGCGTACATGCGGTTGACGGTTGGCGCGCCGTGCACCGAGCGCGACAGGCGCGAGTCCGAGCGCATGCTGCGTTCGCAGCCGTTCATCGCATCTGCGCAGGTCACGGCATACCCTGACGGCCCGGGACGAGTGCGCATTCGTGTGGACATCGTCAGCGAGTTCCCGTGGGTCGTCGGCGGACGGCTCGCGGACGGTCACGTTGCCGCGGCGCGGATCGGCACCCTTGACTACGACAGCCGCGGGCTCTCGGCCGTTGCCCTCGCTGAACGCGGAGGCGCATACCGGTCTGGCTTTGGCATCGAGATCTCCCAATACGGCGTGTTCGGTCGCCCGGCG
>JANOWT010000149.1:0-11343 GCA_031418115.1 Gemmatimonadota bacterium
GAAGCCGTTGGTCGCGACCGAGGCGTCGCCGCCGAGGGCGATGCCGATCGAACCGGCCCAACTCTTGTCGCTGAGCGTGTCGCGGTGATACGTGATCGCTTGTGCCCAGCCGGCAGCGGGCGTGTACTGCGAGCCCACGTCGCCGGACATCGGCAGCACGACGGGGCCGTCGCGGTTGGGCAGGTTGCAGACCACGCCGATGTCGCGCCCGTCGGAGAAGCCGCCCGCGCGTCCGAGCGGTGAGCCAAGCGCGTCGTCGAGTGGGAGGCCGAGCGAGAGGAGCAGCGGGCGGCTGCGGTAGTATGCACCTGCGGCGTCATGCTTGCCGTCGATCAACGCACCGAGGATGCACTGCGCGACGTCGTGCCCGCGCGCCGAGAACTGGTAGAGCACCACATGGTCCTTGGGGACCGTGGCGCGATTGCGGTTGGTCGCCTCCTCGACTTCATCGAGGGCGCGGGAGACGAGGACGTTGTATGCGATGCGGCGCCAGTCGAAGCCGGCGATTGGTCTCGGAGCCATGAAGGGAATCTGGGCAGGGGCGGGCGACGGGGGAACCGGCCGGCCAGAACGCTGATATCTTTCCGGCCATGCCGACCTCCCTCGTGCTCTCCGAACTCCACGACGGCGTCCTCGTCCTCACGCTCAACCGACCGGACGTCCTCAACTCGTTCAACAGCGCGATGGCCGCCGCGCTGTTGGCGGGCCTTCAACGCGCCGCGAGCGACCCCACCGTGCGCGCGGTGCTCCTGACTGGTGCCGGCCGCGGATTCTGCGCTGGTCAGGACCTGCAGGAAGTGCTCCCGCAGGGCGACGGGCCGATGCCCGACATCAGCGAGGTCGTCCGGGCGAGTTATAACCCGATCGTGCGCGCGATCCGCACGCTCGAGAAGCCGGTGATCTGCGCCGTGAACGGTGTAGCGGCCGGTGCGGGCGCCAATCTCGCCTTCGCCTGCGATCTCACGGTCGCCGCTGAAGAAGCGGTCTTCGTCGAGAGTTTCGCCAAGCTCGGCCTGATCCCCGACACGAGCGGCACGTTCTTCGTGCCGCGCCTCGTTGGGCCGCAGCGCGCGACCGGGATGTTCTTCCTCGCCGAGAAGATGCATGCGGCCAAGGCGAAGGAGTGGGGGCTCATCTGGGAGGTCGTGCCGGCGGCGCAGCTACCTGAGGTCGCGATGCACCTGGCCAAGCAACTCGCGACGCAGGCGACGCGCGGCTTCGGGCTCACCAAGCGTGCGATGAATGCGTCCTGGTCCAACACGCTCGAGCAGCAACTCGAGGTCGAGGCGCAGACGATGCAGGAGGCCGGTCGCACGGCTGACTACGAGGAGGGCGTGCGCGCGTTCCTCGAGAAGCGGAAGCCCACGTATCGTGGCGAGTGAGATGAGCGCACGGGGCACGGGCAGCGGCACTGAGATGGTGATCGGCGTGGTCGGCGCGGGAGCGATGGGCGCGGGGATCGCGCAGGTCGCCGCCATGTGCGGGCATCGCGTGGTCCTCGCCGATGCGTATCCGGCGGCCGTGAGCAAGGCTCGAGACGGCCACGCCACGGCGATGGCGCGCGAGGTGGAGAAGGGTCGGCTCACGCGCGAGGCCGCAGACGCGGTGCTCGCGCGGGTGAGCTACGTGGACGGCGTCGACGCCGCGGCGCTCGCCGCCTTCGCGCCGTGCGGCTTCGTGATCGAAGCGATCGTAGAGGACCTCGCCGCCAAGCGCGCGCTCTTCAAGGCGCTCGAAGGCGTGCTCGCACCAGAGGCGATCCTCGCGACCAACACCAGTTCGCTCTCGGTGGCCGCGCTCGCCGGCGCCTGCGCGCGCTCGGAGCACGTGGTGGGCGTGCACTTCTTCAATCCGGCGCCGGTGATGCCGCTCGTCGAGATCATCCCCGCGATCACGACCGCGCCGTCGGTCGCCGTGGCGGCGCGTGCGCTCGTCGACTCGTGGAAGAAGATCACGGTCGTCTGCGCCGACACGCCCGGCTTCATCGTCAATCGCATCGCACGGCCGTTCTATGGCGAAGCGTTGCGGATCGCCGAGGAGCATCTCGCGGATGCGGCGACGATCGACTGGGCGATGCGCGAACTGGGCGGATTCAAGATGGGGCCGTTCGAGCTGATGGATTTCATCGGTAACGACGTGAACTTCGCGGTGACGAGCTCGGTGTACGAAGCGATGTTCCACGACCCGCGCTATCGTCCGGCACTGGCGCAACGTCGTCTCGTCGAGGCGGGGCTGCTCGGTCGCAAGAGCGGCCGCGGGCACTACGACCACCGCGAGGGTGCGGCCAAGCCAGCGCCGAGCATGGACCCGGTGCTCGGCCGACGGATCCTCGACCGCATCGTCGCGATGCTCATCAACGAGGCCGTTGACGCGGTCCGGCTTCGCATCGCATCCCCGCAGGACATCGAGCTCGCGATGACCCGCGGTGTGAACTACCCGAAGGGCCTCCTGGCCTGGGGCGACGAGATCGGTGCGGCAAAGGTGCTCGCCACGCTCGAAGCGCTGCAGGCCGAGTACGGAGAGGACCGCTACCGACCGAGCCCACTACTACGACGCGCCGTACGTGACGGCGGGAGACTGCTGACGTGACCGATCGCCCCAAGCCTCGTGGAACGACGTTCATCGAACGCGTGCCGGAGGTAGCGACGCCGGCCGAGACGCCGGCAGCCAGAGACGCGAAGGCCCGCGAGGTCGTTGGCCGCATGATCGCGCGCGATACGTTCTCCCAGTGGCTCGGCGTGGAGGTCCTCGAGGTGGCGCACCAACAGGCCGTGATCCGCATGACCGTCCGCGCGGAGATGATGAACGGCTTCGGCTTCGCGCACGGCGGCATCGTCTTCGCGTTCGCCGACAGTGCGCACGCCTTCTGCTCCAACTCGAGCGGCGAGATCAGCGTCGCGGTCGACTGCAACATCAGCTACCCGGCACCGATCCGCCTGGGCGACGTGCTCACTGCCACCGCGATCGAACAGACCTCCACCAACCGCCTCGCATTCAGCGAGATCGCGGTGCGCAACCAGGACGACGTCATCGTCGCGCTGTTCCGTGGCACCGTCTACCGCACGCGCAAGCCGCTCCCCGAATGAGCCACGCCTTCCTCATCGATGGTGTCCGCACTCCGATCGGCAACCTGGGCGGTGCGCTCGCCTCGGTCCGCGCCGACGATCTCGGCGCGCACGCGATCCGTGCCCTGCTCGCGCGACACACCGCACTCGACCCGGCGAGCATCACCGACGTCATCATGGGGTGCGCGAATCAGGCGGGCGAGGACAATCGCAACGTCGCGCGCATGGCGCTGCTGCTCGCCGGCTTGCCGGTGACGGTGCCCGGCGAGACCGTGAACCGGCTCTGCGCCTCGGGACTGAGTGCGGTCGCCGGAGCGGCGCGCGGCATCAGGGCGGGCGAGGGCGATGTGTACGTGGCTGGCGGCGTGGAGTCGATGACGCGCGCACCGTACGTGCTCTCCAAGGGTGCGACGCCGTTCGCGCGCGACATGCAGCTGTTCGACACGAGCATCGGCTGGCGCTTCGTGAATCCCGCGATGAAGGCCGCGCATGGGACCGACTCCATGGGCGAGACCGCTGAGAACGTCGCGGCGCAGTACGGCATCTCTCGCGGCGATCAGGACGCGTTCGCGTTACGCTCGCAACAACGCGCTGCCGCCGCGCGCGCCGAAGGGCGCCTCGCGGTGGAGATCGCGCCGGTGGAGATCACGGGCAAGAAGGGCACGACGCGCGTGGAGCAGGACGAGTTCATCCGCCCTGACACGACGCTCGAGATCCTGGGGAAACTCAAGCCCGCCTTCCGGCATGACGGGAAGGGCTCGGTCACGGCCGGCAACGCGAGCGGACTCAACGATGGAGCGGCCGCGCTGTTGCTCGCCTCGGAGCGCGGCATGAAGGAGACGGGGCTCACGCCGCTCGCACGCGTGGTGGCGAGTGCGGCTGCGGGCGTGGAGCCACGCATCATGGGCATGGGTCCGGTGCCATCCACGCGAAAGGCGCTCGCACTCGCCGGACTCACCATCGCACAGATGGACGTGATCGAGCTCAACGAGGCGTTCGCGGCGCAGGGACTCGCCTGCCTGCGCGAACTCGGCGTCGCCGACGACGATCCGCGCGTGAATCCCAACGGTGGCGCGATCGCACTCGGGCATCCGCTCGGGATGAGTGGCGCGCGGCTCGCGCTCACTGCCGCGCGCGAACTCGAGCGTCGCAAGGGACGCTACGCGCTCTGCACCATGTGCATCGGCGTGGGCCAAGGGTTCGCACTCATCATCGAACGGGTCTGACGGCGCGCCGTGCCCTCGCGCGGGACCGCGCGCTGACGCCGCCCTCTCGCTCCGCGCCTAGTCGCCCTTCGGCGACCCGTCGAGTATCGCGTTCAGCTCGTGGGTCAGCTCCGCACCGCTGAACGGCTTGCGGAGCAGGGCGACACCCGAGCGGTCGAGCGCGTCCCGGTCGAGCGATTCGCCGGTGTGACCGGAGATCAACAGCACGGACAGGTCGGGATACGCCTGGCGCAGCCAACTCGTGAACTGGATCCCCGTCTCGCCCGGCATCATGACGTCACTGATCACAGCGTCGAAGGGCCCGCTCCCGGCCGCGAGGAGCGCCCGAGCCTCGGCCGCGGTGGCGGCGGCCACGGTCGCATGTCCCATCGCGTCGAGCAATCGTGTGAGCTGTTCTCGTACCGCGAGCTCGTCCTCGACGAGGAGGATCCGACGGATCCTGCCGCCGGCACTGCGGGGCGGTGTCGCGCGGATCTCGCCGCTGCGTCGACGCGTCGGCGGTTGCTCCAGCGCGGCCATCAGTGGGAGCATCATCGTGACCTCGGTGCCGGTGCCCGGCGCCGAGTCCACTCGCAGGCCGCCTCGGGCGCGTTCCACCAGCGGCTTCACGCCGATCAGGCCGAGCCCCGTACCCCGTCCGCCGCTCTTGTCGGTGAAGAACGGATCGAACATCCGGCGGCGCACTTCCTCCGGCATGCCGATGCCGCTGTCACGCACCGTGATGACGGCGTAGCGCCCGGGCGGCGGATGGATCGTGAAGTCCACGTCCCGTGCCGCAGCGCCGACCTGCACCGCCGCGGCCGAGAGCACGATCGGCCCGCCGTTCGGCAGGGCATCGCGTGCGTTCGCAACGAGGTTGAACAGGATGTGCTCGAGTTCGGCCCGATCGACCTCGACCGCGCCGAACGGCGCCGGCGTGTCGACCGACACCGGATGCGAGTCGCCGGCCAGGCGCTCGAGGAGGGGCGCGAGTTCGCGCACCATCTCGACGACGTCCACGCGTTGCGCGGGCGCTGGCTCGTTGCGCACGTACGCGAGGAGCCGTCTCGTGAGGGCCGCGCCACGGCGCGCGGCGGCACCGATGCCCGCGAGGTCGGACTGCGCGACGTGCTCCGGCTCGAGCGTCATCTGCGCGAGCTCCGCGCTGGCCATGACGGCGGTGAGCACGTTATTGAAGTCGTGCGCGACTCCGCCAGCGAGTCGGCCAGCGACCTCGAGCTTCTGCGCCTGTCGCAGTCGGTCCTCGAGTATCAGGCGTTCGGTGACATCGCGGAGATTGAGCACCGTGCCTTGGACGGCCGGCTCGTCCCGCAGGTCGACACCGATCGACTCGATGAGTCGCTCCGCGCCGTCGCCGCCGCGTAGGCGCCAGACGTGTGCACCTGGCCGGCCGGGTCGTGTGGAGAGTTCGGCGAAGAACGCCCCCCATTCCTCGCGACTCTCCGCGGGGACGAGGCTCACGAACCGCCGGCCCTCCGAGGCGGAGAGCGGGGCGACGAAGAGACGGTCGGCCGGAGCGCTGGCGAATACGATCGCACCGTCCTGATCGAGCAAGAGGATCGCATCCGATGCATGACGCACGAGCGCCTCCAGACGCCGGGCCGCTTCGCGCTGCGTGTCGGCGTGCATCGTCTGGGCCGCGGCGCGGCTCGTCGTCACATCGCGCAAGACGAGCGCCGCATTGAGCAGCACGAGACCTGCCACGAGGGCGCCGAGGTTCGTGGCCTGACCGGAGATCGACATCCAGACGAGCATCAGCGCAAGCGAGGAGATCGCGAGGATCGGGAGCGGACTGAATGGCGTGCGCGACGAATCGTCGCTCGTCGCCGTCGGAAGCGGATCCTGCAGGAATCGGATCGCCGCGCGGAACACCCCGATGTTCACCGCAACGGCGATCGCGATGCTCCAGTTCTTTCCGGCGTAGCCGGTCGAGAAGAGGATCTGGAAGACGAGATCCCCCATCGTCGAGAACGCGAGGCAGACCAACAGCAGTACGACGGCGGTGCGCGACGGGACTCGTCGGGCGCGCTCGAGGGCCCCGTTGATCGTGATGAGCGTCAGCAACTGCGCGCCGCCGGTCGCGATCACCAGCATTCGCTGCCACACTCCCAGCTCGCCGCTCGTGGCGTCGACGTTGGCGGCGAAGATGATGAGACTGCCGAACGCCACCAGCACCACGATCAGGCCAAGCGCGTCGCGCAGACGATCGATCGTCCAGGCAGTACGCGGCAGGCGCGTCACGCCGTAGATCAGGAACGGATAGAACTGGAAGAAGATCAGATCCGCCCACGAGATGTACGTGAGCGGTCGACCGATCGCGACCATCGCGAACCAGACGAGGGAGCCGATGGAGATCGCGCCGAATCCCTTCGCGAGCGCGCGGAGGGCGGCGCGCGTGCCGTCTGGAAGGTCGGGCCGGCGGGACGCCATCGCGAGCGCCACCGCAGAGCCGATCTGGAGCGGCAGGAACGCGATCGCGCTGTAGGCGACCAGCCAGGCCGGCCTGTTCGCGGGCAACACGCCCAACTCCGCGACCACGAACACGAGCCCGTGCGCCAGCAGCGCCCAGAACGCCGCGCGCAATGCGAGTGGGCTGCGCGGAACGGAGGACGCCGATGGGAGCATTCCCGAAAGCTACGGAACGGCACAGCGGCGCGGAACGGCCGAGGAGCGGCCGGACCCGGTCAGAGAGGGTCTCCGCACTGGAATTGCCGCCGCGGTCCCGGCATCCTTCGCCCGTGACCACACTCGAGCCGACCTCACGATGATCTATGCATTCGACGGATTCGTCCCCGTGGTGCACGAGACCGCGTTCGTACACCCTCAGGCGGCCGTGACCGGCAACGTCGTCATCGGTCGAGACGTGTACATCGGGCCCGGATGCGCGATCCGCGGTGACTGGGGCGGCATCGTGATCGAGGACGGATGCAACGTGCAGGAGAACTGCACCGTGCACATGTTCCCCGGTGTGACCGTCGTGCTCGAACAGGGGGCGCACATCGGCCACGGCGCGATCGTGCATGGCGCGCGCATCGGTGCCAATGCACTCGTCGGCATGAATGCCGTGATCATGGACAACGCCGTGATCGGCGCCGGCAGCGTGGTCGGCGCGCTCACCTTCGTGCCGACCGGCATGCAGGTGCCCGAGCGCAGCGTCGTCGTGGGCAACCCGGCGAAGGTCGTGAAGCCGGTGAGCGACGAGATGCTCGCGTGGAAGTCCGAGGGCACCGCGCTCTACACGCAACTCCCCGCGGCGATGCGCGCGTCATGGCGCGAGGTCGAGCCACTCCGCGAGATCCCCGCCGACCGCCCCGTGCAGTCGGCGATGCTCAAGACCTGGAACGAGACCAAGGAGAAGGGAACGCGATGAACAGGCTCCGCAACTACGCGCTCGGCGAATGGATCGAGGGCACCGGCAAGTCGGCCACACTCTTCCACGCCGTCACCGGAGAGGCGATCGCCGAGGCGTCGAGCGGCGGACTCGACTTCAAGGCGATGGCGCAGTATGCCCGCAACGTCGGTGGCCCGACGCTGCGATCGCTCACGTTCCACCAGCGGGCGGCGCTTCTCAAGGGCATGGCCAAGCACCTCATGGAGAAGAAGGACGCCTTCTACGCGCTCTCCGCCGCCACGGGTGCGACCAAGACCGACTCGTGGGTCGACATCGACGGTGGCATCGGCACCCTCTTCGCGTACTCGAGCCGCGGTCGCCGCGACTTCCCCAACGAGACCTACCATGTGGAGGGACCGCAGGAGGTCCTCTCCAAAGGCGGGACCTTCGCCGGCCGGCACATCTGCGTGCCGCTCGAAGGCGTCGCGATCCACATCAACGCCTTCAACTTCCCCTGTTGGGGGATGCTCGAGAAGTTGGCACCGGCGCTGCTCGCCGGCGTGCCCTGCATCGTGAAGCCGGCCACCGCGACGAGCTACCTCACCGAACTGATGTTCCGCGAGATGATCGCGTCAGGGATCCTCCCCGAGGGCGCGATCCAGCTCATCTGCGGCTCCGCAGGTGACCTGCTCAGCCACGTGACCGAGCAGGACGCCGTCGCGTTCACCGGCAGTGCGAGCACCGGGCAGATGCTCAAGGAGAGCAAGGCCATTGTGGCGCATTCGGTGCGCTTCAACATGGAAGCCGACTCGCTCAACTGCTCGATCCTCGCGCCCGACGCCGCACCCGGGACGGAGGAGTTCGATCTCTTCATCAAGGAAGTCGTGCGCGAGATGACGACCAAGGCCGGTCAGAAGTGCACGGCGATCCGTCGCACGATCGTCCCCGCCGGCATGGAGGGCGACGTGGTGAAGGCGCTCAAGGCACGCCTCGAGAAGACGACGATCGGCGATCCGTCGGTCGAGGGCGTGCGCATGGGACCGCTCGCGAGCGCAGGCCAGGTGCACGACGTGGGCGTGGCGGCCGCGCGGATCCGCGAGGCCGGCGAGCTCGTCTTCGGCGGTGGGGACTTCCGAGTCGTAGGCGCTGACCGCGAGAAGGGTGCCTTCTTCGGCCCCATGCTCATGGTCTGCGACGCACCGCTCGGTCGCAGCGAGCCGCACGACATCGAGGCGTTCGGACCGGTGAACACCGTGATGCCGTACGCGACGCTCGACGAGGCGATCGAGCTCGCCAAGCGTGGCCGCGGTTCGCTCTGTGGTTCGCTCATCACCGCCGATGCGACCACCGCCCGGAAGGTCGTGCTCGGCGTCGCACCGTATCATGGCCGCCTCATGGTGCTCGACAAGTCGAGCGCCAAGGAGAGCACCGGCCATGGCTCACCACTCCCGCAACTCGTGCATGGCGGCCCCGGCCGCGCCGGTGGCGGCGAGGAGATGGGTGGTGCGCGCGGCGTGCTGCACTACATGCAGCGCACCGCGGTGCAGGGGAGCCCGAGCATGCTCACCGCGATCACTCATGAGTGGAGCGCGGGTGCCGCGCAGCGGACCGACAGCGTGCACCCGTTCCGGAAGACCTTCGACGAACTCGCGATCGGCGACACGCTCGTCACGGGCACGCGCACGATCACGCTCAGCGACATCGTCGCGTTCGCGGACTTGAGCGGCGACAAGTTCTACGCGCACATGAACGACGAAGAGGCGCGCACCAACGGCGTCTTCACCGGCCGCGTCGCGCACGGCTACTTCATCGTCTCAGCAGCGGCAGGGCTCTTCGTGGATCCGGCGCTGGGCCCCGTGCTCGCGAACTACGGGATGGAGAAGCTGCGTTTCACCAAGCCGGTCTACCCGGGCGACACCATCAAGGTGCGACTCACCGTCAAGCAGAAGACCGCGAAGGACACGCCTGAGGGCGGGATCCCGCAGGGCGTGGTCGAGTGGGACGTCGAGGTCAGCAATCAGGACGCTGAGGCGGTGGCGCTCTATTCCATCCTCACGCTCGTGCGGCGTGCGGGTGAGTGATGAAGGTCGAACGTGCAGTCTTCATCACCCCAGTCGTTGCGCCGCCAGGTATCCCGCCGCGCTCACACTCGCCGTCAGGATCGTTCCCCACGCGAGGTCCACGAGCACGACCTTGGCCGGGAAGTCCTTGAGGAGCGCGAGGCTCGTGAGGTCGAATGCTGCGTACGCCGCCAGGCCGAACACCGCGCCGAGTGCCATTGCGCGGCCGAGTGACTGCTTCTCCACTGCCGGTGCGACGCAGAGCACGACGATCGCGACCACGTAGATCAGGTAGAAGAGCAGGGCTGCGGGCCACTGCACATCGGCCCGCATGAGGTGCCCCATCTGCGCCTGGTAGAACCCCTTGGCTACGACGCCGAGCCAGGTGAGATCGAGTGCGAAGAAGACGAGCAGGCTCGCGACGTAGACCTTGACGTGCAGGAGCGCGCTCACATGGCCCCCCGTTGCAGCCGCACCGAGACCGCCTGCACTTCCGTGAGCACGCGCAGCAGGTTGCCGCTCCAGATCTTCTCGATCTGCGCCTCGGTGTAGCCGCGCCGCACGAGCTCGAGTGTGACGTTGAAGGTCTCGCCCGCATTGCGCCAGCCGTCCACACCGCCGCCACCGTCGAAGTCGCTGCTGATGCCCACATGGTCGATCCCGATCAGCTTCACTGCATAGTCGATGTGGTCGACGTAGTCCTTGACCGTCGCCATCGGATCGGCCGGGTATCGGCGCGCGGTGATGTCCTCTTGTGCAGCGAGGTAGGCGTTCCGCCTGTCGTCCGGCAGCGCCTGCACCGAGACACTCACCTCGCGCGGATTGGTGCCGGTCACGCCGTACTGCCGGCGCAGCGCGTCGATCGCGCCCTGACGCTCGGCGTCGCGCGCCGGATCGCACTTCACATAGCTGTTGAACGCGACGAGCTGCACCACGCCGCCGTTCTTCTTCATGCCGAGCAACTGCTCGTCGTCGAGATTGCGACTGTGGCTGCAGAGTGCGCGCACGCCTGAGTGCGACGCGATGATCGGTGCCTTGGTGAGTGTCAGCGTCTGCATCATGCTCGCCTTGCTCGGATGCGAGATGTCGATCATGATGCCCCACTTGTTGAGCTCGGCGATCGCTTCGCGACCGAGCGGGCTCAGGCCGTTGTGCAGCCAGACCCCGTCGCGCTCACCGGTGTTGGAGTCGGAGAACTGGCTGTGCCCGTTGTGCGCGAGCGAGAGGTAGCGTCCGCCGAGGTCGGCGAACTGCTTGATCCGCGTGAGGTCGGTGCCGACCGAGAATCCGTTCTCGATGCCGATGAAGATCACCTTGCGGCCGCTCGCGTAGATGCGGCGCGCGTCCGCCGCCGAACGGGCGAGCCCGACGCGCGTGGGGGCGAGCGAGTCGGTGAGCCGGTGGATCGCCTCGAACTTCTCGATCGCCGAGGCGTAGGCAGCGGCCATGGTGGTCGAGTCGATCGTGCGCGCCTGACCCACGTAGACGATCAGGAAGGCGGCGTCGAGTCCACCCGCTTCCATCTTGGGGATGTCGACCTGATTGCGCGCGATGCCCGTGACGTAGTTGAGTGTGTCGCGGCGGAAGGCTGCCGGACTGATGTCGACGTGCGTGTCGAGCGTCATCACGCGGTCGTGGATCGCGCGGGCGCGGGCCACGAG
>JANOWT010000150.1:0-11734 GCA_031418115.1 Gemmatimonadota bacterium
CGCGCGATCGTGAACGGAATGCCGAGGTTTTCGGAGAGACCGCGCTCGTTTCGCGCCTCGGAGTCCATGGTGCGGTTATACGTGTTGTTGAGCGCGAGCCTGGTGCGGGAGCCGAGGAGCGTGCTGAAGTTCGCGAGACCGCCCCAGAGGACGCTCGACCGGCCCGTGCTCCCCTCGTAGCGGTCGACTTCGGACGGGGTGCTACCCGTCTGCGCGATCGCGAGTGCACGTACCTGATCGAGCTTGGCTTCCTGCGTGTACGTGTACGTCCCCGAAACGAGGTAGCCGATGCGCTGTCCCAGGACGAGGTCGTTGCCGCCGACGGAGAGTGAGGTCGATCCGTTGAGTCCGCCTTCCTGACCACGCGGCGTCCACGAGTTGCGGAACTCGGAGACCATGCGATTGTAGTCGTTCTGCCCCGGGAACGAGTTCGCAAAGTTGCCAAAGCGCTGAATGAAACCGGGGAGGGCGCGCGCGCCGGCACCCGCCGCGAAGAGGTCGCCATTCACGCGGCCCGGCATGATCACGCGACGGCCGAGCACCGCGTCTGACGCGCCGGTGCTTGTGCTCATCGCCCAGGTGCGCTGCGCCGGGAACTCGCGCGTCTGGATGTCCACACTCGCGCCGGCGAAGTCGCCCGGCTGGTCCGGCGTGAAGGTCTTCACGGTGGTGATGGTCTGGAGCAATCCGGTCGGGAAGAGGTCGAGCGGAACGACCTTCTTCTCGGGCTCAGGGCTGGGGATGCGCGCGCCGTTGAGCGAGGTCTGCGTGTAGCGGTCGCCGAGGCCACGGACGAAGACGTACTTGCCGTCCATGACGCTCACACCGCTCACCCGGCCGACGGCCTGCGCCGCGTCGCCGTCGGGGCTCTTGGCAATCTGCTCGGCGGTGATGCTGCTGACCACGTTCACCGAGTTCTTCTGGGTATTGAGCGCCTCGTTCACCGAGCCGCGCTCGGACTCGGCGGTCACGACCTGAGCGGTGAGTTGCACGCTCGCCTGTGCGAGTGAGACGTCCTGTTGGAGTGTCTTGCCGGCCTCGAGATACAAGCCGGTGATCGTCTTAGGCGCGTAGCCGATGCGGCGCACCTGGATCGTGACGGTGCCGGCAGGCGCGTTGGCGATCGCGAAGCGGCCGTCGACGCCGGACATCGTGCCGATGGTCGTACCGACCACCTGAACGCCGGCGTCCGTGAGTCCGGCACCGGAAGAGGAGTCGAGCACTCGGCCGACGATGCGGCCAGCGGTTGGTGCCTGGGCCCCGGCGAGGGCCGGCAGTGAGAGACTGAGCAGTAGGAGAGCGACGGTCTTGGTTACACGGCGCATGGGCGTCTCGTGGAGTTTGATTGGCTTGTGTCCGGCGGGACGGGCCCGGCGGACACATCAAAGCTCCCATGAGCCCGTACCGACCAATGCACGGCTCTGCAACGGTCGTGTAACGGCCCGATTCGCGGCTGGGGCGACGGCGCCGAGGACTAGCGGCGGCCGTCCTGATCCGGGAAGAAGACGGTGATCTCGGACCCCTGTCCCGGCGCGCTCGCGGCGCGTGCGCGTCCGCCATGCGCTTCGACCAAGTGCTTGACGATCGCGAGTCCGAGTCCGGTGCCGCCCTGTTCACGCGAACGCCCTGGATCGACGCGATAGAACCGCTCGAAGATCCGAGGCAGATGCTCCGGGGCGATGCCGACGCCGGTGTCGCGGACTCCCACCAAGACGCCGCGATCCTGCCGACGGGCGAAGAGCACCACTTGGCCGGTGTTGGTATGGCGTACGGCGTTGTCGACGAGATTCCCGAGCACCTGGCGCAGGGCAGTGGCGTCGGCGAATGCGATGGTGGCGTCAGTCGCGATCTCGATGCTGAGCTCGAGACCTTTCTGATCGGCGGCATCGCGTGCGGCTGCGAGGACGTCTCCCGCGACAGCAGCGATCACGATCGCATCGGGATTGGGGACCCAACCTCCCGATTCGATCCGAGAGAGGTCGAGGAGGTCATCCACGATCCGCTGCATACGGTGCGTGTTGCCGAGGATGCGTTCCGCGAAACCGCGGCGCGCCTCGAAGGGCACATCTTCGCCAGCGAGTGTCTCGGCGAAACCGCCGACGATCGTCAGTGGCGTGCGGAGTTCGTGCGAGACATTGGCGACGAAGTCGCGGCGGACGGCCTCCAAGCGCCGGACACGCGTGAGGTCGAACAGCGCGAGCACGGCGCCGCCCTCGAGCAGAGGCCGGGCGGTGACGTTCAGCGTACGACCGGAGATCACGACTTCCGCGTCCTCAGTGGTCTCGCCGGCAAAGGCGGCGAGGAGCGCGTCGCGCAGCACCACGTCGCGCGGTAGCTGGTCGACTGGGAACGGGAGCGGTTCGCGTGCACCCAAGAGCCGACGAGCCGTCTCATTGATGCGGACCACCTGCTGCCCGGTGTCGACCGCGATCACGCCTTCGTTGAGCGATTCAGTGAGCTGGAGGAGCAGCGTCTCATCGGCCTCGAGCGCGCGAAGACGCGATGAGAGTTGCTCCGCGAGTTCACGCAGCGCGACGGCGAGCTCGCCCACTTCGCCGGGGGCGCGAAGTGTCGGCCGCCGACCGAGGTCGCCGTCTGCGAGGGCGCGCGCGACATCGCGCAGCTCCTCGATCGGGCGCGAGACCGATCGCGAGAAGAAGAACGCGATCGCGAGGGCGCCGAACAGTGCGAGCAGGACTGCCGCCACGACATCGCGGCGCGCGTCGCTGATCACCGCATCGAGGCTATTCGTCGGAAGCGAGACGCGAGCGACGCCGCGGCCTGCTACCTGGACCGCGACGTAGAGCTCTTCGTCCCCAGTGGAAGGGGACGGGCGCCGCGATGTCCCGAGTTCGCCGCGCAATGCGGCGGCGACCTCGGGGCGCGCCGAGTGGTTCTGCAGCGCGGCGAGCGCAGCGTCGTCGAACTCAGAGTCGCCGATGACCACGCCGTCGGGACGGATGATCGTCACGCGCCGGCCAAGGGCGTCCCCCGCGCGATCGGCGAGAGAATCCGGGAAGAGCGATTCCCTCAGCCAGAGATCGCCGACCAAACGCGCTTCACGCGAGAGGAAGCTCGTCGCATCCTCGCTCAGCCGCGCGCTCAGCTGTCGGTCCACCACCGTGACGATGAAGACGGCTAGAAAGCCGACGACGAGAAGGGCACCGAGCAGGAGCCGCTGAGTGAGGCGCACGGTGGCCTCAGGCCTCGCGGGCGCCCGGGACCTTCAACCGATAGCCGAATCCGCGAACGGTCTCGATGAGATCGCCCGCGGGGTGCAGCTTGGTGCGCAAGCGTTGGACGTGCATGTCGACGGTACGCGTCTGGATATCGGGGGCCGCGTCCCAGACGGTCTCCAGCAACTGCGCGCGGCCTTGGACGCGTCCGCGCCGCTCGGCCAACGTCATGAGCAGCTTGTACTCGGTGGGTGTGAGTTCCACCTCGAGGTCGTTGACGGTCACGCGATGCGCCGAGCGATCGACACGAATGGGACCGATCGTCAGGATATCCTTCTGTTCGCCGCCGCTGGCGATGCGCCGCAGGATCGCGGCGACGCGCAACACCAACTCCTGAGGGCTGAATGGCTTGGTGAGGTAGTCGTCGGCGCCGAGTTCGAGTCCGCGGATGCGGTCGGGTTCTTCCTTGCGCGCCGTGAGCATGAGTACGGCGATGCCGGCGGTCGATTCGTCCTGACGCAGTTTGTCCAGCACCTCGAATCCCGACATCCCGGGGAGCATGAGGTCGAGGACGATCAGCGAGGGCCGATCGCGCTTGGCGCTCGCGAGCGCATCCGGGCCCGACGACGCCGACGAGACCTTGTAGCCGGACTTCGCGAGGTGATACACGACGAGTGCGACGATGTCCGGTTCGTCGTCGACGACGAGGATCCGCTCTGCTCCTGTGGCTGGCGCCGTCACGCGGGGCTCCCTTCAAGACGCCGGGTGATGGAGGCGAGGAGGAGCTCGATCGCGACCGTGTTCTCGCCACCTCGCGGGATGACGAGATCGGCGTAGCGCTTGCTCGGTTCGACGAACTGCAGATGCATGGGTTGCACGGTATTGAGGTATTGGTCAAGGATCTCTTCGAGCGGGCGCCCGCGCACCGCCATGTCGCGGCGAATACGGCGGATGAGTCTGATGTCGGCATCGGTGTCGACGAACACCTTCACGTCACACACGCTGCGAACGCGCTCGTCGACCAGGAGCAGGATGCCGTCGATCACGATCACATCGGCGGGCTCGATCCGCACACTCTGGGGCGCGCGCGAATGTGTGACGAAGTCGTAGACCGGCTTCTCGATCGGCTCGCCGCGCCCGAGTGCCTCGAGGTGCTCGGCGAGCAGTCCCATGTCGAAGGCGTCGGGATGATCCCAGTTCACACGCCGACGTTCTTCGAGCGTGAGGTGGCGATGGTCCCTGTAGTAGGCATCCATGTCGATGAACGCCGCCTGCGCGCCGTGCATGGAGTCGGCGACTCTGCGCGCGACAGTGGACTTGCCGGAGCCGGTGCCGCCTGCGATGCCGATGATGAGCGGTTTCACAGAGAGGTGGAACGGGGACGGGCCACGGCGGGGAAGATGCTGGGCGAAGGAGGAACCGTGAAGTCCCGAGGGCGTCACGGTCCTGTATCGGCGTCAGGGGTGAAGTTGGGGGGACGCCGGCTCGGGCGTCAACCGATCGCCCTCCATACTGGCCGTCCGGGGACGCTATCTTCATAGATGCGACCGACCCCACGACGCCTCACGACCACGTGCCTCCGCCTGCTGGTCCTGCCCTGTCTATTGACGCAGGGGCTTGGTGCGCAGGATCGGGTCGAGTTGAAGATCGCAGCGACGACCGACGTTCACGGCCGCCTGCGCGGCTGGGACTACTATGCCAACGCCGACGATCCGGCCCGCGGGCTCTCGCGCGCCGCGACGATCGTGGACTCGCTGCGCCGCGCCAGTCCTGGGCGGGTGGTGCTGGTGGACGCCGGCGACCTGCTGCAGGGCAACCCGATGACGTTCGTCGCCGGGCGCATCGACTCGCTCGCCCCGCATCCCGTGATCGCGGCGATGAACGCGATGCGGTACGACGCGGCCGCGCTCGGCAACCACGAGTTCAACTACGGGCTCGGCCTGCTCGACCGCGCGGCCAAGCAGGCGCGCTTCCCGTTCCTCGCCGCCAACGCCGAACGGCTCGATGGCGGTCGCGAGTACGGCGCCATGACGATGGTCACGCGTGCCGGCGTGAAGGTCGCGATCATCGGCGTCACGACGCCCGGGGCGATGGCCTGGGACCGCGATCACCTGCGGGGTCGCCTCCGTGTGACCGACATCGTCGCCGCGTTGCCCACGCAGGTAGCTGGCGCGCGTCGCGAAGGGGCCGATGTGGTGGTCGTCGTCGCGCACTCCGGGCTCGCGGGCGAGGCGTCGTACGACACTGTCGCCACGGGACTCGCCAGCGAGAACGTGATGGCGCGCGTCGCGCGAGAGGTGCCGGGAATCGACCTGATCGTCTTCGGGCACTCGCATCGCGAAGTGGCGGACACGTCGATCAACGGCGTGTTGCTCGTGCAGCCGCGGAACTGGGCGACGAGCGTCGCCGTCGCGACGATCACGCTCGAGAAGGCCGCAGAAAAGTGGATGGTGCGCTCGAGGCGCGGTGTCGTGGTGCCCGTGCGCGGGCAGGCGGAGGCCCCGGCCGTGACACGGGTCGTCGCGCGCGCTCATGCCGCTGCCCTCCGATACTCGAACGAGGTGATCGGCCGCACGGAGGTCGCCTGGCGCACCGACTCGGCGCGCGTGCGCGATATGCCGCTGATCGATCTCATCCAGTCGGTGCAGATGAAGGTGACGGGCGCTGACCTGAGCATCGCGTCGGCGTTCTCGCTCGACGCCGAGCTGCGTCCGGGGCCGATCACGGTGGCGCAGATCGCGCAACTGTATCCGTATGAGAACTCGCTGCGCGCGGTGCGGCTCTCGGGGGCGCAGGTGCGCGCGTTCCTCGAGCACAGCGCGCGCTACTTCATCGTGGAGGCGGACGGGCGGGGCGGGCTGCGCACGCGTGCCGATCAGCGCATCCCCGGCTACAACTATGACATCATCGCCGGCGCGGAGTATGCGATCGACCTCTCGCGACCGATGGGCGCGCGGATCACGGGACTGAGCATCCGAGGGAGACCGATCGCCGACCGTGACAGCTTCACGGTCGCGGTGAACAACTATCGGGCCGGAGGCGCAGGAGGATACGCGATGCTTCCGGGCGCACCGGTGGTATTCGAGTCACCGACGGAGATCCGCGAACTCCTCATCGCCGAGGTCCGTCGCGTCGGTCGTCTCGCGCCAACGGATGTGTTCGTCGAGAACTGGCGGCTGATCCCGCCGCGCCGCTCGTTGCGCGTCATCGCGTTCAATGACTTCCATGGGGCTTTCTCCAAGCGACCCGACGGCTCGGCGGGGAACCGTGGCGGGGCGGCTGAGCTCGCGGCGATGATCGAGCGGGCGCGGACGGAGTGCCTGCCGGGGTGCCGATCCATCGTGCTGCACGGCGGCGACCTCTTTCAGGGCACGCCGGCCTCGAATCTGGCGTTCGGCCGCACGGCGATCGACATCTTCCGCGCGTTCGGTGTGCAGGCGGGCGCGCTCGGCAACCACGAGTTCGACTGGGGCCAGGACACACTGCGTGCGCGGATGCGTGAACTGGGTGCGCCGATCCTCGGTGCCAACGTCACGTACGCGGACGGGACGGACGTGCCCTGGATCCCTGACGACACGCTGCTCGTCGTGCATGGCATGAAGGTGGGTGTGATCGGGATCGCCGACGAGGCGACTCCGAGGACGACGATGCCCAAGCACGTCGCCGACCTGCGTTTCACACCCCCGGTGCCGGTGATCCGCGCGCACGCGAAGGCGCTGCGCGATCGAGGCGCCGAGGCGGTGATCGTCGTGGCGCACGTCGGTGGCTTTTGCGAACGTGACGCCGCCGACCAGTGCAATGGCGCGATCTTCACGATCGCGAACGCGCTTGCGCCGGGCGAAGTGGACGCGATCGTCAGCGGCCACACGCATTCACTGTTGGCCACCGTGGTGAACGGCATCCCGATCGTGCAGGCGCGGTCGAGTGCCCGCGCGCTGGGCGTGGTGGACATCGCGGTCGGCGAGCGCGACCTGCCTGCGCTGCGCCCCGACGTGCGCTCCGTCACGAGCGACAGCATCACGCCCGATTCAGCGGTGGCGCGCCTGGTACGACACGCTGAGGCCGCGGTCACCGATCAGATTCGCACGCCATTGGTGGAACTCACGGAGCGGTTGCCACGAGAGACCGGTCAGTACGCGCTCGGCAACCTCATCGCCGACGCGCAACGGATCGCCGGACGTGGCGACATCGCGGTGATGAACAACGGCGGCATCCGCACCGAACTCCGAGCCGGCACAGTGACCTGGGGCGACGTGTACGAGGTGTCGCCGTTCGGCAATCGACTCGTCGCGGTCTCGGTTCGTGGCGATGCGCTCCGGCGGTACCTCGAGGCGCTCGTGGGCGGCGCGGCGATCCGCTACCATGTGAGCGGAGTGCGCCTGGAGTTCGATCCCGCCGCGCCCGCCGGCTCGCGACTGCGGCGCGTGACGCTCGGCGACGGCTCGCGGATCGATGACCGCCGTCGCTACCGTGTGATCATGACCGACTTCATGGCCGCGGGCGGAGATGGCGCTTCACTGGGCGCCGACGCCGTGATCGAGGAACTCAACCGCGTGGACCTCGATGCCCTCGTGGATCACCTGCGGGCACAGCCCGGCGGACGGCTCGTGCCGACCGCCGCGCTCAAGGCTCCGCGCATCACCGCCATTCGATGACCGAATCTCTGCGCGTATTCGTGAACGGGAACGGCGTCTCCGTCCCTGTGGGTAGCACCGTGATGGACGCGGTCGTCGCCGCTGACCCCGCGGCCGCCGAGGCCGTGCGAGCGGGCACTCGGCTCGTTGCCGACAGTCGCGGGATCCCCGTTGACGCTGACACGCCGCTCTCGGGCGGCTACGTGATGCGACTGGTCTCGGCGCGGCAGCGCGCCGGCGCGACTGACTCCGGTGATCCTGCATCCGCGGCTGATCGAGCGGACTCGGCCGACGCAGGATGACCATGCTCAGCAGCGACCTCATCCGCCGGATCCCAAAGGCGGAGTTGCACTGCCACCTCGACGGCTCGGTGCGCCCGTCGACGCTGCTCGAACTCGCGCGCGACCAGCACAAGACGATGCCGCGCGACGACGCCGAGGCGCTCGGCGACTTCATGAAGGTCAAGGACGCGCACAATCTCGAGGAGTACCTCGAACGATTCTCGGTCACGCTCTCGGTCATGCAGCAGGACGAGGCGATGGAACGGATCGCCTACGAACTCGCCGAGGACTGTGCGAAGGAGGGCGTGCGCTACCTCGAGACGCGTTACGCGCCGATCCTGAACGTCCGCGAAGGATTGAACCTCGAACGCGCGGTCGAGGCGCCGCTGCGCGGGCTGGCGCGTGCGGAACGCGACTTCGGCATCACGTCGCGCGTGATCGTCTGCGCGATCCGCAACATGCCGCCGACCGCTTCGCTCGAGGCGGCCTGGCTCGCGGTGGAGTACATGAACGACGGCGTGGTGGGGTTCGACCTCGCCGGAGGGGAACGCGACAACCCGGCTGGGCTCCACTCGCGCGCGTTCGACCATTGCGTGGAGCATGGCCTGCCATGCACCTGCCACGCGGGCGAGGGAGACGGTGCGTCATCGGTCGCGGCCGCCATGCATGCCTGCCACGCGCACCGCATCGGGCACGGCACGCGACTCATCGAAGACCCTGCGCTCATGGCCGAGGCGAAGGCGGCCGGTGTAGCGATCGAGTGCTGCCTCACGAGCAACGTGCAGACACGCGCGACCGCCGGATACGACACGCATCCGCTCCGGAAGTACTTCGACGCCGGCCTGCAGGTCTCGATCAACACCGACAATCGCCTCATGAGCGGGACCGATCTCGTGACCGAATACGGGTTGGCGGCGAAGCATCTCGACTTCACATTCGAGGAACTCATGCGACTCGCGCGGCAGGGATTCACGAATGCGTTCCTCCCGCCCGCCGAGCGCGACTCGCTCGTGGCGCGCATGGATGCGGAGTTCGCCGCGCTGCGCTTGGCGCTGCGCATGGCGCCGGGCACGGCGGTCGCATGAACGGCGCCGACGCGCAGAGTGCAGCGGACGCAGTGCGCGAGCGCCTCGGCGTGCGCGCGCCGGTCGCCGCCATCGTACTCGGCTCCGGACTCGGCGCGCTCGCCGACCGCGTGCGCGATGCGAAGCGCGTGCCGTACGCGGAGATCCCGGGTTTCCACGCGCCCAAGGTCGAGGGTCATCGCGGCGAGATGATCTGCGGCACGCTCGGGGGACGCGAGGTCCTGCTGCTCGCCGGTCGCTTCCACATGTACGAAGGGCACAGCGCGCGCGTCGCGGCCTTCCCCGTGCGCGTGGTGCACGCACTCGGCGCGCGAACGCTCTTCGTGTCGAACGCTGCCGGCGGCATCCGCCGGACCTTCAAGCCGGGCGACCTGATGGCGATCGCGGACCATATCAACCTGATGTTCCGCACCCCGCTCGAGGGTCCCGCGGAGCCGGACGAGGTCCGCTTCCCGGACATGAGCGCACCCTACACGCCGAGGCTCCAAGCGTTGCTCGACGATGCGGCGAAGGAGCAAGGGCTCGCGCTGCAGCGGGGCGTCTACGTCGGGCTGCTCGGCCCAACCTACGAGACGCTCGCCGAGGTGCGGATGCTCGACCGGCTCGGCGCTGATGCGGTGGGGATGAGCACCGTGCCCGAGGTGATCGTGGCGCGGGCGTTGGGGATGGAAGTCGCGGGCGTCTCGCTGATCACGAACCCGGCGGCCGGCATCTCACATGCCGCGCTGAACCATGCCGAGGTCGTGGAGGTCGGTGCGCGTGCGTCGGACGAGTTCTGCGGATTGGTGGAGCGGTTCGTCGCGCGGCTCTGAGCGATCGCGGCTCAGCGATTCAGTGCCGCAGCGGCTCAGCGGCTCAGCGGCTCAGCGGCTCAGCGACTCGGCGGCGATGGCGGCAGCGCCGCGAGGCGTTTCTTGAATGCCTGGAAGTTCGGCGAGTCCTTCGTGAGACCGACCAGCTGTGCCGGCGGGTATGCGGCGATGCGGGCTCGCGCCGCAGCGATCCGCGACTCCTCCAGCGGATGCGACCGGAACCAACTCTCGAGCGCGTCGGGTTTGGTCTTCCGCTCCTCGAGCAGGATTTGGAACATCTCGGGGATCCCCGCGGGATCGAGCCCCGCCGCGATCATGTACTTCACGCCTTCCTTGTCCGCCTCGTCCTCGTCCTGACGGGAGAAGGTCGCGAAGGCGGCACCGGCGCCGATGTTGATCGCCGCCGACGCTGCTTGGCTGTTGCAGATGCTGGTCAGCACGCAGACGGCCGTGACGCCGATGTTCGCACCCTGGGACTTCTGCATCTGTTGGATCGAGTGTCGCATGGTCACATGCCCGATCTCGTGACCGAGCACGCCCGCGACCTGCGACATATTCGTCGCCCGTTCGATCAGACCGCGGTTGATGTAGATGAATCCACCCGGGACCGCGAAGGCGTTGACATCCTTGCTGTCGACGATGGAGAACTGCCAGTCGAGATTCCGGCTGTCGGCGATGCGGGCGATCGAATCGCCGAGTACGTTGAGGTACCGGTTGAGCTCCGCATCCTGGATAAGAGGGAGCTCCTTGGCGATCTGCTGGGCATAGCCGGCGCCCATGTCCACTTCCTGCTGCGTGGACACGGCACAGCCACTGACGAGAGCCGCGAGGGCGAGAGTCGGAAGAATACGCATGAGAATACTGACCCTAGCTAGAGACCTGACGCGCCGCAAGGCGCGCGATCGGAGCGGGCTCTTCGTGGCAGAGGGGATCCGCCTCGTCGAGGAGTTGCTCGCGTCTGGAATGCACATCACGGGCGTCCTGACCTGTGATCTCATCGATCGCACCCCGCGCGGCGCGGCGCTCGTGGCGCAGGTGCACGGCCGAGGCATCGACGTGGTGCGCGTGAGCGAGCGCGAGTTCCTCTCCGCGAGTGACACTGAGAGTCCCCAAGGCGTGCTCGCGATCGCCGAGAGGCCGATGGAAGCGCTCGAGGCGCTCGTGCTTCCGGCGACGGCCCGACTACTCGTTCTCGATGGTGTGCAGGATCCGGGCAATGTCGGAACGCTGCTACGCACCGCCGCCGCACTCGGCGTCGCGGCGACGCTGGTGCTTCCGGGCACGGTCGACCCGTGGAATGCGAAGGTCGTTCGCAGTGCAGTAGGGATCCAGTTCAAGCATCGCACGATCGATTGTACCGAGGAGGCCTTGCTGGCGTTCCTCGCGCGTCACGACGTGCCGCTCTGGGGCGCAGCGGCGGCAGGCCGTCCGGTCGACGGCATGGCACCGCCACCGCAACTCGCACTCGCGATGGGAAATGAAGGCGCAGGGCTGAAGGCATCGGTGCGTGACGCCTGCGCCGAGCTGGTCGCCCTTCCCATGATGCCGGGCGTGGAGTCATTGAACGTCGCCGTGGCCGCCGGCATCGCCCTCTTCGCGCTGAGGCCCCGCTCGTGAACTTCATGGTATTCGTGATCGGAGCCAGTTTCGGCTCCTTCCTGAACGTCTGCATCTCGCGCTGGCCGGCGGAGCTGTCCGTCGTCGCACCGAGGTCGCGCTGCCCGCGCTGCGAGAAGCAGATCGCGT
>JANOWT010000151.1:0-10824 GCA_031418115.1 Gemmatimonadota bacterium
CGCTCGAGCCGTGTGCGATTCAAGAGCGAGAGCGCATTCACCGCGTCCTGTCCCGGCACCTCGGTATTCCGAAGCGCCCCACGCGCCGTGACGAGATCGCCGTCGAAGAGCGCGAGCCAGCCGGCCACTGCGTCCTCCGCAGAGAGCGGCGCGTCGGCGAGTGTACGACGTGCCTCCGGGATGTCACCGGCGCGGATCCACGCCCACGCGATCGTCCGCGCATGCGAGCGTACGCCGTCCGTGCCGAGCGCGGTTGCCGCCCGCGCGAGCAACGCTTCGGCCTCGGCGGCGCGCCCGAGTCGCGCGAGCGCATCGAGCTCTATGGGAAGCGCGTCCGCGTTGCGGTGCGCTTCGTCGAGCATCGGTGAAGCTGAACGCGCGAGCGAGAGTGCCGTCACCGCATCGGCGGCAAGGAGCGCGGCCTGCGCCCCTCGCAGCGCGATGTTGGCATCAGGGCGCGCCGCATGGATCGCCGTGAACGCGTCGCGCGCTGTCGACCAGGCACGGACACGCTCGACCTCGTCAGCGAACAGACGCCAGACCGCGACCACTGTATCACTCGGCGCGAGCGCCGCGAGCGCGGTCCACCCGTTGCGCGGGGAGTTCCATGCCACCTCGAGCAGCGCGAGCGCCTGCGTCGCACCGAGCGGGACTCCGCGCGCGGCCAGCACTCCTCGCACCGCGTCGCGAGAGTCGGCCGGTGCAGGCGCGAGCGACCAGACGGTCGCCGACTCGTAGTAGGGCTCCTCGGTCATCACATCACGCCAGGCTTCGGCGGCCTCGCGCCAGAGCCCGAGCCCGGCGCGCATCTGCGCGATCTCGAGCACGAGCGCACGGGTGGAGCCCAGTGCCTCCGAGGCCTGTCGCAGCACGGTGTCCGCCGCCGCGGCCCGATTGTTGAACAGGAGCACCCGCGCATACTCGCGGTAGGGCGCGACTTCGGTGGGCGTCAGGTCACGCCAGTCCGCGAACGCGGCCGCGGCACGCAGGTCGAGACCGATCGTCGTGAAGAGGCGCAGTTGCACCGACCGGAGCTGCCACTCGCGCGGATGCTGCGGCACGAGCGTGTCGAGTGCGACGAGCAACGACTCGTCCTGCGCGAGCACCGAGAATACGCGTTCGAGCCCGAGTACGCCCGGCAGCAGCGCGCCCGCATCGATCGCCGCGCGCCAGGCGGTGATCGCCTCGCGATTGCGGCCAGCGGACTCCGCGTCGAGCGCACGTGCGACGATCGCACTCGTCGCGGGCGATTCCTGTGCGATCACTGACCGCGACAGCGGTGACACCAGCGAGAGCAATGAGAGCAGTGACAGCGTCACGCTCGGCGTCGTGATCGCGAAGACCGCATGCACGCGCCGTCGCACGTTCACGGCGACTTCTCCGCGTTCAGGCGCCGGAAGTACTCGATCACCAAGCGGCGCTCTTCGGCGCTCAACCCGCGGAGCTCTTCCCACTTGGGCACGGCGTAGCGCTCGGCCGCCTGCCCGCGCGCCGGCCCGCCCGGCGGCGTGAATCGCGCCGTGCCACGCGCCGCGCGCGACTCCCTCCGCTGACTCTCGTCCTTCTGTTCCTGTTCGAGTGCGCGACCGGCGTCGAGCATGCGGCGAAAGAGCCGCTCCTGCCGCGCCTGCGTCGCCGGATCCACCACACCCTGGTCGAGCGCCTGCGCGAGCTGACGGGCTTCGCGCGCCATCTCCTGCGCGCGGCCGGTGGGGTCGTTGTCGCCGATCTCGTCGAGCGACCTCGCCACTTCGCGCTGCGACCGCGCGAGTTCGCGCGCCCGGCCGCGGTTCTGCGCGTCGAGCGCCTCCTGCGACGGGCGTTGCTGCGCGCTGGGGAAGAGGCTCTGCATCTGACCGTTGAGCGCGCCCTGCTGCTGCGCGAGTTGCTGCATCTGTTGCATCATCTCGGGCAGTCCCGACGCCGACTGCGCCGAGTTGGCCCGCTCGCGGTCGCGCGTGAGCTGCGCGGCCGCCTGACGCATCGCGTTGGCCGCCTCCTGCATGGACTGCGGCGCCTGCCCGCGCTGCGACTGCGCCGCCTCGCGCGTCGCCTGCTGAGTCCGCTGCTGCGCCTGCTCCATCATCTGCTGCGTGCGCGGCGAGACGAGCGCCGACTTCTTCGCCTCCTCCGACAGTCGCTGCTGCGCCATCTCCATCCCCTGCTGCAGCGCCGCCTGCTTGGACCGCAGGTTGGGATCGTTCGGATTCTGCTGCGCCTGCGCCGCGAGCTGTTCCTGCTCGGCGGCGAGCTGCATCATCTCCTGCACCGACTGGTCGATCGCGTCGGTGAGCTCGCCCTTCCATTCGGACACCTGTCCCTGCCGCGCCCGCTGCATCGACTGCGCGGCCTGTTGCATCGCCTGCGCCGCCTGTTCGGCGGCGTCGCGCGCGCCCTGCTGCGCCTGCTGTCGCTGCTCGCTCCCCTTCGGTCCCTGCTGCGCATCGCGCGCCTGGCGCATCGCTTCCTGGAGTGCGGCCTCGGAGCGTCGCGTCTCCTCCTCGGCCCGCTCCGACTGGTTCGCACCGGTATTCGCGCGCTCGCGCTCGAGCCGCTCGCGCAGCGCGTCCATCTGCTGCGACATGTCGCGCGTCCGCTGCGCGAGTTGCTGCGCCTGTTGCGGATCGGGCGCGCCCGCGCGCGCACTGTCGGCGAACTGCTGCTGCGCCTGCGCCAGCTCCTTCGCCTGGTCGCCGAGCGTCTGCATCGCGCCCTCGAGCGCAGCGCGCTTGAGCATCTCCGCACTCTTCTCCAACTGCTGACGCATCCGCTTCTGTTGTTCGGCGAGATCAGCGAGCGACTGGCGCGTGCGGTCGGCGTTGAGTTCCTGCGACGCACCCTCGAGCCGTTGCAGCGCCGCGGTCATCTCCGGTGTCATCGCCTCGCGCAGCATCCGTTGAGCGTCCTGCAACTGTCGCGCGAGTGACGTGTCGAGCGCACCGGCCGCGCGCAGGCGATCCTCCATCTCGCGCGCCGCCTCCTCGAGCCCCTGCACGCGCTCCTGCAGCGCCCGCTGTTGCTCGGCGATCTCCTTCGCCTGCTCCGCCGTCTCGAAGCCCATCGCCGCGCTATCGCGGCCTGCCCGCGGGTCACCCGGCCGGCCCGCCGCGTTGGGTGGCTGGTTGGGCCGATTCTCCGCCGTCGCACCGCGATCGCCGCGCGAACGCGACGCGGTCTCAGTGCGCTCGGCGAGTTTCGCTTGCGCCTGTGCGGCGGCATTCGCCGCCGCGACCGCCGCCTCGCTCGCCGCATTCGCCGCCGCGCGCTCTTCTGCCGTGCTCGGTACGCGGAGCGTCAAGGTACGACTCGTGCCCTCGCGCATGCCCGGCGCCGCGTCGCGCGCGACGACGACGATCTCCACGCGATCGCCCGGTGCGAGCTCGAGGTCGGCCATGTTCTGCACAACACCACCGATCCACTCCCCCTCGCGTGCCTCGCTCAGCCGATACTCGGCCGAGTCGCGGGCGGCGCCGCGCACATCCACGATCCGACGCCTCAGCCAGACACCGGTGAGCGCGTTGTCGTCCTGCGCGAGGATCTCCACGGCGACGCGATCCTCCATGCCGACGAGTGCTTCGCCGATCGGTTCGAGGATCTCCACGCGCGGCAGCGAGTCGTCGAGCACTTCTACCGCGAGCGGAGCCGGCAGGTCGGCGATCTCCGTGCGCTCACCGCGCGCGATCCAGGTCCAGGTCGCGCTGCGGGTGGGCGTCCAGTTGCCGCTGAAGGTCGTCGCACTCACCGCGAACTTGATGCGCGCGCCTTCAGCATCGAGCGCGACCTCCGCCAGCGACTCCGATGAGTGTCCTTCGAACGCGAGTCGTGTGCCCGCCGGCAGACGGAGCGGCAGATCGGCGTCGAGGCGCTCGTTGGCGCGGCCGAGGTAAGCGGGATACGTCGCACGGATGGTGATGTCGCCGAGGAAGGGCCGGTCGACCACGCGCACCAGAGCGGTGTCGCTCGCGGCGCGTCCGTCGCTCGCGACGAGAGCGAGATCGGCATCGACGGCCGCGAGCGTCACTACCGCCCTGCCGTCCGCGCCGACCGTGAGCAGTGTGTCGCGCCACCCCGCACCGGTGAGTCGCCAGTGCAAGGTGACCTCGCGTCGGCCAGACGCGGTCACTCCGAAAGTTACGGCCGACCCGCGCGCCAGCCGACGCGGCGCGTCGGTGAGTGCGAGCGCCGGCAGCAACGTGCCGCGCCAGGCGGCGACGGGGTTCATCAATGCACTCCAGCCGTCAGCACGACGGTCCCACGACCCACCCGCGAGTGCGACCACGTTCGCGAACGCGATGGTCGAGAAGGCGGCCGTGCGCAGCAGTCGCCGCCGGTGCGCTGGCGCCGGCGTCGCCTGCACACCCGCGAGCGCATTCCCGATCGACTCTGCCGCGCGCGTGACGAAGACACCACCCTCGTGTGCGACCTCGAGTAGACCAGTGAGCGCGCCGCGTCGCAGCTGTTGCTCTTCTTCGATCGCGCGGGCCACCGCCGCCTCTGTCGTCCGTTCGGCGATGCGCCGCCCGATCAGTCGAGCGAGGAGTGCCGTCCCGATGATCGCCGTGCCCCAGACCGCGAACGGCACCAGGGGCGGCAGCTCGAGCCATCGTCCCCGCGAGAGCCACATCGCTCCAGCGGTGAGCAGTGCGATCGCGGCGGCGAGGGGCGCGAGCACGCCAGCGATGCGCGCCGTGCGGGAGGCGCGCGCGGTCTCGCGCAGCACGAGATCGAGAACGCTCATCGGCCCGCTCCGCTGGTCACCGCGTACATGAAGAGGTTGACGCCCATCCGCAGCGCGGCCTCATGCGCTTCGGGTGGATCGTCGGGATACGTCCCGATGTCCTCCCAGCCGTTCCCGAGATCGCTCTCGTATGAATAGAAGACGGCGAGTCGGTCCCCGATGAAGATCCCGAAGCCGCGCGCCGGCTTGGCGTCGTGCTCATGGATCTTCGGCACGCCCTCGGGGAAGGCGTACACGATCCGGTAGATCGCGTGGTCGAGCGGCACATCCACGAGCTTGCGGTCGGGGAAGACCCGCGCGATCTCGCGCCGGAAGTGCTCGTCCAGTCCGTAGTTGTCGTCGGCGTGGAGGAACCCGCCCCGCAGCAGGTACTCGCGCAACCGTACCACCTCGGTCTCACTGAACTTGATGTTGCCATGTCCGGTGAGATGCAGGAACGGATGATCCCAGAGCCGATCGTCGAGCAGCGTCGTGCGCACTTCGCGCGCGTCCACGGCGAGCGTGGTGCGCTCACGGATCGCCCGAATGAGGTTCGGCAGGCTCGACGGGTTCGCATACCAGTCGTCGCCGTCGTACTGCAGGCGCGCGACTGCCAGACGCGGCGCCGCGAACCCGGTCGCGCCACGCGCCGAACTCCACGCGCCCAGCACGAGCACGCCGACGGCGAGACTCAGCTTCGCGAGAATGCTTCGACGCCGCATCACTGGGGGTTCACCTGGCTGTTCACTCGTGCGCGATCCGGTAGGCGAGGTTCCGCGGGGCATGCTCCGATTCCATCAATACGCGCGTCAGGTCCCGCGCGCTCATGCCCTCGGCGCGCAGCGTGACCGCCCGCTCTCGGAGCCGGGCCTCGTCGACCACCGCCGGCGACGCGCCGGCGACCAGTAGCACGATCTCGCCGCGCGCTTCGTGCTCCTCGTAGTACCGGGCGAGGTCGCGCACCGTTCCGCGACGGAACTCCTCGAACTGCTTGGTGAGCTCGCGCGCGACGGCCGCTTCGCGTTCGCCGGCCCCTGCGGCCTCGAGCTCGGCGAGCGTCTCCGCGACGCGGTTCGGCGCCTCGTAGAGCACCGCCGTGTGCGCGAGCGCCGCGATCTCGCTGACGGCCCGCGTGCGGTCGCCGCCCTTGCGCGCGAGGAAGCCGAAGAAGGTGAAGCGGTCGGTGGCGAGCCCAGCGCCCGCCAGCGCCGCGAGCAGTGCTGATGCCCCGGGAACCGGCGAGACGAGTACGCCGGCGTCGATCGCCGCACGCACGAGTCGGCTCCCCGGATCGGACAGGAGCGGCGTGCCGGCGTCGCTGACCAACGCCAGCGAATCGCCACTGAGCAGCCGTGCGACGAGGCCGGGCGTCGCCTTGGCCTCGTTGTGCTCGTGGTACGCGATCATCGCCGTGCGGATGTCGTAGCGGTCACCGAGGACGCGCGTGTGCCGCGTGTCCTCGGCGAGCACCGCCTTCACGCTCCGCAGGATCTCGACCGCGCGAGGGCTCAGGTCGCCGAGATTCCCGATCGGGGTGCTGACGATGTGCAGCGTACCGGGAGTCGCCGTCTCGGGCGTCGCCTCGCCGGACTCACTCACCACTGCAGCTTCCATGGCAACGCGTCGAACAGGCCCGCCGCCTGGAACATGTGACGCCGCGTCGTGGTCAGGTCACGTAGCGCCTGCGTCGGCTCCACGCCGCTCGGCTCGGCGGCGCGCAATGCACCGACGAGCCAGTCGGCAACGGCTTTCGTGAGCATGGGGGTGTCGCTCACCGGATCGCGCACGGTGGGGAGCGTCGGGGAGAACCGCTCGAGAAGCACGTACTTCGCGACGAGCGGCCGACGCGCGTTCTCTACGAGGTCCGCCGCGTTCAACGCGCCCGACGCACCGAGACGAGCGACGAGCGCGACGATCAGATCGCGGTACGCCTGGATCAGGGCCGGCGATGCCTGCGCCGGCAACGCCTCGGCCCGCGGCCAGAGCCGGACGATCGGCTTCTTGGCGCCGCCATGCGGCGCGAGCAGCGCCTTCACATGCGCCGCGATGTCGCCGGGCCGCGTGTCGGCGAAGTATCCGCGGACCGGTGCACCCGACGACACGGAGACATAATGCACCGCGCCATCGTCACGGATCTCGATCGCGCCGTCGTGCATCGTCGCGTAGAGGAACGCCAGGAGCGCATCCCCGTCCTCGAGCTTGAGCTCGCGGGGCCACGGGAGCGGCGTGCCCGTCTGGGTCGCGTACATCGCGTCGAGCTGTTCGTCGACCGCTTCATGGAAGCAGATGCTGCCGTACTCTGCCGACGAAGGGACGCGACCGATCGCGTCACTGATCGCGATCGGCTGAAAGTGCTCGCCGTCGGTGGAGGTGGTGGCGTTCACCACCTCGCCCTCCTCGAGGAAGAGCGTGATCAGCTCCTCGGAGAGCCAGACCGCGACGTAGCCGGACACCCGTGCTGAGCGGTCACGCTTCGCGTCGGTGAGCAGGTTGCGCAGATGCACGTACGCCAAGCGGGTCCTGGCGAGCAGGACCCGCTTGGCGGGATACCGAAGGGCATCGCGCGGGATCGCCATCAGCGGCGGGCCCGACTCACGCGACGTGCTGCTCGAACTTGGCGGCGAGGGCCGGCTTCGGCACCGCACCGATCACCTGGTCGACGAGCTTCCCGTCCTTGAAGAACAACAGGGTCGGGATCGACCGCACCTGGAAGCGCATCGACGTCTTCTGGTTCGCGTCGACGTCGAGCTTGGTGATCTTGACCCGCCCCACGAACTCCTCGCTCAGCTGATCGAGGATCGGCGCGATCATGCGGCACGGGCCGCACCAGGTCGCCCAGAAATCCACCACCGTCAGTCCGGCGTGCTGCTCCACTTCGGACGCGAACGTTTCGTCCGTCACCACCACTGTCTTCGACATCTCGCGTGCTCTCCGATGCGTCGCCGGTGCCGGGCACCGGTCGACCGCGCTAACGTTACGGCGTCCCTTGCGAGGATCCCTCGCCACTCGAGCCGCCACTGACCATGTCTGCCGCACCACTCCGCGGGACCCGCATCGACCACATCGGCATCGCCGTCGAATCCCTTGAGGCGATCCTGCCGTTCTATCGCGATCTCCTCGGCATGACCGAGGTCCCACTGGATGACTCCGACGGGGCGCACATCGTCGGCCTCGCGGCCGGCGACGCACTCGTCGAACTGCTCCAACCAGAGCAATCCGATTCCCCCATCGGGAAGTTCCTTGCCAAGCGCGGGCCCGGCATCCATCACATCTGCTTCAAGGTCGATGACCTTGACCACACACTCGCACGCTGTCGCGACGCCGGTCTACGTCTGATCGATCAGGTCCCGCGTCGCGGCGCTGAAGGAAAACGGATCGCCTTCCTGCACCCGTCGTCCACCAGCGGTGTGCTGGTGGAACTCACGGAATACTAACGGGGGTCTGCCTCGTCGAGCGGCGGTTGCGCCGGGCGGTTGCCGGCGGTGCAGAAGCTCGCCGTCGACTTGAAATCGAAGTCCTCGACGAACCAGCGGCCCGTCTTGGTGTTCCTGACCGTCGTGAACATCGGTGACGCCTTCTTGTCACCCTGCGTCAACTCCACGCGATGCAATAGTTTTCCGGACGCGCCCGGCTGCGCGGCCCCGATCAGAGATCCGTCATGTCGCAGATGGCACATAATGATCAAGAGCCGCTGTTCGAGCTGCGGACGGTCCTCGCGGTCGCGCACGGGAGCTTCGGCATTGCCCCAGACGGCCGACACCGCTTGCAGGTCTTGGGCCTTCGCCCCCGCGAGGAACTGCTCCACCGCGGCGGTCGATGAGGTGGCGCCCGCCTCGGGGCCGCCCACGGTGCGGTGGCATCCCATGATCGCGACCAGCACCAGCAACGAACTCAGTACGCGTCTCAACGGCGTTCTCCGGAGCGAAAGGATGATGGAGCAAAGATGACCCGTCAGCGGCTCTACATCAACATCGATCACGTCGCGACGCTTCGGCAGGCGCGACGGGCCTCCTACCCCGATCCGGTCGCGGCCGCCCGCCTTTGCGAGGACGCGGGCGCCGATGGGATCACCGCGCACCTCCGAGAGGACCGCCGGCATATGCAGGATGCCGACATCGAAGCGCTCGCCCTCGATGCCCGCACCCCGTTCAATCTCGAGATCGCCGCCACCGACGAGATGACCCGGATCGCGGTCCGCCTCAAGCCCCATCAGGTCACCCTCGTGCCCGAACGCCGCGAGGAGATCACCACCGAGGGCGGGCTCGACCTCGCCAATGATCCGGTCCGGCTGGCTGCCTGCATTGACGCGCTCCGGAGCGCCGGGATCCGCACCGCGCTCTTCATTGATCCCGACCGCGCCCAGATCGACCGCGCCGCCGCCTTCGCCGCAGCGGCGGTCGAACTCCATACGGGAACGTACTGCCATCACCCCGAGCACCCCCGGAACCTCCAAGCGCTCCGCGAGGCCTCGACCCACGCCGCATCGCTCGGACTCGCGGTGCACGCCGGGCATGGTCTCACGCTCGCGAACGTGGGCCCCGTCGCCGCGATACCCGAGTGTGAGGAGCTCAACATCGGGCACTCCATAGTCGCGCACGCGGTCTTCGTCGGCCTCCCCGAGGCCCTGCGCGCCATGCGCGCCGCCATGGACTCGGCCCGCAACTCGGCCCGCGCCCGTTGACCCAACCGCTACGCACGACCACACTTAGCACCATCATGAGCTCTACGAAACCGCGACCCGCGGAGGCGCGATGACGGGAGGCCTGCTCGACTTCTTCACTCTCGAGGCCACCGAGTACGTCGACCAGCTCGACGACCTCGCGACACGCGCGTCCGTCAGCGCACCAGAGGCCGAGCCGTTCGCTCGCTCGGCGCGCGCACTGCGCGGCGCGGCGACCATGGCCAAGCTCAAGGGAATCGCCGACATCGCGTCCGGCCTCGAGCGCCTCGCACGTCATGTGCGCGAGGGCAAGCTCGTGTGGGACACCGCGGCCCGGGCCACCGTGATCGCCGCGGTCGACGACCTCAAGTTCCTCGTGCGCGGCGTTCGGAGCTGGGGCGAGGCGGAGGACAAGCGCGCGTCGAATCGAATCGCCGAGCTGGATCACTTCGCCCCCAAGGCGCTGCAGACGGCCACCCGCGGCAAGGGTGCGGCTTATCTCGCCGCTGCGGCGGCCGACGCCGCGGCGGGGTTGCTCGCGTTCGCGGAGCATCCGGCCTCGCTCGATGCATTCGCGACCACGATGAACCGCGTCCGCGCGCTCCGCGGTGTGGCCGCACTCAAGGACCTTCCGCCACTCGCCGAAGTCGTCGACGCCGTCGATGTCGCCGCCAAGCCGATCGAACTCGGTCACGAGGACGCGACCGCCGAACGGCGCCGCCTCTTCCGCGCCGCGGCATTGGTACTCGTCGAAGGTGGCGAGGCGATCCGCACCGGCGGACTGCCGCCGACCGACACGGTCGCCGTCCGTGAGTTCGCTCATGCGGCCGAGACACTGCGATCCGGTGAGCGCGAGACCGACGACGTCGTACCGATCACGACACTGCTCCCGGCCGGTCCGGTGGGGGCATACATCACCGCCTCGCCGAATCCGCCCACGTCGGCCGCTCAGCGCTTCCGGCTCGAGGTGGTCAGTCAGGCTGAGCATCTGCGACGGCTCGTCGCCGACGGTCGCGCTGCCATCGATGCCGCCACGCGCGACCGGGTCGGACGCGAACTGCGCTCGGCGGTCCGCTCACTCGCCCGAGCGGCAGCGAGCTTCTCGGCGTCCGAGATCGCCAATCTCTTCCTCGCGTCCGAGCGCGGGGCCGCAGCACTCGATCCGCGCGCGCTCTGGGTACTCGACGAGGCCGGCACTGAGTTGAGTCGTCATGAGCGCGGGCTCGAGGACATCGGGCCGCGCTTCACGAATCTCCTCAAGCGGCTGCACGGCACGCCGCCAGCACCGGTCACCGCGACGCCGGCGCGTCAGCGTCGGCTGACCAACCCGCCCAACGCCGCACCGGTAGCGGTCCGCCCCGCCTCGCTGAGTACCTCACAGGGCGGAGCGCGCGGCGCTGATCTCAAGGCACTCCTGGCCAGCGGTATCGCCGGCCTCACGCCGCTC
>JANOWT010000152.1:0-3379 GCA_031418115.1 Gemmatimonadota bacterium
AGCGTGTCGTAGTCACTGGGAGTATCGATGTCCCGCAGTGCACCCACCGGCCAGTCGTGCAGGCCGGCCTCGGCTTGGTGCGCGCGCACGACCGCCTTGCCGCAACCTTCACCGTGCCACGCGAGCAGCTCAGGCCAGAGCACGCGCCGAAAGAGCAGCGGCGGAGCGAGCACGTCACCGTAACGCGAGATCTCGAGAGAAGCGCGGCCGGTCGCAGATGACTCGACGAGAGCACGCAGCATCTCCTCGGTGACATGCACCATGTCGGAGAGCATCAACACCGTCGCCGCGACTTCCGTGCCGAGCGCGGCGAGCCCGGCGTGCAGTGAGACGCTGGTGGGGCCAGTGGGATCCGGGCTCGTCGCGAATGTGACGTTGAGACCAGCGAGCGCGGCGCGCACGCGCTCACGCTCATGACCGAGCACCACGACCACCGGCGTGAGCCCTGCAGCCAGCGCGCGCCGCGCGGCGCGATGCACCATGGCTTCGCCATCGACGGGCAACAGCAACTTGTTGCGACCCATCCGGGTGGAAGCACCCGCGGCGAGGATCACCGCTGCGACCTGGTCGCTCATTCCCCGGTCGCGTGGATCGGCGCGCTCCGCTCTCGCAACGACCGCGGCCGGCGCCCGCTGCGCACCGCGAGGACCTCCGCGAGCACCGCGAGCGCGACCTGCTCTGCGCCGTCGGTGCCGATGTCGAGCCCGACCGGTCCGAAGATCCGCGACTCGTCCACGGGTCCCTCAGCGCGCAGGATCCCGAGAATGCGATCGGTACGTTGGCGCGGCCCGAGCACGCCGAGGTAACGCACCGGACTCTGCAACAGCGCGCGCAGGTAGTCGGTGTCATCGGCGAAGTGATGCGTCATCACCACCGCGAAGCTCTCGGTGTCGAGCACCACACGCTCGCCGAGGCGAGCGGCATCGGTCTCGACGAGCCGCGTACCCGCAGGAAAGCGCTCGGGAGCGAGCAACCCGGGACGACGATCCGCGACGACCACGCGAAAGCCCACGGCGTCGGCGAACCTCGCCAGGTGCTGCGCATCGTCGCCGCCGCTCACGATCAACAGGCGAGGCGGAGGCACGAGCACGTCCACGAACAGTTCGCGGCCGTCGCGCGTCTCGAGGCGCGACGCGCCGTCGCCGATCCAGGTCGTGGCATCCGCACCGGAGAAGACGCGACGACCGCCGTCGTGCACGTCCGTGACCACCACGAACGATTCCTCCGCCGCGACGAGCGCACGCTCTGCCGCACGGTCGCCCACGACCCGCTCGATGAGGATCTCCACCTCACCCTCGCAGCCGACACCGAGGTCCCAAGCCGCGATCTCGTTCGCGCCGCCGCAGTACGACCGGCGCTCGGTGTCGCCACTCGCGATCACGCGGCGCGCGACCTCACGCACATCCTCCTCGAGGCAACCACCGCTCACGTTCCCTGTGATCGCATCGTCCTCGCCGACGACGAGCTTCGCGCCTTCGTGCCGGTACGCCGACCCGCGCACGCGGATGACCGTCGCGAGCGCGGCGCGCTTTCCCTCGCGGGAGAGCGCGCCGATCGCGTCGAGCACCTGTCGTGTCTCGAGCCACTGCTTCACCGCGTCAGCTCCAGCTCAGATCGTGGCGCGTGAGAGGGAGTGAACGCACGCGCTTGCCGGTCGCAGCGAAGATCGCGTTGGTGAGCGCCGGGATCACTGGCGGCAGTGCCGGCTCGCCCATGCCCGTCGGCGGGAACTCGGTGGTACGGAAGTGCACCTCGACCGGCGGCGCCTCGGTGATGCGCAACAACTCGAAGTCGTCGAAGTTGCTCTGCATCGCTCTGCCACCTTCGATCGTGATCTCCTGCTTGAATGCCTCGGCGAGGCCGTCGAGCACCGAGCCCTGCACCTGCTGCATCGCACCGCTCGGGTTGATGATCTGACTGCCGACGTCGCCGGCCACCCAGACCTTCACGACCTTCACCTCGCCGCTGTTGCTCACCGTCGCTTCGACCACTTCGGCGAAGTAGCCGCGATGGCTGTAGTGCATGCCTACACCCATGCCGGTGCCCTTGGGCAGGCGACGCTTGCCCCACCCCGACTTCTCGGCCACGAGCTGCAGCACGCCGCGCATCCGCTCGGCGTTCACCGCGACCGGTGGCGCACCGGCTGCCGGCGTGATCGTCGCGGCCTGTGCGAGCAGGTCGAGCCGGAACTGCACCGGGTCCTTCCCCGCGGCGAGCGCGAGCTCGTCGATGAACGACTGGTACACGAACGCGATCGCATTGCTCGTCGGCGCGCGCAGGAATCCGGTGGGCACGCCGAGCGGCATAGTCGAGACGCCGAAGCTCAAGTTGGGGATGAAACCGATCGGGAACTCGGTGCCGCCGATCGACGCCGCGGGCGCGAAGCGGGTTCCTTCGCCGAACGTGACGAAGTGGTTCTCCCACGCGACGATCTTCCCCTGAGCGTCGACTCCGGCCTTGAGCCCATGGAAACCGGCCGGACGATAGAAGTCGTGCGCCATGTCGTCCTCGCGCGACCAGGTGAGCTTCACCGGCACGCCTGCCTGCTTCGCGATGAACGCGGCCTCGACCATGTAATCGTTGTTGAGCCGTCGACCGAAACCGCCGCCACCGCGCATCATATGGATGGCGATGTCGGCTTCCGCGATCCCCAGCGTCGTGGCGACGAGTTGACGCCCTCCCTGCGGCGCCTGCGACGGCGCCCAGATCTCCATCTTGCCATTGGCGAAGTGCGCGGTGCAGTTCTGTGGCTCGAGCGGCGCATGCGCGATGAACGGGTATTCGTACTTGGCCTCGACCACCTTGGCCGCGCCGGCGAAGGCCGCGACAACGTCACCGTCCTTGCGCGCGATGGTCTGCGGTGCGGCTGCCATGAGTTCCGCAGCCTTGGCGGCGAATCCGGCGCTCGACTGCTGGGCAGTCGGGTGGTCGGCCCACGTCACGCGCAAGCGACGGCGCGCCGAACGCGCATGCCACCAGGTCTCCGCGAGGATCGCGACACCGGGCATGAGGCCGGCGAGATTCGCCGTGCCTTCGACGATGAAGACCTGCTTCACGCCCGGCAGCTTCATGACCTCGTCGATGTTCGCACTCGCGACCTTTGCACCGAAGACCGGCGCCTTCTCGAATACGGCGTGCACCATGCCGGGCACGGTGACGTCGATGCCGAACAGCGGCTGCCCCGTGACGATCTTCTTGTTGTCCACGCCGGCAGTGAACTTGCCGATGATCTTGAAGTCCTTCGGGTCCTTGAGTGTGACCGTGTCGAGTGCGGGCGGCGTGAGCGTTGCCGCCTTGGCCGCGAGTTCGCCGTAGGTCGCCTTGCGGCCCGAGGCCCGGTGCATCACCACGCCGGCCGCAGTGGTGCAGTCGGCCGCGG
>JANOWT010000153.1:0-1919 GCA_031418115.1 Gemmatimonadota bacterium
GTTCGTACGCGCGGTGGACCGGTGCTTGCGAAAGGACCCCGCCGAGCGATGGCCCAGTGCAGAGGCGCTCGCCGCCGAACTGGACTCGGCGCGCGCACGGCCGCCGAGTGTGCCGGCCGCAGTACGATCATTCCTGCACGAATGGGAGGCGATGAGCGGCGAAGTCGGCACGGCGATCACCGCATCGCTCGTGGCGGCCGCGGAGGCGATCGGGCTGCCGCTTTACGATCTCATCGTGAATGGCCAAGTCGGCTTCGACAGTGGGATCCTCTCGTGGATCTTCATCGTCATCGCCGTGCTCACGGCGGGACTGGCGAAGGCGCGGCTGATCCAACTCGTCTCGCACGCGCGTGGCATGCTGCGTGTGGGATACGGGCACGCGCGGATCGCGTCGGCGCAGGTCGTTGACGACGCCGAGCGCGAAGAGGAGCGCGAAGCGACCGACACCGTGGAGCGCGCGCAGCGGCGCGAACTGCTCTGCGTGCTCGGCGGTTCGGTCGTCGGCACGCTCGGTGCGCTCGGACTCGCCTACTCCGACCTGGGCTCGCTCCTCAACGCGCTCGGAGCCGCCGGCGCGGTGGCGTTGCCGACCCTCGCGATCCGCACGGCGATGCGACTCGACGCCAGGATCGCACGCGAGCCGCTGACGAGTCGACTGCTACGTGGTCCGCTGGGGCGTTGGCTCTTTCGCATCGCAGGCGTGCGATTGGCTCCGGCACCTGCGTGGACCGCACTCGAGGGCCCCGAACCGACCGCACTCGCCCTCGGACAGGCCGCGCGCGACCTGCATGCCGCGCTACCGTCTGCCACGCGCACCGCGCTTCCCGGTGACATTCCTGAGCTGATCGGCGCACTTGAACGAACGGCCATGCGGGCTCGCTCACAGGACGACGACCCGCGGGCGACCGAGGTACTCACCAACGCCCTCGCGGCGCTCGAGTCCGTCCGCCTCGATCTGCTGCGCCTCTCAGTCACTGCGATCTCACCATCCGAGTTCACGGCTGAACTGACGCGCGTCCGTGCATTGGGTGCCGCCGTCGACCGGCAGCTCTCGGCGGAGGCCGAAGTGAACGCACTCCTCGCCCCCCGCGACCCGCTCAAGCCGTAGGCGGTCCCGCTTCCTTCCAGCGCTGTTCGGCCGTATCGACCGCGCGGGAGATGCGAACGACCTGCAGCAGCACCACGAACATGATCGGGAACGGCGCGAGCACGAGCAACACGCCGGGGGCACCGGGTTCGCCCATCGCGATCCGCCACTGGTGCCACTGGATCAGCCCCAACACGAGCGCAAGTGAGATCACCGCTGACTGTAACATCGTCGCGATCACCATGTCGACCGGAACCCTGAACCGCGCGGGGAGTCGGATGAACCGCTCTCGATCGGGGATATTGAGCAACTCGGGTCGCGTGCGCATCAGGCGCGTCAGGAACTCGAACAGCAGCAGCAGACCGAGCGCGACGCTCGGGAGCAGGAACCAGAGACCGAGCGACCGGTCACTGAACCGATCCGCGACACCATTGAGACCGACATGCGTGGGGATCCGCTCAGGCAGCGCACCATAGGTCGCGGCCGCGTGCGCGACGATGGCGATCACGAGTCCCCACGAGAGAATACGAAGCGGGCGCATGCCGACCTAGACCCGCGTGACCCCGGGCTTCCCATGCTCCAAGCGGAACGTGGCCGGCGTCGTGACCGGAGCCCCAGGCCGCTGCACATACGCGACCTCGCGGTACTCGGTGGTCCACGCATCAGGCTTCACGTCGCAGATCATGTAGCCGCGGCGCGCACTGTGCCACTTCACGTGCGGGTTCTCAGGCATGGCTTCAGCTGATCCGCGCCACACCGGATCGCCGTCGCCACCGGACGAGAGCGATGTCCCCACGAACTCCGCCGCCACGACTTCGCGACCGGGGCGGTC
>JANOWT010000154.1:0-14163 GCA_031418115.1 Gemmatimonadota bacterium
CCGCGACCAGTGCGGTGGTGCAGTCGGCAGTGATGATCCTCGTGCTCGACGCCTTCTGGGCGATGGTATGGCTACTCGGGAGAGCCAGATGAAAGTCAGATCGAACGATTGGATCGTGGGCCTGGTGATCGTCGTGGCGGCGATCGGTATCGTCGCGTCCACGATGTTCCTGCAGCAGACATCGCTCGTGAACAAGCGGTCGACCGTCACGGCGAGGTTCCGCGATGTCGGCAACATGCAGGTCGGCAACGAAGCCGTGATCCGCGGTGTGCACGCCGGCCGCGTGCAGGAGATCAGCCTCGCCGACAAGGGCTGGGTGCTCGTGACGATGGATCTCGACAAGGAGGTCACGTTGCCTCCGGACCCCGTCGTGCTGATCCAGGCGGCGACGCTCTTCGGCGACTGGCAAGCGATCATCACCCAGCGCTCGAGCGTCCCAGCCAATCGCGAACTGCTCGCGCAGCTCGCCGATGTCACCGACGCGCCGCCGGGTGCGCTCGACGGTGCGGTCATGCCCGACATCGCGCAGCTCACGACGGTCGCCGGTGGCATCGCCAGCAATGTGTCATCGGTCGCCGAGCGAGTGCGGGTGGCGTTCAGTGACAGCGCGGCGCGCGAGTTGAGTGCGACGATCCGCAACTTCGCCGTGCTCTCCAGCGATCTCTCCCGCACGATCAAGGCACAGTCACGCAACCTCGACTCGATCGCCCTCAACGTACGCGCCGGCGCCGAGGACCTCGCAGCGACCACGGCCGCGCTCAGGCGCACCATGTCCCGCGCCGACTCTGCGACGTCGTCGGAGCAGGTGCAGCGGATCGTGAACGAGACCGAGCGTGCGACCAAGAACATCCGCGAGGCAAGCGAGCGGATCAATGCGCTCACCCTGGCACTGCAGGGCACCGAAGCCAATGTGCGCGGCGTGGTCGTGAAGGCCGACGGGATCCTTGGCAAGCTCGACCGCGGCGAGGGCTCGCTCGGGATGATGCTCAACGACCGCAGCCTGTACCAACACTCGGACTCTCTGCTGATCGATCTCCGCTCATTGCTCGCAGACTTCAGGAAATCGCCGAAGAAGTACATCAACCTGAGTGTGTTCTAGGCAGCGCCCAGCATCGCCCGACCTCACACCTCCCACCTCACACCTCACACCTCTCAACAATGCCTGATCGCAGACAGTTCCTTGCGTCCGCCACCACGATCGGCGCCGCCGTCGCACTAGGCTCTCGCACAGGTGGTGCGCAGGACGACCACGCAGCCTCGTCACAGGGCGCCGCCGAGCTCCCGCCTGCCATCAAGGCGCTCACACCCATGAAAGCCGGCGTGGTGCCGATCAGCGTCGCCGAACGCCAAGGCCGACTCGAGAAGGCGCGCCGCTTGATGCGCGAACAGGGCATCGACGCGCTCATGATCACCGGCGGGACCTCCATGGTCTACTTCACTGGGATAGGCTGGGGCATCAGCGAGCGCCTTCTCGCCGCCTTCATCCCGGTGAACGGCCGGCCCTTCCTCGTCACACCGAAGTTCGAGGAGGAGCGCGCCATGGAGCAGGTCGCGCTCGGCCCCATGGCCGGCGGTGCCGACGTGTATGCGTGGGAGGAGAGCGAGGATCCCTACTCGCTCATCGCGCAGGGCTTCCGTTCGCGTGGCATGTCGGGCGCGACCAACGCTGTCGAGGAGACAGTGCGCTGGCAGTTCAGCAACGGCGTCTCCAAGCTCCCGGCCATGCGCGTCACCGACGGCACGCCGGTCACGGCGGGCTGTCGCATGGTGAAGGACGCGCACGAACTCGCACTCATGCGTCATGCGAGCGCCGTCACCCTCAAGGCGTACGAGGCGGCCTACAAGTCGCTCAAGGCGGGCATGACGCAGTCCGACTTCGCCGGACTCGTCTCGCTCGCACACACGCGGCTCGGCTACTCCGGCTCCGCCGGCGTGCAGGTCGGCAAGTACTCGGCGCTCCCGCACGGCTCGGCGACGCCGCAGGTCGTGAGCGAAGGGAGCATCCTGTTGATGGACGGCGGCTGCAAGGTCGAGGGCTACAGCTCCGACATCTCACGCACCTTCGTGCTCGGCAAGGCGACGCAGCGCATGAAGGATGTGTTCGAGATCGAACATCGCGCGCAGAGCGCCGCACTCGCGGCGGCGCGGCCAGGTCTCGCATGCGAAGTGGTCGACGCGGCGGCACGGAAGGTGATCGTCGACGCCGGCTTCGGGCCCGACTACAAGTACTTCTCGCACCGCGTCGGTCACGGCATGGGGATGGATGGCCACGAGTGGCCCTACCTGGTGCGCGGCAACAAGCTCCCGCTCGCGCCGGGGATGGTGTTCAGTGACGAGCCGGGGATCTACATCCCTGGGGAGTTCGGCGTCAGGCTCGAGGATGACATGGTCATCACGGAGAACGGTGCGGAACTGTTCACGCCGCAGTCGGAGAGTCTTGAGAAGCCGTTCTGATTGCAGGTGGGAGGTGTGAGGTGTGAGGAGGCCGTCCGTTCGGGCGGCCTTTTCCGTTCTCGCACGCAGAACGGGAAAGGAGCGCCGGCAGTACCCGGCGCTCCCCTCCCACCTCTCACCTCACACCTTTATCTGACCCGTCGCCCCCGCTGCACCACCAGCTCCACGTTCCTCAACGTCTCGATCGACACCAGCGGATCGTGCCGCACCGCGATGATGTCGGCGATCTTCCCCGGTGAGACGGTGCCCACGCGGTCGAGCACGCCGAGTGAGAGTGCAGGCCAGTAGGTCGCCGCGCGGATCGTCTCCATGGGGTCCATCGCGTACTGCCGCACCCACGTCACCATCTCCTCGGCGGTCGCATACCCGTGGAAGTTCGCGGGTACTCCCGCGTCGGTGCCGATGAGCAGCCGCACGCCACTCTCACGCAACTGACGGAACTTGCGCTGTAGCGTGGGGCCGCGGTCGGGCACGAGCCGGTAGTACGCGAGTGTGTCGAGTCCGCGAATGGAGCGTCGGATGTCCTTCGCGATCGAGTCGGGGAGGTACTGGTACCAGCGAGGGTCGTCGAGGTACTCGTCGGCGTCGCGCCGCGCGGTGAAGTTGGTGAGCACGTCGATCGTCGGCGTCCAGTAGAGCGGCCCACGCGCGCCCTGTGCCGTGCGTTCGTGCAACGGCACCATGACGTCGTCGGGGTAGCCGGGGCTCGCCTGCATCCCCGTGTGCTCGAAGTCGTCGACACCTGCAGCGAGTCCGCGCCGCACCTCTTCGGGGCGATGCGCGTGTGCGACCACGGGGAGTTTGCGCTTATGTGCTTCGTCGACCACCGCGCGCATCTCCTCCATTGTCATCTGATCCTGGTCGATCAACTTGATGACGTCCACACCGGCGTCGGCGAGTCTGTTCACCTTGGCACGTGCGTCGACCGCGCCACTGATGCCCCAGCGGAATGCCTCGGTGCCGGGGTAGGGCGTCTTCTGCAGGAATGGACCGGACGTGTAGATGGTCGCGCCCTGGAGTTCTCCGCGCGCGATCCGACGCTTCACGTCCATCACGTCGTCGAGCGGGGCACCCAGGTCGCGCACGCTCGTGACGCCCGCCATGAGATTCTGGCGTGCCGCCGCGGGGATGATCGTGTTGCGCAACTCGCGTGGATACACGCTGTCCCAGTGCGCATAGTTGCCGTGACCGACGAGCATGAGGTGCACATGCATGTCCCACAACCCCGGCAACAGATACTGGCCTTCGGTCGAGATCACGGTCGCGCCGGCGGGCACGGCCAGTGAGCCCACCTGCCCGACCGCGGTGATGCGCTCCCCGCTCACGAGGATCACGCTGTTGCGGAGCGGAGCGCCACCGTTGCCGTCGATCAGCGTGCCGCCTACGAGTGCGAGCGTCACAGCCGACCGCTGCGCCGTGAGCGTGACGATCACCGCGCAGCACGCGGCCACCGCGACGATCGCGCGCCCTGCTCGCGAAGCGATCATGGGATCGGCACTCCAGCGGGAATGGAGATCCCATTCAGCGAGAGCGACTTCGCCGTCGCGTTGAGCGCCGGGATGTCCTTGGTCACCACCTCCTGCCAGACCGCGCGCAGTCGCTCCCAACGCACGGTGAGTTCGGTGAACCGTTCCGTGGCCCCCCGCGTCGGCCGTCCTTCGGCGTTGCCGGAGATGTAGCCGTTGGGACCGGTCAGGTTCCCGTAGAGCTCCGCCCACTGATTGTCGAGCTGGCCGGCGAAACGGATCGGGTCCTGGCCGCTCTTGCTCTTGGTCTGCGAGAACTGCGTCTCGAGGCGCGCCAACTTGGCGCCGAGTGAGTCGACCTGTGCGTTGAGCGCGGCGTCGGCGCCGACGCGCTTGGCAGCCGCCATGAGCTGTTCCATCTGCTGCCGCACATCGCGCAGTTCGCGCATCGTCCGGTTGAGTGCATCCATTGAGTCGCGCACCGCGCTCGCCACGCGGAACTGCTCCGCGTAGTCGGCCGCCGTGATCTGCGGCAGACGCGGGTCGGCCAGCAGCTTGAATGCGCGTCGCATGGTCACGCCATTGGCGGTGAGCACTGCCGCATAATCCCCCGGCGGAGCCTTCACGCCGCCATTGTAGCCCCACAGGACGACACTATCGATGACCTGCGGTCCTGTGTAGGTGAGGTCCCAAGCCACACGCTGCAGTCCGCGCGTGATCGCGAGCTTGGGCGTGCGCGCCTTGCGCGAGGTCGCGCTGTCGGAGGTGAGACGCCGCACCGTGCGCCGCTGTGCATCGACGATCTCGAGCGTGACGCCCCCGGTCGCTTCTTGTCCGAGCCAGAAGTGCAGCACGGCGCCATTCTCTGGCTGGTCGGGAGTGCCCACTTGTGGGTCGAACGGGTCGACCCCGCGTTGCGCGCGCACCGCGTCGCGTGGAGTGAAGAGATGCGCGGCCGCGGCGATCACCTGCGAGGAGAGCTCACGCAGTGGACTCACGTCGTCGACGATCCAGATCGAGCGCCCCTGCGTCGTCATCACGAGGTCGTCATCACGCGCCTCGAGGTCGGCGATCGGCGTGATCGGCAGGCTCTTGGGGAATCGCTGCCAGACGCGCCCACCATCGATCGAGACATAGAGTCCGTACTCGGTGCCCGCATAAAGCAGTGTCGGCACACGCGGATCCTCGGCGAACGATCGCACGGGGAAGTCGGCCGGGATGCCATTGGTGCCGTCGGCGATGCGCGTCCAGGTGCGCCCGAAGTCGTCGGTGCGGAAGATGTACGGGCGGAAGTCGTCGAGACGGAACGCCTGCACCGCCACGTACGCGCGGCCGGGGCTGTGCGCCGAGAGCGCGATCTCCTCGACCGTGCCGAACCGCGGCATCCCCGGCGGCGTGACCTCGGTCCAGCTCGTGCCGCCGTCGCGCGTCAGGTGCACGCGCCCGTCGTCGGTGCCGGCCCAGAGCGTGCGCGCGTCGCGCCGGTCCTCGGCGAGCGCGAAGATCGTATTGAAGATCTCCACGCCGGTGATGTCGTTGTTGATCGGCCCGCCACTCGCGAGCTGATGCGCCGGTGTGTTCGTCGTGAGGTCCGGGGAGATGCGGGTCCAAGAGAGACCGGCATCGCGCGTGCGCAGCACGTACTGCGATCCGTGATAGACGACGTTCTTGTCGTGCCGCGAGACGAGGATCGGCGCCGCCCACTGGAAACGGTACTGCAGGTCCTTCGCCGCCTGGCCGAGTTGGAGCTCGGGGTAGATGACCACGTTGCGACGCTCATCCGTGCGCGTGTCCCAGCGGTTGATCGCACCGCCGTAGCAGCCGCCCCAGATCACGCTCGGGTCGTCGGGGTGCAGCGCGACCGGGCCCGTCTCGCAGCCCGACGCATAGCGATAGTCCTGGAACGGATGCACCGAGTTGGACGACGACCACGAGGGCACGCTGATCGTCGTGTTGTCCTGCTGCCCCGAGTACGCACGGTACGGGAAGCCGTTGTCGGTGATGACGTCGTAGAACTCGGCCGTGGGCTGGTTGAAGTACGTCGACCAGGTACGGCCACGGTTGAGTGAGACCTGTGCGCCGCCGTCGTCGGCGACGATCATCACGCGCTTGTCGCCGGGATTGATCCAGAGGTCATGCACGTCGCCGTGCGGCACGGGGATCTCCGTGAACGTCGTGCCGCCGTCGATCGACCGGTAGAGCGAGGTGTTGAGCGCGTAGACGACATTCTCCTCCTGCGGGTCCGCGCGCAGGTGCGTGTAGTACCAGGCGCGTTGGCGCAGCTTGTTCTCGCTGTTGGTGCGCGTCCACGTGGTGCCACCGTCGTCACTCCGATAGAGACCGCCCGCGGGCTCTGCCTCGATGAGTGCCCAGAGGCGATCGGGATTCGCCGGTGAGACCGTGAGCCCGATCTTCCCCGCGAGACCCGTCGGCAGGCCACCGGCGAGCTTCTGCCAGCTGTCGCCGCCGTCGGTGGAACGCCAGACGCCACCCTCGCTCGACCCCGAGATCAGCGTCCACGGTTTGCGTTCGGCCCGCCACATCGCGGCATAGAGGATCCGCGGGTTGCGCGGGTCCATCACGATGTCGGACGCACCGGTGCTGTCGTTCACGAACAGGATGCGGTCCCAGGTCGTACCTCCGTCCTTGGTGCGGAAGATCCCGCGCTCCGGATTGCGGCCGAACGGCCGCCCGAGCACCGCCGCGTACGCCACATCGGCATTGGAGGGATGCACCACGATGCGGCCGATCTGTCCCGCGGCGCGGAGTCCCGCGCTCTTCCATGTCTTGCCTCCGTCGGTCGACCGCCACGCGCCGCGGCCCATGGAAGTGTTGCCACGGATGTCGATCGAGCCTTCACCCACATAGACCACGTTCGCATCGTTGCCCGCGACCGCGATCGCACCGATCGATCCGCCGAACCAGCCGTCGGAGATGTTGCGCCAGGTGTGGCCCGCGTCATCGCTCTTCCAGACGCCGCCGCCGGTGGTGCCCATGAGGAAGGTGTTGGGCTCGCCGGGAACGCCGGTCACCGCAGTGGAGCGTCCACCGCGGAACGGACCGAGGAGGCGGGTGCGCAGGCCCTTGAGGGCGGTGGTGTCGATCGCGGCATCGGTGCGCACGGCGGTCGTGGCGGTGGCGTTCGAGGGGCGCTGAGCCTCCAGGAGCGTGACCAGCGGAGCCGCAGTCGTCGCGCCGAGGCCGACGACGAGGACCCACGTGGCCAACCGCGTGGGAAAGGAGCGGAGGAGGGATCGCATCGTGAGAAGAGGTCTGATGGTGGGGGGCTGACTACTGAAGGCTCAGGGGCGCGGACGCGCGGCAGGAGTTCCGCCACCACCGCCGGTGTTGTCCGATCCGCCGCCGCCGGCCCGAACGCCGGCGATGACCGCGCCCGCGCCGAGTACGCCGATCGTGGCGGCGATCGCGGTGCGGCGGCGGTCGAGCTCACGCACGCGTAACTGCGCGAGGTCCGCACGCACCAGCGCGATGGTGGTGCCCTTCATGTAATAGGTCTGACCGTCTCGCGTGCGCACCTCGTCGATGGCGATGTCGAGCGAGTCGCCGCGCGCGCCGGCGAGGGTGCCGAGGATCGTCGCCGCGTTCGGTCCGACGCGTGCGGTGAGCGTGGCAGTGCCGGCGTCCGAGAGCACGGCCTCGATGGTCGCGCCCACGCGCGGGACGCCAGTCTCGACGCGGAGGTTGTAGCAGCCGCCGAGGAGCGCGGCGAGGGGGAGCGCGAGTAGTGACGAGCGAGAACGCATGGTGGGGAATGGAAGGGGAGCGAAAGCACCGCGGGCCGTGACCAGAGAAGGTCACGGCCCGCGGGAGCCACCGCAATAGGGGCGGCGACTACGACCGCACTACTGGCAAAGTCTGGTGTTGTTGGGCTGCGGCGCCGCGACGTTGGTGAGCCGCTCGATGTAGGTGATCGGCAACAGGCACCGGCCGCGCACGCCGGTCCCGGTGAGCCACCGGACGTCGACGACGTTGAACCGATACATGTCCATCAGGCGCCGCCCTTGAAGGAAAAGCTGTGTCTTGCGCTCGTACTGGAGCTTGGTGGTCGCGCCGGTCGCGTCCGGGTACGCCGGAAGCGCGTCGACGGAACGCGAGGTGTTGATGTTGGTGAGGAACCCGGCGTTGTCGGCCGCGGCGAGCCGCGACTCGGCGAGGATCAGGTACATCTCCCGCGCCGAGGCGACGGTCATGGGGATGTTGTTGCCGACCGCAGGCCGGCAGCAGGCGTCGATCGCGTTGGCGATCGTCGTGCTCGCCACTCCGGTGACCGGGTCGAGCATCGCGATGCCGGGCAGACCGGCGAGCGGGACGATCGGCCTGGTGGGATCGGGATTCACGAACGTGTTGCCCGCGCGGAGCTCGCCGCGGTTGTTCAACTCGAACCCGAGGTTGATGCCAGCCAGGTTGTTCGCGGTCGGCGTCAAGCGATACCGCCACGAGGCGGCCGTGCCACCGCCGAGCGCGAGCATCGCGGTGGCGTCGGCAACCGCACCGGCGTCATTCACGAGCGGGTTGCCGGGCACGGTCCGCGTCGGGAAGACCGTCGCACGCGAGGCCTTGGAGAACTTCGCGCGTGCCCGGAGCGCCAGCACCTGCCGCTGGAGCTCGATGTCGGCCACCGCCACGGCGACCGGAAGCGCCCGGTCGAGCATGGCGATCGCCGAGTCGTACATGATCGGCATGTTCGCCGTACCGACGGCTCCGCCTGCGACCGTGCGGTCCGACTCGAGGACGAAATCGTCGAACATGTCGCCGATCGTGATGTACATGATCGCGCCGAAGATGTTCGTACGCGCCAAGTCGCGGCGGGCGCGCAACGTGCCCGCCACGTCGAACGACGTGACGCGAGCGATCGCGAAGTTGCTCAACCAGCGTGCTTCACTCACGAACGGGTATGCGCCGTCCGTGTACTCGTTGACGGGGTCCGACACGTCGCCGTCGTCGAGGTTCTTCCAGAACTCGCGCGAGCCGACCCACGTGAGCTCGTCGGTCGCGACCGAGTAGGGCGCGAGGATCGCGGTCAGCGCGCGCGTGACCGACGCGCCCTGTCCGTTGACGAGCGTCGTGGCGCCGGCGGCGTCAGCGAGTGCGGTCTCGACCACCGCGTTGGGATTGTTGACGTCGGTGTCGAACGGGTTCGCGCACGCCATGGGGAGCATGACCATCGCGGCGAGCGCGATGGTCCCCAGGTGGCGGATCGTCGACCGGTGCCGACCAATGCTGTTGTTCGTTCGCATGGTATGTGGTCTCGGTCAGAAGCCGTAATTGAAAGCCAGCGAGAAGCGCCGCGGGATCGGAACCCCGAACGCGTCGACGGAATCGAGGAAGTTCTGGTCCAGCGCCGACCCGATGCCGCGGCCGATCGCGTTCGCCTCCGGATCCATCCCGGGATACTTGGTCCAGATGAGCAGGTTGCGGCCCGAGGCCGTCACCGAGAAGGACTTGGCGCCCATCCTGGCAGCGATGCCTTCCGGGGCGAGCCAGGTGAGCGAGAGTTCACGGAGACGCGTGAAGTCGCCCTTCTGGTGCTGGTGCAACCCAGGCTCGAGCAGCCGACGGTATTCGAACACGTACTTGCTGGCCGCGGCGAGCCGCTGCTCCGGCGTGCTCGCCGGATTGTTGAGCGTCGACTCGATCTCCGACCATTCGCGCCGGTTGGAGCCGATCGACGGATGCTGCGACATGCGGAAGCCGTCGGTCAGGTTCTGGATGAAGAAGCCGGTCTTGTACTCGAACAGCGTCGACACGCGCCAGCTGGCACCGATCTTCGCGTTGAAGCCGAACGACCCCGTCCAGTCAGGGATGATGTCGCCGACGAACTGTTCGCCGGTGTTGCCATTGCCGTCGAAGTCACCGAGCAGCGGACGCAGGTCCGCCTGCACTCCGGAGTTCTTGAGGTCACGCGGCGTGGCGAAGTACGCCAGCAGCGAGTCGCGCGAGGCTGGCACGTTGCGGCCGCGGAAGTTGATCGGCAGCTGACCGGCCGCGGCGTTGTAGCACGCGATCGGGTTGCCCGCACTGTTGGTGCGCTGGCCGCCGGTCGGGCAGACTTCCGCCAAGCGCGGCGAGAAGAGCGAGCCGAGCGGGTAACCTTCCTTGAGGAAGCCACGGTAGCGGATGTAGCCGACCTTGAGCGGCGGAGCGCCACCGAGATCGGTGAGCGTCTGCTTGAGGTAGGCACCGTTGACGAAGAAGTCCGTCGACACGCGATCGGTGTTGATCGCGAACCACCGGAGCCCGATCTCAAGGCCGTTGGCCTTCATGGAACCGATGTTGTTGAGCTGCGTGGAGCGGAAGCCGCCCGAGACAGGGAACTGCTGTGCGACGAGCAGGTCGTTCACCTTGCGGTTCCAGGCGGTGAACTCGAGCGAGAACTGGTTCTCGAGGAAGCCGGCTTCGAAGCCGAGTTCGGTCTCGGTCGAGATCTCCGGCTTGAGTTCCGGGTTGCCGAGGTTGTTGGGCACGAGGCCGGCGCCGAGCTCGGAGGCGAGCCCCCCGAAGGTGGTGAACTTGTCGAACGCACCCGGCTGGCGGCCCGACTGTCCGATCGCGCCGCGCAGACGCAGCGTCGAGATCCAGCTCGGGAGCTTGCCCGCGATCGCTTCGTGGTCGGAGACCACGTACGAGACCGAGACCTTCGGGTAGAACACGCCGCCCGCTTCCGCGCCGAACGCCGACGAGAAGTCGTAGCGCCCGCCGATCGTGCCCGTCAGGTAATCGTTGAAGCTCAGCTGCTCCTGGGCGAAGTACCCACCGTTGATCGTGGTGGCAAAGCCCTCACCGACCGTCTGGTTGGCACCGGCCGCACCGATCACTTCGATGCCCGGGCCAGGGAAGTTCGTCCCGTTCGCGGTGTGCGCCGTGGTCCGATTGTTGAAGACCTGCAGGCCGGCCACGAACGACGACTCCCACGTCGGGTTGATCTGCTTGTTCCACGCGAGCTTCGAATCGATCGTGATCACGCCCTGCCGTTCCTGACGCACGAAGCGCGCGCCGTCGGGCGTCTGGGCCGTGAAGAGGTCGACGTTGTAGCCGAACGGCGAGAAGCCCACGTCACGCTGTGCGGTGAAATCGTAGCCGCCGGTGACCGAGAGGTTGAGGCCCTCGACGAACTGGTACTGCACGTCGAGCGCACCCGCGAACCGCCCGACCGACTGGTCGTTCAGCTGCTGCATCGACTCGCGCACCGTCATGAACGCCTGGTTCCCGAACGGGTTGCCCGCTGCCGTGCAGCGGAACCGTCCGGCGACCGACGAGTTGGTGCAGTTGGCGAATTCAGGGCGCGCCATGTACGTGAGCGAGTTGGAGCCGTAGATGTTGTTGTTCGACTCAGGGCTCCGTAGGAACGAGTTCGTGTACGAGGTGCGCACACCGATGCGGAGCTTGGACGTCGGGATCAGCTGCAGGTTCACCGTCGCCTGCTGGCGGCGCGCGACGTCGTCCGAGGGGCCGAACTTGGCATTGCCGAACGGGCCGTCCTCATTCTGGTTGCGCATCGAGAGGAAGTAGGTCACGGTCGGCGAACCGCCCTGGACCTGCGCGCTGAGCGTGGAACTGGCGCCACCCTCGGTCATGAAGTCCTTGAACAGCGGCTCCTCGTACACCGTGAACGGCGTCGGCCGGTAGCCGAGGAGCGGTTCGATGCGCTTCGCGACGATCGTGTCCTTCACATAGAAGGAGTTCGGCGCCACGACGTCGGGCATCTGGACCGCTTCCTGCTGGAAGCTCACGTTCCAGCGCGGCGCGCCCACATTGCCACGCTTGGTGAAGATCTGGATCACGCCGTTCGAGGCTTCGGTGCCATAGAGCGTCGCCGCGGCGGCGCCCTTCAACACTTCGATGCGCTCGATCGAGTTGGGGTCGAAGTCGTCGAGCCTCGACGAGCCGACATTGCCGTTGGCCGCCTGACCGCCACCCGCGTTGATGCGGATGCCGTCGACGAAGATGATCGGCTCGTTCGACTGCGAGAGCGAGGAGTTGCCGCGGATGCGGATCTTGGCCCCTTCACCCGTGAGGCCGCCCGAGGGCAGGCCAACGAGGCCGGGTTCGCGTCCCTGGAGGATGTTCGACACATCGCTCATCGGCATGTTCTCCGGCGGCTTCACGATCGCCACCGTGTTGCCGAGCTTCTTCACCTCGGTCGCCTGACCCGAGCCCGTCACGACCACCTGATCGAGCTGCAGCGACGACTGCTGGAGCGCGAAGTCGACCTTGGCCACCTGGTCCGGCACGACGTTCGCCGCCTTCGTGACCTGGGTGTAGCCGATCGTCCGCGCCCGGAGCTCGAGTCGGAACTCACCCGTCACGTTGGGGACGACGAGGCGGTACGTGCCCTGCGCATTCGTCACCGCGCCGTTGGACGTGCCGACGACGAAGACCTGGACCGACTCGAGGGGACGATTCGATCCGGCGTCGCGGACCGTACCTTCGACGGTCGCGGTGCGACCCTGCGCTGCGAGCACTGCCGGGACGAGTCCCAGTGCGATCGCCGCGAAGCGCGCGAGTTTGAGAAGCCTGCCACTGCTGGGTCGGGACACGGGACTTCCTCCGTACGGGGTGAGAAATCGGAGTGCGACATTTCGCGATCGCCCGACCCGATCCAGGGGTCTGGGCGCTCGCGAACTGGGACTCCGCGTGGGGCCGCAGGCACAGCATACGGCTGTAGGGAAAAACCCGCAAGACGTGTAAGGCAACCGCCGGGGGACCTCGCCGAACGAGGACCCCCGGGGCTCCCCTCACCCGCTACGCGTGCTCGGCCTTTGCGTCCGGCTCCGACTTCGAGAACACGAACGGGAAGATCACAGCGAGCACGAGCGCATACGCCGCGAAGGCGAACCAGATGCTGCGCCAATCCTTCACGCCGTCGGTGGTGAATCGGTCCACGACCCATCCACTCGCCGTACCGCCGATGAACGCGCCGATGCCGTTGGTCATGATCATGAACAGGCCCTGCGCGCTCGCACGGATGCTCTCGTCGGCCTCACGGTCCACGTAGAGCGATCCGGAGATGTTGAAGAAATCGAACGCCATGCCGTACACGATCATCGAGAGCACGAGCATCCAGAGGCCGCCGCCCGGATCGCCCACAGCGAAGAGTCCGAATCGCAACACCCACGCGATGATGCTGATCAGCATCACGGTCCGGATCCCGAAGCGACGCAGGAAGAACGGGATCGTGAGGATGAACGCCGTCTCGGAGATCTGCGAGATCGACAGCAACAGGTTCGGATGCCGCACGCCGAAGCTGTCGGGGAAGGCCGTCTTGAAGTCGTCGAGGAAGGCACCACCGAACGCGTTCGTGATCTGCAACGCCGCGCCGAGGAGCATGGCGAACACGAAGAAGATCATCATCCGGTAGCTCTTGAACAGCACGAACGCGTCGAGACCGAGCTGCGAGGCGAGCCCACCCGACTTGCGGCTGCCGGCCGGCGGGCAGGCCGGCGTGGTGAAGGCGTACAGCCCGAGCAGGACCGACGCGCCGGCACTGATGTAGAGCTGCACTGCGGTCTTCGTGACCCCCGCGAAGTCGACCATCCACATCGCGGCGATGAATCCGATCGTGCCCCAGACGCGGATCGGCGGGAAGTGCTTCACGACGTCGAGATCCTGCTGCTCCAGCACCTTGTACGACACGGTGTTGTTGAGCGCGATCGTCGGCATGTAGACCATCGCGTTGAGTAGCATGATCGGGTACAACACTTCGTACCGCGTCACGGTGCTCGCCCAGAGCAGGAGTCCCGCGCCGACGAGGTGGCAGAGGCCGAAGACCCGCTCCGCATTCATGAATCGGTCGGCGACGATGCCGAGCAGACCGGGCATGAAGAGCGACGCGATGCCCATCGTGGCGTAGACGCTGCCCACCTGTGAGCCCGTGAATCCGAGCGTCACGATCATGTAGCCGCCCATGGAGATCAGCCAGGCGCCCCAGACAAAGAACTGCAGGAAATTCATGATCGTCAATCGGAGCTGGATGCTCATGGACGTCCTTAGGTCTCGGGGAATGACAGCGGGCGACCTAAGGTAGCCGCGCCGGAGAGAGGGGCGCCACTCGCGCCCGCCACTCGCGCCCGCCACTCGCGCCCGCCCCTGCGCCCTCATTGATTGCAGTCATGCCGCAACGCATCCGCACACGCTTCCTCGTGATCGGCTCCGGGGTCGCCGGCCTCCAGACCGCCTGGCGCGCCTCGGACCACGGCGACGTGGTCGTCCTCACCAAGCGCAC
>JANOWT010000155.1:0-3549 GCA_031418115.1 Gemmatimonadota bacterium
GGACTCGATCAGGGCGGCCACCGGCAAGGAGCCCGCCGAAGGTCAGGGAGGCGCGATGCAACTCGGCTTCGCCAATTGGACCGACGGCGCCGTGACCACCACGCGGATCCTCGATCCACGCACCTGCGACTGCTGCCAGACCGCGAGCGCGATGACGTCGATGGGACCGATCGTGGTCTACCGTGACCGCAGCGACGACGAGATCCGCGACATGTCGGTGGTGCGAATGGTGAACGGCGAGTGGACGGCGCCAGCACCGTTGCACAACGACGGCTGGAAGATCGACTACTGCCCGGTGAATGGTCCCGCGACGTCGGCGATCGGCGACACCGTGGTGGCGGTCTGGTTCACGGGAGCGCAGGACACGTCGCGGGTGAGCGTGGTTTTCTCGACCGATGCCGGCGCGAGCTTCAGCGCACCGGTCCGTGCCGACGGCGGCCTGCCGACCGGGCGCGTGGATGTGGAGATGCTCAGTGGCGATGCCGCGCTCGTGAGCTGGATCGAACGCGTGGGTGGCGATACGGCGCAGGTACGCGCGCGCATCGTGCGGCGTGACGGCACCGTGGAGCCGCACGTGATCGTGAGCCCGTCGAGCGGCACGCGGTCGAGCGGTTTCCCGCGTATGGCCCGCACCGACGACGGGGTGCTGATCGCATGGACGATCCCGGGGAAGCCGAGTCGCGTGGAGCTCGCGCGGATCCGCACGGGGAAGCGTTGATCGTGCGAGTCAGGACCGTGCTCGCAGCGAGTGCGCTGTTGATCACAGCCTGCGGCGGCGAGTCCGCGCCGCGCGCCACGGTCGCTGTCGGTGCCCCTGCCCCGAGCTATGCCGCCGAGAAGGAAGACGGCACGCCGATCGCACTCGCCGACCTCGAAGGGGAGGTCGTGCTGCTCAACATCTGGGCGACCTGGTGCAAACCGTGCCGCCAGGAGATCCCGGCACTCGAGACGCTGCACCAACGGCATCGCGCGGCGGGGCTCGTCGTCGCGGGTGTCAGCATCGACGTGGACGAGGATCGCAAGAAGGTCGCCGAGTTCGCTGCGGCGCTCGGCGCGTCATACGCGATGTGGTACGATCCCGAGGACCGCGTGAGCACGACCTTTCTCGCGCTCGGCGTGCCGGCGAGTTACCTGATCGGCCGCGATGGTACGCTGCGGTGGCGCCATGTGGGACCGATCACGGCAGAGGATGGCGCGCTCAATGCGGCGCTCAGGGCGGCGCTCGAGCAGACGTCCGCGGGAACGACGGCGAGTCCAGCTCCCCAGTGAGACGACTCCCTCGCTCGACGCTGCTCGCCGGGGCCCTTCTTTTCGGGGCGTTCTCTATCGCGGCGTGGACGATCGACCGAGCACTTGAGAAGCGGATCCTCGCGCAAGCGCGATCTGAAGTCGCCCTGCAACTGGGATTGTACGCGAGCACGATCTCCGTGATGCTGGATCGACGGCTCGAGCGCGTGTCGGCCGTGGCCGCCTTCGTCGAATCCATGACGTCGATCGACGACATCGACCGTCGTTTTCCGATGTTCGCGGAACGAATGATGCATGGCGGCGCGGGGATTCGTTCGATCGAGCTTCAGCGCTCCGGCATAATCGACTGGGTCTATCCGGCGATGCGCGCGCCGGAAGTCCTGCACGGGGACGCGCGAAGGATCTTCGGCCCTGCGGTGGCGGAGCAGATCGCCGCTACGCTCAAGACTGACCGAACCACTGTGGCCGGTCCGATCCCGAACTGGCTGGGAGGCCTCGGGATCGTCGCTCGACGGGCGATCCGCAGCCGAGTCGCGGGCGCACCCGACCTGGTGTCCGTCGTGGTGCATCTCGACTCTCTCCTGCTGGCGGCGTCAACCGACGCCCGAATCGAGAACCTCACGCTCGTCGTGCTCGACAGGGCCGGCAGAGTCGTCTCGCCACTCGATGGCACTCCCCCCGCCGATGCGATTCGTGCCGAAGTCGAAGTGCCGGATGGGAAGTGGGAGGTAATGGGAGCACCGCGCGACGGTTGGGCCGCTGCCGTGGCAACTTCTCTGGTACCGCTCCGTGTCGCCATCGCCATGATCGTTCTGCTGATGTCCGCCGTTGCTTTCGGTGTCCTCTCGGGCCGGAGCCGACTCGAAGCAGCAGTGCATGACCGCACGCGCGAACTCAACACAGCGAATCGCGAGCTACAGTCGGAGATCGAGGAGCGGGCAAAGGCAGAAGAGCGCCTCCGCGCGCAGGAGGAACAGTTGTTGCAAAGCCAGAAGGTCGCAACTATCGGCGCGATGGCAGGTAGTGTCGCCCACGACTTCAACAACTTTCTGACTGCCATAATCGGATTCGGTTCGGAGGCCCACGAACGCGCGAGTGAACTCGAGGTGTCCCCGTCCTCCGAGGGCGCACGCCAGATCCGGGCGGATCTAGACGAGGTACTCCGCGCGGCGGAGTATGCGTCTGCGCTGACGCAACAGTTGCTCGCCTTCAGTCGTCGAGGTGTTGTGCAGACCACTCCCTGCGACGTCGGGAGGATCACCACCGAAGCGGCACCCTTGTTGAGGCGGCTGCTCGGACCACTAGTGCAGCTCGAGACCCGCGTGACCGAACAGCCTGTGTTCGTCTACGCCGACCGCGAGCAACTCGTGCAGGTGCTTCTGAACCTTGCAGTGAATGCTCGCGATGCGATGCCGGACGGCGGACGTCTGTCGATCGCGATCGAGGAGTGCGTGACGAACGAACGGCCGGCCGGCGATACAGAAGCTGCGCCCGGCCCGTACGTGAGGATCGTCGTGTCCGACACTGGGAGCGGCATGACGCCCGAGGTACTATCGCGGGTCTTCGAGCCGTTCTTCACGACGAAGTCGGTCGGCAAGGGTACCGGTCTCGGACTTGCGACAGTGGTCGGGATCGTCCGGCGTGCCCACGGATTCATCGAGGTCGCGAGCGAACTCGGACAGGGGACCGAGTTCCGCGTGCACCTACCCCTGTTCAGCACGCCCATCGCTTCGGCGACGTCCTAAGCCCTGCGCACGCTCGCCGACGACCGCGGCCCGACGGAGACTAGTCCCCCTGCTCGTCGTGGATCGTCACCAGTCCCACGACCTTCAGCTTGCGCGTCAACGTCGGGAGCTTGAGCAGCACCAGCTCGCCGACCTTCTTGCCGAGCAGCGCGCGCCCGATCGGTGACGACATCGTCACCTGACCCTCGTCGAAGTCCTCGGCGTCGCCGAAGATCATGTGGTACTTCTCGCGCGCCCTGGACGTGGTATCCTCGACCGTGACCTTCGACCCCATTCCCACAGCATCGGTGGCGATCTGCGACTCGTCGATCGACGAGAGCTTGGAGAGGCGCTTGGTCAGCTGACCAAGGCGCGCCTGCACGAACTGCTGACGTTCGAGGGCGGCCTTGTACTCCGAGTTCTCGCGGAGGTCGCCGAGTTCGACGGCTTTCCGGATCTCGTTGGGGAGCGTGACGTTGAGCTCGAACCGGAGCTTCTCCGCCTCGTCCGTCAGCTTCTGCTTGAGGGCCTCGATCATGCCGACGTGCCTCTGGGGGTAGAAAAATCCGACGCCCGG
>JANOWT010000156.1:0-1744 GCA_031418115.1 Gemmatimonadota bacterium
CAAGTTTTCAACGCCCAAAAGACTGACGCCTGTACCACTCACTTTGACGACAGCGTCACGACACCAGCGAAGCCAAAATCACAGCAGCGTAAATGTCGACAGGTGAATGACTTACGCCTGCTCGCCCACAGAGCCGCTTTCGGGCGCGTTTCGCTCGGGGGGAGGAACGTACCCCGGCCCGTTTGAGCGCGCCAGTCCTTGCTTGCAAGCGCGACCGGGCATAGGTCTGACGGCACTAAGTCGCGCCCCGTAACTAATCCCGCGTCACGGAGCGGTATCGCTCCTTCAACGCCATGTATGTGCGGTGCCCAGCGGCGACCCGATCGCGCTGTTCGGACGTCAGCGGTCGCAACACCTTCGCCGGCACCCCCGCGACCAACACCTCAGGGGGGATCACCTTTCCCTCCCCCACCACGGCGCCGGCCGCCACCAGCGTGCCATGCCCGATCACCGCGCCATTCAATACAACGGCGCCGATCCCGATCAGTGCGCCATCCTCCACCGTGCAACCGTGCACCACCGCGCGGTGCCCGATCGTCACCCGCTCGCCGATCACACAGGGCTGACCCGGATCGCAGTGGATCACCGCCCCGTCCTGCACATTGCTCCCCGCGCCCACCACGATCGCATCGCGATCACCGCGCAGCACTGCCCCCGGCCAAACACTCACGTCCGCCCCGAGCGTGACGTTCCCGATCACCACCGCGGTCTCGTGCACCCATGCACTGGGCGCGATCACCGGCTCGCCGAATGGCGTCCCGCGTTCGATCGCCATGAGTTAGAACGAGCTCCCGAGCGAGAAGTACACGGTGTTCGCGCGACGGGCGAGCGCTGCGCCCTGCGTCGGGTGCGCGAAACCAAGTCGAAACCGATAGATGCGATCGTACTCGAGGGACGCATCGACACCGAGCTCACCACCGACGGAGCCGAGCCACCGGCGCGCAGGCAACGGCGCGCGACAGATGAAGGAGTCGGCGATCGCGAGGTTGCACCAGGCGGTGCCGCCGTCGGCGAAGGCGGTCACCGACGTCTTTTGGAAGAAGAGCGGCAGCAGTCCCACACCGCGCCCGATCAGCGTGAGTGGGGCGCGGTACTCCACGCTCCCCGCCATGGCGCGCACTCCGAGCTGCGTGCCGCCCTCGAAGCCTCGCACACCGAACGTGCGCGCCGCGCTGCCGATCACGACGCCCGGCAAGAGCTCGAGCGTGCGTCCGCTCACGCCGCCCACGTTGAATGCCGACGTGGTGCGATGCCCAGTCACCCCGTATGCACCACGCACCGCGATCACGTGCCGCGCGAAGCCCGGCAACGGCAGCGACTTCGCCATGCTCGCCGACACGATCGTCTCGGTCACGTCCTCACGCAGCAACCCGACCCCGTACCGCGCGCGGTGCGAGAGCGCGACCGACACTCCATCCTCGACCGACACGGCATTGCTCGGCCGCTGCATGGTGCTCGCGCCGGCGACGACCTGCAGCGCCTGCGTGTTGGTCACACCGAGTAGCGACGGCACGCCGAGGCGGACCAGCAGATCGCCGGGGTACGAGCGATAGTCGATCGCCTCCAGCTCGCCACCAAGCACGAGATAGCTGGAGAGACGCACCCGCGGTCGGTCGAAGATGAGGTTGAGCGCGCCACGCCTCGAGCGTTCACCCAGATAGCCGGCGAACGTGCCGGTATTGGTGCGGATCGCACCGTGCGCCCAGTCGTTGGAATAGTCGATCTGCACCACCGGCACACCGAG
>JANOWT010000157.1:0-7723 GCA_031418115.1 Gemmatimonadota bacterium
GAGGATCAGACGGGACAGCTCGAGGAGACCACCGCCGAACTCGAGCACCGCATCGAGGAAGCCGACGAGACCAACCGGCAGCTCGAGGAGACCACGATCCTCCTCGACTCCGCCGTGGCGAGCGCACCGTTCGGCATCGCGTTCCTCGGGCGCGATCTCTGCCTGTTGCGCGTGAACCAGGCCATCGCGGCACTGAGCGGGCGGCCTGTCGAGGCGCATCCCGGACTCGCGCTCGCAGAGGCACTACCCGGACTCGGCAGACGCCTGCAACCGCTGCTCGCGCGGGTACTCCGCAGCGGCTTCGCCGAGTCGGACGTGGTGATCGACGGAGAGGCGGGGGCCGACGCCTCGACGCGCCGGCGATGGAACGCGACCTGTTATCCGCTCCGGCCGCGCGGGCAGCCGCCCACCGGCGTCGGCCTCATGCTCATCGATGTCTCGGCGCGCACGCAACTGGAGGACCAGCTGCGGCAGTCCCAGAAGATGGAGGCGGTGGGCCGGCTCGCTGGCGGGATCGCGCACGACTTCAACAACGTCCTCACGGTCATCCAGAGCTACGGCGAGATGCTGGCGGCGAGCGTCGCCGCTGACTCGCCCGCGCGCGAGGAGATCGAGGCGATCCGTGGCGCTGCCGACCGCGCGGCGACGCTGGCGCGCAAGCTCCTCGCATTCAGTCGGCGCGAGGTGGTGGTCCCGCGGGTCGTCGACGCGAATGAGATCGTGTCGGGTATCGAGGGGATCCTGCGCCGGCTGCTCAAGCAGGGCATCGAGCTCGAGATCCAGCACGCGCCGGTCCCACTGTTGGTGCGGTGCGACGCCGGCCAGCTGGAGCAGGTGATCATGAACCTCGCGATCAACGCCGTCGATGCGATGCCGCGTGGCGGTCGACTCACGATCGTCCTCAGTGGCGACGACGAGCGCGTGGACGCCGAGGCGACGGAGTCGAGACCCGCGACGGTGATCAGCGTGCGCGACACGGGCAGCGGCATGTCGACGGAGATCCAGCGCCTGCTGTTCGAGCCCTTCTTCACGACCAAGCCCTCTGGGCAGGGCACCGGCCTCGGACTCGCCACGGGCTACGCGATCGTCCGCGGCGCCGGCGGCACGATCCGGGTCCGAAGCGTCGAGGGAGAAGGCAGTGCGTTCGACATCATCCTGCCGCGATTGCCTGAGTCGGAGCGCGAACCTGAGACACGCCTCAGTCCCTCGCGCGGCACCGTGATGCCAGCGGGCGGCGAGACGATCCTGCTCGTCGAGGACGAACCGGCCATCCGCGCGGCTCTCACGCGCATGCTGCGCGGCGGCGGGTACCGGATCATCGAGGCCTCGAACGGCGGCGAGGCACTCCGCCTGGCCCACGAGACGCCGGGAACCATCGATCTGCTGCTCACGGACGTCATGATGCCGGGGATGGGCGGCAAGGAGCTCGTACAACGACTCCTCGCGATCCGGCCCGACACGCGCGTCATCCTCATGTCCGGCTACACCGACGACGAGGACCTGCGCCGGGATCTCGGTGAGTCGCGTTACGTCTTCTTGCAGAAACCGTTCACGGCCAAGAAGGTCGCGTCGACGGTCCGCGCCCTGCTCGACGCCGACTGAGGCGATCACCTACGGCTTAGCGCGCCTCGTGCTCGGTGCGCGCCCCAGCACCGCCGTCAACAGTCGCGACAACCGTCCGAGCACGCTGCGGTTGCGTCGGTCCGCGCGCGCCGTCTGCCGCACCACGCGCTTCCAGTCGGCGCGCATCGCCTCGGCGTCGGCGAACCGTTGGTCCGGAGCGGCCGCGAGCGACCGACGCAGCCAACCCGCGAGCGGCTCGGCGAACTCGCCGAGGTCCACGCGACCCGCGAGCTGCGCCGCCAGGATCGCGCGGCCGTCCTCGCCCTCGAACGGCGCGCGCCCCATGAGCGCGAAGAAGACGATCGCACCGACAGCGAAGAGGTCGGTCGTCGCCGACTGCTCTTCACCCAAGAGCTGCTCGGGCGACGCGAACGCCGGCGTGCCCGACGAGCCCGCGGGGCGCGCGCCCAGCGCATGTGCGATTCCGAAGTCGGCGATCCGCCACCGACGGTACCGGTCGATCAGGATGTTCTCGGGCTTGAGGTCACGGTGGATGATCCCGTTGGCGTGCGCCACCGCGAGTCCGTCGAGCACCGAATCCACCTGCGGTGCGATCTCCGCGAACGCCAACGGTCCCGAGCGCTTCACGAGGTCGGCCACGGAGCCCTCTTCCTCGAGCTCCATGATGTACCAGTTCACATCGCCCTTCGAGTCCCACGCGAAGATCGGGACGATCGCAGGGTGCTGTAGTTGCGCGGCGAGTTGCGCCTCGCGACGGAAGCGACCCACCGCCGTCGCGTTCCGCGCGACCATGGGGTGGAGCATCTTGAGCGCGACCTCGCGCTCGAGCGAGAGGTCGCGCACGCGCCACACCGAGCCGTACGAGCCCGCGCCCAACGGCGCCAGCACCTCGTAGTCGTCACCGGTGGCCCAACGCAGGCGATCCTCCTCCGAGAGTGCGATATGCTCGCCACTCGCCTGCTCCGTGCCCGGGAACGCGAGCGCCGACGTCCCTGAGATGCGCTCGATGCGCCGGAGCATCCCGGCAAGGCTCGTGAATCGATCGGTCGGGGATGCGGAGAGCATGCGATCCACGAGCTCCGCGACCGTCTTGGGACAGTCAGGACGTGCCAGTCCGATCGGCGGCAGCGCGCCAGCACTCGGCGCCTCCCCCGTGAGCAGCGCATAGGCGATCGCACCGAGCTGCCACTGATCGGAGGCCTGACTCGGCGCCCAGCCGTTCTTCCATTCGGGAGCCTGTGGCGACCAGCGCGGGTCGGGCGCGATGCCGGTCGGGATCTCGTCGCGAGGCACTGCCCACTGCCAGCCGAGCACCCACACGCGACCGGTCGGCGTGAAGTACGTGTTGTCGGGCGCGATCGCGCCGTGCACGCTCCCCGAGTCGTGCAGGTACGCCAGTGACGAGCCGATGGACCGGATGATCCGCAAGGTGAACGGTACCGTCTCGGCACCGCTGCGCCGCAGTCGCTCCCCGATCGTCTCACCCGTGATCCACCGACGCAGATACCCGGGACCGCGCGGACTCCCGACATGCTGCTGCCAGAAGTGATACGTGGTCGGGATCATCGGGTGGCTGCGATGCCCGAGCTGCCGCGCCTCGCGAAAGAGCCAGGCATGATGCGCCGGATCGGGCGCGGTCACGAGCGCGAGTGACCGTCCGAGCGCGTCGCGGATCTCCTGCGCATGCCGGTACGGCGTGTACACGCCGCTGCTCCCCCAACGCCAGTCCGGCGGCAGCGCCCATCCGTCGAGATGGGGCGGGATGCCCGTCGATTGGCGATTCGGGCCGCTGAGTTCTGGATTGTGCATCGACATGCAAGATACTCAGCGCGACGACGACGGAGCCAGACGCACACGCAGCACTGTCCCCTGTCCGGGGAGGCACTCGGCGTCGATCGCGCCGCCCCACCCGTCGATCAGTCGGCGGCTGATCGCGAGCCCGAGCCCACTCCCGCTCGTGCGCGTGGAGAAATGTGGTTCGAAGATACGGTCGAGCAGGTGCGGCGGGATCCCGTCGCCGTCATCGCTGACCGTGAGCAGCGCCCCTCCCTCAGGAGTGGCCTGCACCGTGAGTGTGATCCGCTTCGCCCGCGCGAGCCGCGCATTCTCGAGCAGGTTGAGCAACACCTCGCGCAGTTCGCGGTCACGTCCGGCCGCGAGCAACGGCGTCTCGGGGATCGTCGCGTCCCACGCGATCTCCTCCGCCCCCATCCGCTCGAGCTCGAGTACGTCGCGCGCGACCTTCGCCACGTCGGTGGGTTCCGCTGGCTCGTCGCCGAGCGGACCCGTGCCGTACCGACTGAAGGCACGCGCGATCTCGTCGAGCCGATCGATCTCGGCGAGCACGCGCGTCGTGTTCTCCTCGAGGACGCGATCGAAGTCACCGCGACCGTCCCGATGCGCGCGCCTCAGGTGCTGCATGCCGAGTCGGATCGGCGTGAGTGGGTTCTTGATCTCGTGTGCGACCTGTCGCGCCATCTCGCCCCACGCGAGCACGCGCTCGGCGCGCGCGACGTCGGTGACGTCGTCGAGCGTGATGACGGCGCGACGCGCACCGCGGGCGAGTCGTGCGACGCGCACCTGCAGGCGGCGCCCGTCACGCTCCACTTCGAAGTCGGCTTCGTCGTCGCCCGCATCGCCGAAGGCCGCGAGCGGGGTCGCCAGGATCGCGCCGAGCGCCGGCGCGAGTTCGGTGCCACTGGCGAGACTGGCGCCAAGGATCGACTCAGCTCGCGGATTGGAGAAGGTGACACGCCCGCGATCGTCGACCGCGACCACACCACTCGCGACGTTGCGCAGCGTCGCAGCGAGGCGCCGCTCGGCGGTCTCCAGCGCCGCGCGACTCTCGGCCAAGTCCGCCGTCATGGTGCGGAACGCGCTGAAGACCGGCGCGAACTCCACCGGGGGATCGTCTTCGAGCGCCGGCGCCGGCGCGCCGCGCGCGATCGCCAGCGCGCTCTCCTGCAGCGCACGGATCGGTCGCGAGAGCTGCCGCGCGCCGGCGCCGCTCGTCCAGAGCGCGGCGAGACCACCGAGCGCGAGCGCGAAGAGGAGGAACACCGCGAGGTCGTTGCGCCGTCGGTCGAGCAACCGCTCGTCGAGTCTCGCCGGTGCGGCGAGCACGAACTGAACGCCGTTGTCGATCGCCGAGCGGTACCCGAGGCGCACGGCCGACGGACCGAGCCCTTGGGCGCGGCCGGCTGTCGGTTCGTCCCCCTCGGCGAGTGTGCGAGCGACACCGGGCGGCAGGAGCCGACCCACGGGCGCGAGTGCGTCGAGCAGCGGGTCGCTGGCTTCGGCGAGCAGACCGTCGGCGTACAGGAGCAATGGTGTGTCGAATCGCGCCGACGCCGCCGCCAGCTGCACCGAGTCGGTCGACACCGCGATCCCTCGCAGTGTCTCGCGCACCAAGAGGTCGCGCGACTGGCGATCATCCGCCTGCACGCGCTGGAACGACCAGAGGCCGAAGATCGCCGACGGGACGACGAACGACGCGAAGAGCGCGACCGAGAGTCGCACGCGGAAGCTGCGCACGACGTCCTGTCGACGCAGGCGCCACCAGCGCCAGAGCGCGCCGTCGGCCGAGACCATCAGGAGCCAGACCGCGCCGAGGAGTGCGAGATCGAGGAGCACGAGCAGTGCCCCCCGTGCGATGAGTGCGTCGAGTCCGCGCAGGTCGACGGTGCCATGCACGCGCTGCGTCAGCCCGCCGGCGCCGGTGAGAAGCCAATCGCCATGGAGTTCGTTGCCCTCGCGCGACCAGCGGCCCAGACGCGGTGTCGGCCCCTCGGCGCGGGCGACAAGCTCACCGAGTCGCAACGAGTACGGAGGTTCCGGAGCCGGAGGCGGCGGGAAGCCAAGAAAGGCGCCGAAAGCATCGGGAGTGACGAGCGCGCTGCGTGGAGCGAGCACGACCGTGGTGACCGTCGCATCGGCATGCGGCATCGCGAGTACCACGTGCACGCCCGGCTGGCCGGACGCCTCGCGCAGGATGATCCGACCGCTGACCTGTGCCTCACGTGCGAGCAGGTTCACGCCGGACGTCATCCCCGGGCCGCGGCCGACACGAAGTTCAGCGATGGCGGCGCCATCGGGTGCCCAGGTCGCGACCTCGGTCGGATATTCAGCGCCGGCCAGGTCGGAAGTCGCGTATCGCGCGAGGAGCTCCACCCGCGAACGCGCCGCCGTCGCTGGGTCGAGCGTGGCCGCGAACCGATCGAGCAGCGTCAGCGCGGTCGGATCGGCGCTCGCGAGGCCATTCACGTCGTCGGCCGCCAACTGCACGCGCTCGCGCACACTCGAGAACCAGACGAGCGTCACCGCACCACACGCGGCGACGAACGCCACGGAGATCACGATCGCCCGAGCGCGGCGTGTGAACGCGAGCGCGCCGATCGCGAGGATCCAGAGCGCCGGATGTAGCGCCGGCAGACGCCAGGGCGCCTCGAGCACGAGGGGTGTGGAGAGCGCGGCCACTGCCGCGATCGCTGGCGCGACCCACGTCGGCAGGCCATGTCGTGCGCCGCCAAGGGCCGCGCGTCCGGCGGTCACACCCAGCAGGAGCACGGTGACGGCGGAGAGGAACAGCGTGGCCTGCCACGCGAGCCAGAGACCGACCGACGCACCGATGACGGGCACCTGGATCCCACGCGCCAACTCGCGCATGACGAAGGGACCAACTCCGGCGACCAACAGGACCCCGACGAGTGCCTGCAGGCGCGATCGCGGGCGAGCGTGTTCGCGCAGCGCCGAGAGAAGGCCGAGCAGGACGAGCCCGCTGCTGATCGCGAGTGCGCCGGCGTTCGCCGTGAAACGTCCGCCGGCGCCCACGAAGAAGAAGGTCGGATCGAACACCGACCAACGATTCGAGAGCGAACTCAACGGCACGAGCTGGAGCGCGAGGAACGCAACGGCGAGGATGGCGAACCGCGGGGCGAGACCGGCGTCCCGTCGCCAGGCCGTGGCGAGCAACAGCAGCACGAGGAACGCCAGCAACGCCGCACCGATCGCAAGGCTCCGTTCCTGAGTGTCGTGCCGAAGTGCCTCAGCCTCTGCGACCAGGGCTCGCGCGGCGAGGAACGGTTCGCCGCCGATCGAGAGGACCACCGCGCCCTTGACGGCCGCGGCGGCACTCGCGCCGCCGTAGGCGAACCCGGTCACTCCCGTGCGGCGCGCGATACGCAGGTCAAGCGGCCGGCTCAGACCATCGGCGGGGGGCGCCGAGTGCAGGAGCACGGTCGCCACCGCACTCCGATTCCCCTCGTTCGCGATCGCGTAGGCGACGATGTAGAAGGGGGTCGCGACGACACCCACCGGCCCCGGGAGCGAATCGACCGGCACGACGAGCCGACCTGCCCACGCGAACGGCCGGCCCGCTTCGGCGAGCACCACGGCACGATCGTCCGGCCCAGCAACGAGTGCCTGCGCGTTCGTGAATGCCAGGTCCGCGCTGGCGGGAAGCCGCAGTGCCGTGCTGGCGACGCGTTTCAGGTCCTCTCCCACGGCGGCCACTTCACGCACGAGCGCGTCGGTCGCAGCCGACGCGCGGCGGGCCACTTCACCCTCACCAGCGCCGTCGAGCGCCGCGAGCGCCGCATGGTGCGCCCCGGCCGCCGCGACGAATGCCGCCGCTCCGATGACGAACGCCACGCGACGTCGCCACGCGCTCGCGCGCGCCCGCCAAGTCGTCGCGGCGAGCAACAGGACCAGGAGCGTCAGCAGTGCGGCCGACGCGGTGCTGGTCACCTGTAGCCAGCGCGCCGCGACCAGCACGACGGCCGACGCCAGGCCGAGCCAGACGTCCCATTGCGGTCGGGACGAGGCGCTTTTGCGTTCGGCGACAGCGGTGGCGAGGCTCACGTCGGGATTATACCCATCGTTCGGGCGCTTGGGCACTCAATAGATGTCACTCCGCTAGATTTCATCCGATGCACCCGATCCTCCGCGCCATGCCCTTGGGCATCCTGTGGGCCCTCGCCCTTCTGCCAGCCGCGCTGGCCAGCGCCGCGGCACAGGTGACGGTCGTCGACGAAGGCACCTTCACGATCACGGTCGGCGGAGAGCGCGCCGGTCGCGAGGACTTCAGCATCCGACGCTCCACGGCGCAGGAGGGCGGCTTCTTCGCCCAAGGCACGATCGT
>JANOWT010000158.1:0-12958 GCA_031418115.1 Gemmatimonadota bacterium
CGCGGATGCCGCGCGAGGTGCCCGCATTGGACCGGTCCCCTGCTCCGCGTGCGCCGAAGCCGCGGATCGTGAGGCGGATGTCGTGGGTGCCGTACCGCGACTGCGTGAAGACCCCAGGCACCTGCTGCAGCGCCTGATCCATGCCGAGGCCGGCGCGGCCGGCCCATTGCTCGGCCGAGACGATCGAGACCGCGAACGGGACTTGAGTGAGGCTGCGCGGCTCACGAGTGGCCGTCACGATCACGGCGCCGAGATCGGCGCGGCTGCTGTCGCGCGTGCTCTTGGTGATGCTGTCGCGCGGCACCGCCTGCGCCCCGGTGGAGAGCGGAGCCGATACCAACAGGAGCACCGTAGTGGCGCGAAGGAGATGCGAGAGGATCATGAGGTCGGATCGAGTACCGTGGTGTCGTGGCGCCCTGCACTCCGTTATATGCGCGGAGTGGCGGAAACGTTGCATCGCGCCGGCGTCACCGCGCCTCCTGCACCTCGTCGAGCCGCGAGATGTCCATCGACAGCACGCCGTCGTCGCCCGGCGGATTGAAGATGTTCGTGAACTTGTGGTCCCAGACCACCTGCTCCGCCTTGTACGACGTGCGCGCATGCACCGTCGCCGCGAAGGTGTCGTCGATCCCGCTCAGCAGCAGCAGGAACTCGGCGTTGCGCGACTCGAGTTGTTCCGGCGACAGGCCCCAGAGCGGACTCTCCGGTGTGATCGGGTGCACGATCGTCCATGAGAGCGGGAAGAAAGTCACCTTGCTCCGGTCGAGCGGGAGCGGGCGGTAGCGCCGCACCGACTCGCCGTCCGCCTGTATCTCGATGAAGCTGTACGAGAGCGTGGCCGTCAGTTCGATCAGCTCGTTCTTGCGGCGGTTCGCCATGCGGATCATGAGTGCCCTTCCGCCCTGGAACGGCGCGACCACGGCACGACGGCTGAACGTCACGGCGGCTGTGGGGCGCGCGAACCGCGCGAACACGAGTCCGGTGATCAGTGCCTGCGCGAGGATGCTCACGAACGACTCGACCGTCACCACCCAGTGCGCGAAGAGGCCGTGGGGCGCGAGGTTGCCGTAGCCGATCGTCGCGAAGGTCTCGATGCTCAGGAAGAACGCGCGCGCGATCAACCCGTCGACAGAGCCCGATACGGGACCGACGATCGCCTCGGGCCCACCGAGCGCGAACAGCGCAGTGAACGCGACGTTGATCCCGACATAGATGATCGACACCCAGCCGAGGAAGAGCGGCCAACTCGCGACGAGCGCCGCATGATAGAGACTCACGACCTCTGACCACGCCAGTCCGTCGCGACGCACGTTGAAACTGCCGTCGGGATTGAGCAGGCGGCGTGCGCTCGCGGTCGACACCACCGCGCCGAATCCCGGATCGCTGCTCTCCTCAGGACCGCGGGGAGTCGGGATCGCCTTGAAGTTCATCGTCTGCATGCGTGCTCTTCGGTGAATGATGTGGTCATCGTGGTGCGTCGGACCCAGTGTCGCTCAGGGTGCGAGCGGCTGAGCCCAGATGTTCCGGAACCGGACCGGATGTCCGTGGTCCTGCAGTGAGATCGGCAGTCGATCCGCGTGCGCCTTGTATGGATCGCGCCGGCGGTTGGTCGTCGGACCGAGCAGGGCGACGTCATCATGCACGAGCACGCCGTTGTGACGTACAGACACGCGCGCCGGGGAGAGCAGCACGCCCGTGGAGTCGAATCGCGGCCGCCGGAAGTCGATGTCATAGCTCTGCCACTCGCCCGGCGCTCGGCTCACATTCACGCGTGGCGGGAACTGGCCGTAGAGGGCGGCGGCCTGTCCGTCCGCGTATGTGTCGCTGCCGTACGAGTCGAGCACCTGCACCTCGTACAGACCCATGAAGAAGACACCGCTGTTGCCGCGATCCTGCCCCGCTCCGACCGCCGGCTTCGGTGACGCCCATTCGATGTGCAGCCGCACGTCACCGAATCCGACGCGGGTCTGGATGCCGCCTGCACCCTTCGTGACCTCCATGATCCCGTCGGCGACGCGCCAGGCGGCGGGCGTGCCGTCCCACTTCTCCCACCACGAGAGGTCCTTCCCGCTGAACAGCACGATCGCGCCCGCGGGTGCGGGCACAGGAAGACTCTGCTCGGGGGCGCGTTGCACCGGCGGCTTGGGGCGCTCCAACGAGTGCTGCGGCCAGCCGGCGGCGGGCTGCTGCGCGCCGAGCGGGTCGCGGCCGACGAGGAGCAGCGCGAGCACGGCAGCGGCGATTCGAGGTGAGTTCGTCACGGAATGACCTCAAGAGGGTGGCCGCGCTCCGGGGGGCCGCGTGCACACCTCAATATAGACACCCGCCGGTGCTGCCTACACGCCGAGCTTGCGAAGCTCCTGCGCCCGCGCGCGGCTCACCGCGAGCTGGGTCCCATCGCGGAGCTCGGCCGTCATCCCACCCTTGCCGTGGCGGCGGAACGCGGTGACATGATCGAGGTTCACGATGTGCGTGCGATGGATGCGGGTGAAGCGCTTGGGATCGAGACGCGCTTCGAGGCGCGCGAGCGGCAGCGTGATCACGTGACGCGCTCGCTCGGCGTGTGCGATCACGTAGTCGCCGTCCGCCTCGAACCAGAGCACTGACGCCACCGCGACAGGAGCGATCGCCGTGCCGTTGCGAACGAATAGTCGCGTGACCGGTCCACTGGCGAGCGCCTCGCCCAGCCGGTCGAATGGTGCGACCTCGGCACGCTCGCCGAGTGCTGCGCGTACGCGTTCGAGCGCTGCGGCGAGTCGCGGTGCACCGAAGGGCTTGAGCAGGTAATCGACCGCGCCCAACTCGAATGCCGTGACCGCATGCTCCGCATATGCGGTCGTGAAGACGATGAACGGCCGATGCGTGAGTCGCGCCGGCACCTCCGTTCCGAGGAGTCCCGGCATCTGGATGTCGAGGAAGACCAGATCAGGGAGCAGGCGGTCGATCGTTTCGATGGCACCGCGACCGTGCGGTGCCTCGCCGACGACCGTGATCCAGTCCACGGCGTCGAGCATCCGCCGCAGTCCTGCTCGCGCGATCGGCTCGTCATCGGCGATGACGACGCGCACACGCGCGGACGGTGACGACACCTCACACCTCCGCGTCTGGATCGAACGGCAGGCGCACGGTCGCCGTGAAGCCAGTGGCGGGAGCGCTGCGCGTCACGAGTGTGGCATCACCGCCGTAGAGCGCTGCCAGCCGCTCACGAAGTCGACGCAGGCCGGTGCCGCCCTTCTCTACGGCCGCGGACTCCGATCCCTCACCGTCGTCCGAGACCTCGATCAGCAGCTGCGCTCCCGCGACCCGCGCCGTCAGTGTGATCGTCGTAGTCTCCTCGCGAGGCGCGGCACCGTGCCGCACGGCATTCTCCACAAGGGTCTGCAGCACGAACGACGGCACGACGGCGTCCTCCGCGCGCGGGTCGACGTCGATCCGCCAGCGCAGCCGCTCACCGAATCGCATCGCTTCGAGTGCGAGATAGCGCTCCACGAATGCCCGCTCCTCACGAAGCGGCACGAGATCGCGGTCCTCCTCCGACGCCGAGCGCAGCAGGGCGGCGAGTTGCTCCGCCGCCTCACCAGCGCGCGCCGGCTCCACCGGGATCAACTGCACGACCGTGTGCAACGCATTGAACAGGAAATGCGGATTGAGCTGCCCGCGCAACGCAGCGAGTTGCGACCGTGCCGCCGTCGTCTCGGCGCGCGCGGCGCGTGCGGTGGCACGGGCGGCGTACGCCACGCCGGCGACCATGAAGTAGAGCCAGACGCCGATCACGAGAAACGGCACCACACCGGCCGGAGTGGTCAAGTCGAGTCGGCCCCGCAGCGCGCTTTCGAAGAGGTTCGTGAGCAACATCCATGAGGCCGCGAACACCGAAGCTCCCGCGACATGCCCGGCGACGAAGCCGATGCCCAAGTGACGCGGCCACGCGAACCGCTCGGTCCACTTCAATACCAGCATGCCGAGCAACGCCGCCACTCCGATCGCTCGGCCGCCGATCAGCGCGGCCCGCATCGCCGGCCCACCATGCATCGACAGGATCATCGATGTGTAGAGCGCCCAAACGGGCAGCCAGCCGATCGCGAGCTGGACCCAGATCCACGCGCGCGCGGGCGTCGCCTCGGCGGAGGCTGATTCGGCGACGCCACGGCGCGCAGAAGGGGTCACCGCGGCGCGCTCGCTGCGACACGCTTCGCTTCGATGCGCATGACGCCCGTCTCCCAGGTGCGCTCGCCGTCGTTGGAGCGATCGACGTCGAACTTGAAGCTCGTGGGTGTGATGTCGTAGAACCGCGAGCGCTGCACATACGCCTTGCCCTCGGCGTCGCGCCCCACGCTGCGCAGCGAGAGAGCATCCTGTGCCCACGCGCCATTCGCCGTGGTGAACCGGCCGCGATACACGTCGAGCGATGTCTGCGTCCACTTGCCAAGCGTCGCGTCGTAGATGCGCATCGTGTGCGAGAGCGCGTTGGGGTTCCCCGAGCCGTCGATCACGCGCAGCTCGTCCTCGACGCCGAATCCGTCAAAGGCGCGCCACGCCTTCCAGGTGCCGAGCAGCTTGGGCTGCCCATGCAACGTCGCCGCGAGTGACGACACCTTGGGCATCACCGTCACCTCCCACTGCCCCACGAGGAAGGCGAACTGCTCGGCTTCCTTGGGCGCGAGGGAACGAGCGCCCGCGGCGCCGCCTCCGGCATGCTGCGCCCGCAGCGGTGCGGGGAGCAACAGAACGGCGAGCAGGCTGACGGTGAGCAGCGCAAGGCGGGTGAGAGCGTTGGGCATCGATCGCATGGCAGTCTCCTCCCGGACGGCGCCGGGACTGGGTGAATGTGTCTGAGAAGGACCATAAAGGCCACGCGTCGCCACGTAGCGGTCTCGTCGCCCAACGGCGTATCGGGCCCGACGAACGGTCCCCCGGCGCAGCGCCGGGACCGCAGGTTACACCCATGACCAACTCCGCACTCGCACCGGCCCTGACCCACGACGCTCCGCTCATCCGCCTGCGCGGCGTCACCAAGACCTACCCCGGGGCCAATGCGCCCTTCACCGCGCTCGATGATCTCTCGCTCGACATCCGGGCCGGCGAGTTCGTGGCCGTGACCGGCGAGTCGGGGAGCGGCAAGTCCACGCTGCTCAGTCTCGTGGCCGGCATCGACCGCGCCACGCGCGGCGAGGTACAGGTGGGCGCGACCGCCGTGCACTCGCTGCCTGAGTCGCGCATGGCCGAGTGGCGCGGCGCAGCGGTCGGCATCGTCTTCCAGTTCTTCCAGCTCATCCCGACGCTCACTGCGGCGGAGAACGTGATGCTCCCCATGGACTTCTGCGATCGCTGGCCGTCGCGCGATCGTCGCGAGCGAGCGCTCGCACTGTTGGAGCGCGTGGGCGTCGCCGATCAGGCCGATAAACTGCCGTCGCGGCTCTCCGGCGGGCAGCAGCAGCGCGTGGCGATCGCGCGCGCGCTCGCCAACGATCCGCCGCTCCTGCTCGCCGACGAACCCACCGGCAACCTCGACTCGCGCACGAGCGAGGCGGTGCTCTCGCTCTTCGGTGAGATCGTGCAGAGCGGGCGCACGCTGTTGCTCGTCACGCACGCACCGGCCGCATTGCGACATGCCTCTCGCACGGTGGCACTCGCGGATGGTCGGCTCGTGAGCGACTCGGGTGCTGCGACTGCCGGTGCTGCGGGACAGTCCCGTGCTTAGCCCGCGCTGGCGCAAAGCCGCCGGCGATCTCTCCATGCACCGCGGGCGCACGCTGCTCTCGGTGATCGCGATCGCGGCCGGGCTCGCGGCGGGCGGCACCGTGCTCAACAGTTGGGCGCTCGTGCGAGTCGCGACGCGTGAGGGCTACCTCGCGAGCGATCCGGCGGCGGCGACGCTCCGCGTGGACTCGGCACCCGCGGCGATGCTCGCGCTGGTGCGCACGGTCCCCGGCGTGAGAGACGCCGAGTCACGTCGCACCACGACGGCTCGCATGTCGGTCAATGGCACGACACTCACCGCGCTCCTCTTCACGTCTGACGACCAGAGTGCGCGCCGCATCGGTCGGCTCCGCAGCGAATCGGGCGACTGGCCGCCGGCTGACGGCGCAATGACCGTCGAGCGCTCGTCCATGGACTTCTCCGGCGCCGCGGTCGGTGAATCAGTGCGATTGAGCGTCAACGACGGCGCCGCGATCGACCTCCGCGTGAGCGGCATCGCCCGCGACGTTGGGCTCGCGCCTGGCTGGATGGAGCACGTCGTGTACGGCTTCGTTCCCTGGGAGACGCTGCGCGCCCTCGGCGTGCCCGACCAGCCGAACGAGATCCGGCTCGTCGTGCAGGACGGTTCGCTCGACCAGACGGGCGTGCGACGTATCGCTTTCGCCGCGCGCGACGCACTGCAGGCGGCCGGTCTGCGCGTGACCAACGTCGACGTGCCCGTGCCCGGCGAGCACATCCATGCGGCGCAGATGGACTCGCTCCTCTTCACGCAGGGCGCGTTCGCGATCATGGCGCTGCTACTCAGCGCATTCCTGGTGGTGAACCTCATCGCCGCGATGCTCGCTGGTCAGGTGAGGGAGATCGGCGTGATGAAGTCGATCGGCGCGCGCAGCGGACAGATCGCCGCGCTCTATCTGACCGTCTCGGCTGTGCTCGGCGTGGCCGCCGTGGCGATCGCGGTGCCGATCGCGCTGTTCGCTGGCGCGCGCTATGCGACCATCAAGGCGGACCTGCTCAACTTCGACCTCACCGGATACGCGACGCCGCTCTGGGCGATCGTACTGCAGGTCGGTGTCGGCGTGCTGCTTCCGGTCGCGGCAGCGCTCTTTCCCGTGCGGCGCGGCTGCCGCATGTCGGTCGCTGAGGCACTGCGCGACGTCGGGATCCGTGATGACGCGAGCCCGCCGCGTGCGCTGCTCATGCTGGGCGGGGTGAGTCGGCCGGCGCTGCTCTCGATCCGGAACGCGTTCCGTCGCAGGCAGCGCATGGTGCTCACACTGCTCGCGCTCTCGTCGGCGGGTGCGGTGTTCATCGGTGCGCTCAACCTGCGGCGCGCCGTTCGCGGCGCGACCGATATCGCATTCGCCTCGCTGGCGTACGACTTCTCGCTCCGCGTCGGCGCACGTGCGCATCCCGACTCGCTGACGGCGGTAGTACGCGGAGTAGAGGGTGTTGCCGGCGCCGAGGCGTGGAGCGGCGCGACGGCGACGATCGACCGTGAGGACGGCACGCTCGGCAACGGATTCACGGTGGTCGCGCTTCCGGACTCGAGTACGCTCTTCAGTGCGCGACTCACGAGCGGACGCTGGCTCCGCGCGGGGGACGAGCGAGCACTCGTTGCCGCGACCGGACTCGTGCGACAGGAGCCTGGGCTCACGGTCGGATCGCGTGTGCGAATCATCGTGGCGGGAACGGCGGCGGAGTGGACGGTGGTGGGCACGGTCGCCGGCGGCCCTGCGCCCACGGCGTACACCTCGCGCGCGGCACTGGCCGAGTTCGCGGGAGTTGGGGCAGCAACGGTCGTGGTCCGCTCCGCGCTGGCGGGAGAGGCCTCGCAGCTCGACCTCATCCAACGCATCCGCGCGGCACTGCTGGAACACGGGATGCCCGTTGCGTCGAGCATGCGCCTCGCCGAGTCGCGGCGCAGCACCGAGGATCACCTGCTGATGGTGGTCGACTTCCTGGGTGCGATGGCGTGGTTGATGCTCGTGGTGGGTGGACTCGGCCTCGGGTCGACGATGGCGATCGCGGTGCTCGAGCGGACGCGCGAGATCGGCGTGCTGCGCGCGATCGGCGCGCGTGACGGCGCGATCCTGTTGCTCGTGCAATCGGAGGGACTGACGATCGGCCTGCTCAGTTGGGTGATCGCGCTTCCGCTCTCCGTGCCGATGAGTTTGCTGCTCGGAGAGGCGTTCGGACGGATCATGCTTCCCGTTGAGGCACGCCCGCTTCCCGATGCGACTGCGGTCGGTATCTGGTTCGCGCTCGTGTTGGTCGTCTCGCTGCTCGCGAGCGCCTGGCCAGCGTGGCGCGCGATGCGGGTTCCGGCAGCGCGGGCGTTGGCGTACGAGTAGTGGCGTGCGGGGGCCCCTGCGTTCCAGGCGCCGAGCTGGGCAGAGTCGCCGGCTGCTGATAGCGGCGCGAGCGCTTGCCAGTGCCGCGATACTCGACACCGGTACTCGGTATGCCTGCACGACAACGAGAGGATCGTTGGTCGTCGGCAGCTCGGTCGAGCGTTGAGATATTCACGCGAGCACTGCAGGCATACGTGGAGTGGATGACTCGCCGTATCCGGTGTGACGACGAGGTAGCGGGAGTGCCGTCTTCGTGCGCTTGCGACCGGGGCAATGCATAGTTGCGGGGCATTGCCGACGCCTCTGGGCCTTGGAAGGGCTCTGGCGCGGGTTCGGGGATAGTGGATATGGCTGTGGTTCTTGCAGGGGGCGTGATTTGCGGGGTAGGTTCTACTGCAGGTGAATACGAAGTTGAGTGGACTTCCTTAACCCTCGGATCGATGGCGAGCGCCCACCCCACGGGTCCAACGCGTTCCTCCGGTCTTCGGCGCATCGCTCGAGCGATTCGGTTCTCGTTCGCGGGCCTCCGGCACGCGGCAAGCTACGAAACGGCGGTGCGAGAGGAACTGATTGCACTCGCGCTCCTTGTGCCGATCTCCGCGGCGCTGCCGGTCACCACCATCGAGCACCTACTCCTCGTGCTGCCGCTGATGCTCTTGGTCGCGGTCGAGCTGCTAAACTCGGCGATCGAACGCACGGTCGATCGCATTTCGGCGGAACTTCATCCGCTTGCTGCACAAGCGAAGGATATGGCGAGTGCGGCGGTCTTCATCGTGGTGTTGATGGCTGGTCTCTCCTGGACCGTGATCGCCGGCCCCGTGGCAATCGCGTGGATCCGCGCCTAGCCACCTAACGAAGGTTCGTGCTGTCGGTCACGCTATTGTAGCGACGGCTTCGCCGTCGCATTTTGTGGAGTGCTCGCTGACCCGACCGCCGACTCGAACCGCGCCCACGGGTCGCCGTCGATGATCAACGGTCGGCGCGGCCCTGCCCTGATCGAACTCGTCGCGGGCACGACGCACCGACTGCGCTTCATCAGCATCGCCGCCCTGTCCCTGAAGCTGGTGCGGCTCCTCGAGAGCGACATGGTCCTGCGCTGGATGCCGGTGACGAAGGACGGTGCCGAGTTCGCGGCGGCGCGCGGGCGGAGTCGGCGGCGGACCCGCTGCTAGCCGCGGGCGAGACGATGGACGTGCTCGTGACGCGTGCCGCTGCTGCAACGCGAAACGGTGGAATAGGAGGAGGCGGTTGGTCGCCGGGCTCAGCGCCTCTTCCCTCCAAAGCCGGGGATGGCCGTGGCTTGCCTCATCCACGACGCGATCTGGCGTTCGTTGATGTCGTCCGGCGAAGCGAGGTCCACTCCTCGCGAGGTCTTGCCCATCCCGATCGGCGTCATCGGGGGTACCGGCTTGAGCTCGGTGCCGTGCCCGAACGTGAGCTTGACGTGGCCTACGAAGCCGCCGCAACTGAAGCACCAGCCATCGCCGACGCCATACCAGGCCATGCCCCACTTCACGGAGCGCTGCAAGGCCGTCAGCGTCTTCGCCGCCAGGGCATCGACGCGTTCCGCGATGCCGCGCTGCGGCTGCGGCAGGCTGCGGATGTAGGCAAAGACCGGCTCGTCTCCCTCCTCAGTCTTCGCGGAGCTTGCCTTGCCAGTCATGGCCACAAGCAGCGGCTCAGCGACGACTGGCGCGGCCGTGCGCTTGCTGGGTGTGCGTGCCACGTTCACTCCTCCAATTGAGCACTACAGTCGCGCGGCACTACTTCATCGCGATCACGTGCTCCACGAACTGATCGACGGCGATCTCGGTGCCCTGTTGCCACCCCGACTCCTTGTTCTTCTCGAAGTCCGCTTCATCCCGGTGTAACGCCGTGAAGACGTAACGCGTGCCGGATCCCACGGTCTCCATCGTCACGATGGCGGTGATCGGGATGTCGTCGAAGACGGCCGGACGATAGCCGGGGAACAACATCGAGGTCCAGACGAGTCGCTCCATTGGGATCACCTCGAGGAAGCAACCGAGGTTGGGGAACTCCTGACCGTCCGCCGTTGCGATGTCGATGCTGAAGATGCCACCCGGTCGCAGGTCCATCTCGGTCCGCGACACGCGGCCCCACGGCTTGGGCATGTACCACTCCATGAGATGCTCCGGTTTCGTCAGCGCTTCCCAGACGAGCCGCGTGGGCGCGTCGATGAACCGCTCGATGGAGAAGTCGCGTTTCGGATCGAATGCGAATCGCCTGGTCATGCGTTGGACTCCTTCTCCTTGAGTTGTTTGACGAATCGATCGAAGCGGTCCAGTCGCGCTTCCCACACCTGACGGCGCGCGGACAGCCAGTCCTCGACGACCCTGAAGCGCTCGGGTGCGAGCTCATACGTCCGCACTCGTCCGCGCTTCTTCGACTTGACGAGTCGGCTCTGTTCGAGCACCGAGAGGTGCTGCACGAACGAGGGGAGCTGCATGTCGAACCGCTCCGCCAGTTCGCTGACGGTGGCGGGTCCGACTGAGAGTCGCTCGAGGACCTTGCGCCGAGTCGGATTGGACAGGGCGTGAAATACTTCGTCTGCGGCGGCGAATTGGACCATGATCGACACCATCCATGGTGCTTGGTTGTCTGAACTGCTCCAAGCAAGCTATGGCGTCTGGATACTTTGGTCAATACCTAAGTGTGTGGTATCATCGTAAGGCGCTACGGGCATCCTCAGGCACCTGAGCATGGCTGGCGGCATGCAGAAGTTTCGTTCAAATTCCACCCATGGAAACGCATCGGATCTTCAAGATGTCGTTCGCGAGCGTGTATCCGCACTATGTGAATAAGGCGGAGAAGAAGGGGCGAACGAAAGCGGAACTTGATGAGGTCATCTGCTGGCTGACGGGGTACAGCCCGAACGCACTGGCGACGCTGATCGAGCGAAGGACGGACTTCGAGAAGTTCTTCGACGAGGCGCCGTCGCTTCACCCCAATGCCGGCAAGATCACCGGCGTCATCTGCGGCGTTCGGATCGAAGAGATCGAGAATCCGTTGATGCAGAAGATCCGCTGCTTGGACAAGCTCGTGGACGAGTTGGCGAAGGGACGGCCGATGGACAAGATCCTTCGCAAGTGACTCGCCGTTGATTCGCGTGATCAGCCGCCGAGCCCACCCATCGCCACGTACTTGATCTCCAAGTACTCCTCGATCCCCTGCCGCGCGCCCTCACGACCGATCCCGCTCTCCTTCACGCCGCCGAACGGCGCCACCTCGGTCGAGATCACTCCCTCGTTGATCCCGACCATTCCATACTCGAGCCGCTCGGCGATACGCCAGGCACGCGCGAGGTCGCGCGTGTACGCATAGGCGGCGAGCCCGAACGGCGTGTCGTTCGCCATCGCGATCGCCTCCGCTTCGTCGACGAATGAGAACACGGTCGACACCGGCCCGAAGATCTCCTCGCGCGCGATCGCCATCGCCGCTGTGACGTCGGCAAGCACCGTGGGCTGGTAGAAGGTGCCGCCGAGTGCATGACGTGCACCGCCGCAGACGAGGCGTGCGCCCTGAGCCTTGGCGTCGGCGACGAGGCGCTCGACCTTCTGCACGGCGCGCTCGGAGATCAGCGGTCCTTGCACCACGCCGGGCGTCGTCCCGTCGCCCACAGCCAGAGCTGCGACGGCGACGGCGAGCTTGCTCGTGAACGTGCCGACCACACCCGCTTGCACGAGGAATCGATTCGCGCAGACGCAGGTCTGTCCGGCATTGCGATACCGCGACGCGACCGCGCCAGCGACGGCTGCGTCGATGTCGGCATCATCGAACACCATGAAGGGCGCGTTGCCGCCGAGCTCGAGCGAGACGCGCTTCACCGTCGACGCGCACTGCGCCATCAAGATCTTCCCCACCGCGGTCGACCCCGTGAACGAGAACTTCCGCACGAGCGGACTCTCGGTCAGCACCTTTCCGACTTCGCTCGCGCGCGTCGAGGGGATCACGTTGAAGACGCCGGACGGAATGCCCGCACGCTCCGCGAGCACCGCGAGCGCGAGCGCCGAGAGCGGCGTCTCGTGCGCAGGCTTCACCACGAAGGTGCAGCCGGCGGCGAGCGCGGGGCCGGCTTTGCGCGTGAGCATCGCGATAGGGAAGTTCCAGGGCGTGATCGCGGCTACTACGCCGACCGGCTGTCGCAGTGCGAGCAGGCGGCGGCCCGGCACTGGAGTGGGGATCACTTCGCCGTAGGTGCGCTTGGCTTCTTCGGCGAACCATTCGATGAACGCGGCGCCGTAGATGACCTCGCCTCGCGCCTCCGCGAGTGGCTTCCCCTGCTCGGCCGTCATGACGGCGGCGAGGTCGTCCTGCGCCGCGACGATGAGGTCGAACCAGCGGCGCAGGATGGCGGCGCGGTCCTTGGCGGTGCGAGCGGCCCAGGCCGGTTGCGCACGGGCCGCTGCTGCGACGGCCGATTCGGACTCGGCGGGACCGAGGTCGGCCACCTGCGCGAGCAGTGCGCCCGTTGCCGGGTTGCGAACGTCGAAGGTCTCAGGTGCGGTGAGCCAGGATCCATCGACGAAACCGCGATCGCGCAGCAAGAGCGCGTCGGAGATCCTCAGAGTGGCGGTCGATGTCATTGGCATGGGAGGGAGGGAATGCGGGAATCTACGAGGCTCGGCGTGGCGGCGCGTGGCGCGTCCGCGGGTGACGCGGCGGCGGGTGGCGCGCGAGGTGGATGTCGCGTGTAGGTGGATGGCGCGAGACCGCGGCTCGCTCCATACTCCGGCGTCGCGGAGCTGACGTCGGTCCGCGCGTCATCCGTCCTGCTCCGGTGAACACGATGCTCCACCTCACGATGTCCGATGTCGGAACTCGCGGGCTCGCCATGATCGCGATCGGCGCCGCACTGATGACTCCGACAGCGACGGCTGCACAAG
>JANOWT010000159.1:0-2302 GCA_031418115.1 Gemmatimonadota bacterium
CTGGATCGACATCGGCGCGTCCACTCGTGCGCAGGCCGAGGCGCGACTCTCGATCGGTGACGCCGGCGTGATCGACTCGCGCACGCTCGACTTCCCCAACGACCGGATCGTCTCACGCTCGATCGATGACCGGATCGGCGCCTTCGTGGTGCTCGAGGCGTTGCGCCGCTATGCCGCCGACCCCGGCGAGGCGCGCGTGGTGGCGGTGGCGACCACGCAGGAGGAGATCGCATACCTCGGCGGCGGCGCGCGCGTGGCAGGTGAGCGGGTCGGTCCGGCGATGGCGATCGTCGTCGACGTCACCTTCGCGACCGACCACCCCGGCATGGAGAAGAAGGAACACGGCGACTCCAAGCTCGGCAGCGGTCCGGTGCTCTCCCGCGGCTCGGTCGTCTCACCGGTCGCATTCAAGATCGTGCGCGACACCGCCGAGTTGCTGCGGATCCCGTTCACGTTGCACGCGGCCGGGCGCAACACCAGCACCGATGCTGACGCGATCCACCTCGCGCGCGAGGGCGTCGCGACGATGCTGCTCTCGGTGCCGAACCGCTACATGCACTCGCCCAATGAGATGGTCAGCCTTGTCGACCTCGACCATGCCGCGACGCTGATCGCGGCGGCGTGCAAGGCGGTCACGAGCAAGACCGACTTCACGGCCCGCTGATCACCGGCATGCCGGTGGTGCTCGTGCGGCGCTGCGCCTGCGCCACGAGCCGCACCGACGCCTCTCGCACGTCACGGTCCCGGTCGTTCCGCAGCACCTGTACGGCGGCCATCGCGGCCGGTGCGCGGATGATCGTCAACGCGGTGCAGGCCTGAATGCGCATCCCCGCACTCCTCCTGAGCGGGTTCGCGCCCTCGCCCTCGGCGATCGGGATGAGCGCCTGCACTGCGTCCGCGGTCGCGATCGTGCCCAACGCCGCGATGGCGGCGTAGAGCACCTCGCGGTCGCTCTCGTGCGCGATCAGACTCGCGAGCCAGCGCAGCACCTCGGGCTCGCGGTGCGCCGTGAGCGCAGCGACCGCGCGGAGGCGCACGAGCACCGCGTCGTCGGTGAGCGCCAAAGCGACCGATTCGAGTGCATCGGCCTGGCCGTCGTTCGCAAGCGCGGCGACCACGCTGCGTCGCGTGCGGGCATCCGGATGCTGCAGCAACTCTTCGAGGATCTCGCGGGCCCTCGGATCGCGGAGCTCTCCAAGGAGTCGCGCGGTCTGCCTCACCACCGACTCATTCGGATCGCGCGCGAATGTCACGAGCGCGTCGTAGGCGCGGCGCAGGCCGCGGAGCGACTCGACGCAGATCGCACGCGCCGCTTCGGTGGGTGCCGACGCGAATTCGTCGATGACCGCTTCGGCGCCGTCGACGCCGAAGCGGTAGAGCACCTGTTGCAGTCGCTCGGCCGCGACCGGATCGGCGGCAAGGGCGTGGCGCAACACCGCGACCTGTCGCAGGAGCACCGGCTTCGCGAGCGTGCGCACGGAATGGTTGAGTGCCTGACGTCTCGCGTCAGAGCTGTCGCGCTCAAGGAGCAAGTACTCGAGTGCAACGAGCGTCGTCAATGACTCGACGAGGTCGCCGTGCCGTCCCTGTCGGAACGCCATATCGCAGATGATGACGAGCCGCTCGAGCGCGGCGGCCAGTCGTTCCGGCGTGTCGGCGGCCTGTGCGTCATCGCGTGCTTGCGCGAGCGCCGGCACCGCAGTCTCGGGCATCGGGATCGCGGCGGCGAGTCGCTCGGGGGCATCTCGAGCCTCGGGCGGCGGCGGCACGACTGCGGCTGATAGCAGAGCCGGTGTCCGTCGCCGCATGGGCCCGCTCAGGGGTTCTTCGATTGGGATCGCCGAGATCCCCGGAGTCGACGGGCGGGAAGGCTTCGCGCCGACCGGAGGCTGCGCCCCAGGGGTGGGGCGCCGCGATGGCCCCGAGGCCCGCTTGGACGGCGCGCTGGGCGGAGTCGACAACACGTCCGGAACCGCATCGTCGGCGGTCCTTGCGCGTAAACGTCGCGGCAACGCCTTTGCATCGATCGCAGTCTGTCGCGCCGCGAAGCGTGCGACCTGATCCCCCTTTCCCGGAGTGGCTGCCAGCACGCGCGCGAGCTCCAGCAGATCCGCTTGCATCGCCTGCGCGGTGACGGCGAGTTCTTCGACGCCGTAGACCTCGAAGCGCGACGCGAGCAGGGGAGAATCGAACGGAGCGCCATCGGCGAGCAGTGCGCCGTCGACCAGGGCGAACCGGACCTCGCCGCCCTTTGCCGCGTCGATCACCGCGCGTGCGGCATCGCGCTGCTCCATCACTGCCG
>JANOWT010000160.1:0-1954 GCA_031418115.1 Gemmatimonadota bacterium
CGAGACGCCCGAGAGATTCCGCTCCTTGGGCACACCAGGGATCGGCCGCGGGAACGGCGACGCGACGAATACGAGACGACCGTCCTCTTCCGTGCGCACGGCGATCGCATCGCGCGCGCCCTCCCAGTCGGCGACCACCGCTGCCACGCCTGGCGTTGCGCCTGACAGCGCGCCCGGCAGCCACCGCACGCCCTCCGACTCCAGCGCCGTCACCACGATCGCCCCGTTGCGCGCCGCTTCCGCTACGGCGTCGCGAAGCAGTCCCTCGTGCGCCGGATTCGCGGTGCCAAGACTCAAGTTGATCAGTCGAGCGCCCAACGCGACACTGCGTGCGATCCCCTCCGCCAACAACTCGGCAGTCGTCGCGAGCGAGCGGTGAAAGACCTTCACCGAGACGAGTTCGATCTCGGGTGCCTTCTCGCGGATCGCCGCTGCCACTGCCGTCCCATGCCCGATGCGGTCCATCACATCCAGCGCCGACGTCTCCGAGACCGATCCTGCGCCGACGCGACCGACCGCCACCGCCTCCAGCACGTCACCGACGTGCGGATGCCCCGACGCGACCCCGCTGTCGACGACCGCGACACGCACGCCGCGCCCCGTGCGTCCCGCGAACGGCGCGTCATCCAGAGTGAGGATCATACGCACGTCATGAGCAGATCAAGCCGGCAACGCCCGCACCGCGAACAGCTCCACGAAGGCGCCGCCGCCGGCAAGCAGCTCAGCCGCCGCCCCCTCCTGCACGATCCGCCCGCCATCGAGCACCACGATCCGCTCCGCGCGTTGCGCCAGTGCCAACCGATGCGTGATCACGATCGTCGTCCGCCCCTGCATCACCGCCTCGTAACCACTCGCGACCTCGGCCTCGGTCGCCGGATCGAGCGCCCCAGTCGCTTCGTCGAGCACGAGCACCGCAGGATCGGCCAAGAACGCGCGCGCGATCGCGAGACGCTGTCGCTCACCTGCCGAGAGCGCACGCCCACGCTCCCCCACCGAGGTGCGGATCCCCTCCGGCAGCCGCGCGATCAACGCACCGAGTCCGGCGCGTTCGGCCGCCACGCGCACCGTTTCGTCGGTCGCGTCGGGACGCGCATAACGGATGTTCTCGTCCATTGGTGCGTTGAACACCACCGGGTCCTGATCCACCACCACGACATGCCGCCTGAGATCGGCGAGTCGCACGCCTCGCAGATCGTGCCCGTCGAGCATCACGCGCCCCGCGTCGGGATCGAGCTGCCGCATGAGCAGGTCGGCGATCGTACTCTTGCCCTCACCGCTTCGCCCGACGATCGCGACATGCTCGCCGGCACGTACGGTGAGACTCACGCCCTCAAGCACCGGTGCTCCACGCGAGAACGTCAGCGTCACCTCCTCGAACGCGAGTGCTCCACGCGCCGCCGGGAGCGCGGTCGGCGTCGCCGACTCCACCACCTCGGCCGGCGTGTCGAGGATCTCATGCACGCGTCGCAACGAGACGCGCGCCGTCGCGACGTTCGCGTAGAGTCCCATCATCCCCTGGATCGGACCGATCAATCGCGCCTGATACGCCAGGAACGCCACCAGCGTGCCGATCGAGATCGCGCCTTCGATCACGCGCCACCCGCCCACGAGGAAGACCACACTGCTGCCGAGCGTGAGCACCAATCCCGGCATCCCACCCGAGAGATACGTGAGGCGCTGCATCCGCATCAATGCACCCACGAATCCGTCGTTCCGTTCTCGGAAGCGCGCGACCTCATGCTCCTGCGCATTCATCGACACCACGAGACGCATCCCGAGGAGCGTCTCGAGCAGAAAGGTGCCGATCGTCGCACTCCGTTCGCGCAGATCTCTCACCGACTCCTCGAGTCGCGGACGGAACCGCACGAGCGCCCAGAGTGCCGGCGGGAGCGCAGCGATACTCACACCGAAGAGCACCGGATCGAGCCAGAGGAGGATCGCTACGCTGCCGAAG
>JANOWT010000161.1:0-2334 GCA_031418115.1 Gemmatimonadota bacterium
CCCGCGCTGGTCGCCCCGCACCACGACCCCGGCCTCACCCACGCTGAGCGCGCGAAACCCACCCGCACCGTCGCCGAGCAGCACGAGCCCGACCCCGGCGTCGAATCGCATGGTCGCGATCTCGGTGGGGAAGAAGTTCTGAGCGAGGAAGAGATCCTCACGACCATCCCCATCGAAGTCGGCGACGTTCACCCCGAACGCCGGTGCGCGCTGGGCCATGGCCGGCAGGGACCGCGCCTCGAACCGGTCGCCGCGATTGAGCAGGAGCGTCTGATCGTAGGTCGTCGCGCCGATCCGCACCGCGCCAAGTGTGTCGGCACCGAAGAGCGTCTGCACCGAGCGCTTGGCGAAGTCGCCGTAGGTGGGGACGCGCGAGCGCAACGCAGGGAAGGCCACGCCCAAGCGCGCGAAGCTCTCGAGCGGCATCTCCTGCTTGGTCAGGGAGTCGGCGCGGGCGAAGACGAGCCCGAGCCCTTCGCCGCCGAGGGGGCCCATATATAGAACATGAGGGCGCGAGGCGCTCGCGCCCCAGGGGAGGTTGCGACCCCAACTCGTGGCGACGAGATCGAGCCGACCGTCGCCGTCGAAGTCGCCGGCGGCGAGGCCGTTCCAGCGGCTGCGCAGCTTGTCCAAGCCGAGTTGCGTGGTCGCGTCGACCAGTGTTCCCCGGTCGTTGCGAAGGACACGCACAGGGCCGAACTCACCGGCGACCACGAGATCGGGTGCGGCGTCGCCGGTGACGTCCACTAGCAACGCTGCCGAGACGAGGCCGAGCGAGGCCATCGCTCTTGCATTGACCGCGTCGAGGGCGAAGCTGCCGTCGGCGCTCCCGAGCAGCAGGTGCGACGGCGCGGGGATCGGCCAGGCGCCACCGACGACGCGTGCGCCGACGAAGAGATCGAGGAAGCCGTCGCCGTTCACGTCACCGGCGGCGAGCGGGCCTACGCTGGCGGTGTCGCCGGCAGCGAGCGGTGCGGCGTTAGCCGGGCCCGCGTTGGCCGTGCCGCCGCGGATGGTCGCCGTTGAACCCGAGCCGCGGGAGAGCGCGATACTCACTACACCAGGGATCGTGAGTGCGGAGTCGAGCGTGCCTGCTTCGTAGTTCGCTTGGCCCACGGCGAGGCGCACGCCGCCGCGTCCGTCGGGCAGCGGCACGATCGCGGTGAGGTCGCCGGCGGCCGGCGCGCCCGCGCGGGTGGGCGTGAACCGATCGCCGCGGTTGAGAAGCACGGTGAGCGAGCCGCCCTTCCCTGCACCGACGACGAGATCCTCGCGTCCGTCGCCGTCGACGTCTGCCCAGGCGAGTCCGGGGCCGAGCTGGCTCAGTCGGCCGGGGAGAAGGCTCTGGCGGCGGACGTCTTCGTAGGTGCTCTCGTGGTGTATGTGGCCGCCGAGTCGAGTGGTGGCGTCCTCGAACAAGGGCGAGATGCGCACAGCGAGAGGGCCAGACGTCGTCGCTCTCGGCGTTTGCGCAGCGGGCGCGGGTGCAGTCGGCTCATTGATCTCGTAGAGGCGATTCGCGCGTGCGTTGGCGATCGTGCTCTCACGACCGTCGGGCCAGCGCACGGAGAGACGCAGGTCCGCGTCCGGTGCGGCGGCGAAGGTGAGCAGCGGCTCGCTGCCCGAGAGGTAGTACCCGCCGGCTGTCACCTCGCGCGACTGCGCGGGCAGCGCGCCGCCGGCGACGCTCACCACGGCTCCGACACCGGATCTGTTCTCGCCAGCTCGGTTGTCGCCCGTTCGGTTGCCGCCCTCGCCGACGAGCCGCACGGCGATGCGCGGTGCAGCCGCGTCGTTGCGATACAACTGCGCCGCCGCGTCGAGTCGAGTGACGATCAGGTCGAGATCACCATCGAGGTCGAAGTCCGCGAGCGCGATCCCCTGCGAGATCGCGCGTTCGGCGCCGAGCCCCCAGCCGTTCTTCATCGCGGCGAAGGTCGCGTCGCCATTGTTGCGCAGCGCGATGTTGTGCGTGGCGAGACGCGGGAACTCGCCCTGTTCCCTGTTCCATGGCACGCGGGGGAAGGCGTTGCGCACACGGTCGAAGCTGTCGGCGTCGCGGATATCCCAACGGTGCCCGCTCACCGTGATCAGATCTTCAAACCCGTCGAGGTCGACGTCGAGGAAGGCCGACCCCCAGGTCCAGTCGGTGGCGGCGACGCCGGCGAAGTCGGCGACCTGCGCCCATGAGCCATCGCCGCGCCCGAGGTGCAGCATGTTGCGCATCCACTGCGGCCGCTCGCCGGTGAGGCCCATCGTCTTTGGCAACGGCGTGTGCGTGGGGATCGACGTTTGCCGCTCGGCGAGCGTGGGGCTCAGCATGTCGACGGTGAA
>JANOWT010000162.1:0-4102 GCA_031418115.1 Gemmatimonadota bacterium
CAACGGCTTCACGGTGAAGACCATCGACACCGAGGATCTCTCCGGCGTGAAGCGCGAGCTCGGCGTGCCCGCGTCACTGCAGTCGTGTCATACCGTCGTGGTGGGCAACTATCTCGTTGAGGGTCATGTACCGGCGTCCGATGTGAAGAAGATGCTCACGGAGAAGCCGGCGATCCGCGGCCTCGCGGTGCCCGGCATGCCGATCGGCGCGCCGGGCATGGAGCAGGGACCGGTGTCGGGGTACCAGAAGTACGACGTGACGGCGTTCACGGCGCAGGGGCGGACGTCGGTGTTCGCGCGGCACTGACCGGCGAGCTACGGCCTCGGCGATGCCAGCGTGATCAGGCCGTTGATCGCCTCTGGTGAGTCGATCCGCTCCAGCGCCTGCACCGCGCGAGTGCGAAGCCCCGGACTCTGATCGCTGCTCCGTGCGATCCCGAGCAGCCACTCCGTGGCGGCCTTGCCACCTACGCTCCCCACCGCGCTCAGCACTGCACCGCGTGCGCGCTCGCTGTCGAACGTCCGGTACGCTTCGCGAAGCAGAGCACCGTCGGCGGCGGTCGCGTACTCGTTGCCGAGCGCACTGATCGCGATCAATCGCAAGTCCTCGTCGCGCTTGGTGTCCTGCACAACGGTGCGCAACTGCGTCCGCGCCCGCGGGTCGCCGCTGCGCGCGATGACACGCAGCGCCTCGCGTGCGAGCCAGGGATCGGCTGGCTGCGTGGTGAAGGCGATGAGCGACGACACGCCGACGTCGTCGACGACGCGTGGCAGCGCGCCCAACGCGGCGCGACGGGTGTCATGCGACAGGTCCTCATTGCGTGCCACGCTCTGCAGCAGCGCGACCGGCGCACCACCACGCGCCAGTACGGCGGGGAGGATCGCTTCGCGCGCGGGACGCCCGTCGAGCCGCGATGCCAGCGTGAGTAGCCACACCGACGCCTCGGCGGCGGGGACCTCACCGAGATCGGTCGCGCCTTCTGCGTGCTGCAGCGGTCCGACGTAGCTCGTGATGCGCACGATCTCCCGCGACGCGAGCGCGACGCGTACACGAACAGGGCCCTCGGTGCAGGCGACGCGCGCCGCGGTGTCGTCCGATCCCATGAACGAACCGTACCACGCATCGTCGCCCACGCGATACCAGTGCGCTCCATCGCCGCACGCATCGGGGCGCGCGGCGAAGTGGAGCTCGACCGCGCCGTCGGCCACGGCGCTCACACGCCGGTCGAGCGCACTGCCCTGCGCGCGCAGCGTCGCCACCACCGTGATGCCCAGCGCGACCGCGCCGAGCGTGAGCGTGCGCGCGGTCACCGGTCGATCAGCTCGAGCAGGAGCTGCATGGTGCGCGGGTCCTTCTTGCGGCTCAGTGCCGAGATCGCTGACTGCCGCAACTGCGGATCGGTGCCGGTACGCGCGATCTCGATCAGCTTGTCGGTCGCTTCGGGTTCGGTGCGTGACCCGAGCACCTGCATCACCTGCTGGCGCATGGTGCGACTCGACCCGGTGTCGTAGAGCTTGCTGAGCTGCGCGATCGGCAGGTCGCGGCCGAGGCGCGCGAGGATCGCGCTGCGTACTTCCGACGGCTCGTCGTCGCGCTGCACGAGTGCCATGAGCCAGGTGCTCGTGGGCTCATCGGTGGCGCGGGTGAGCACGGCGGCGGCCGCGGACTTGAGGCGCGTCGTCTCGAGGCGCGGGTAGAGCCCACGCAGCCAGGCCGCGTCTTCGGCGGAGATCCGGCGATCGGATTGTTCGTCCCCTGAACGCGAGAAGGTGTACGCGTTCTCTGTCATCGTGGTCATGCGGGATTCGACGCTGACGCGTGCGTTGGGATTTGCATTCGCACGGGGGGTGGGACTGGCTGCCGCGACCGCACGATCGGCCGCCATTGCCCGTGCGGCGGTCTCGACGGCCATCTCCTCTTCGCGCATCGAGCGGTCGGCAGGCGCGCGCGGTGCCGACGGAGCAGTTGCCGGCAGTGGCGGCACGGGGCGCATCGGCGGCACGGGCGACAGCGGAGCCAGCGGCGCCGTCAACGTGAAATTGCCTCCGAATGACTCCGACCGATCGAACGTCGAGAGCGCTTCGAGCCGCAACCGCTCCGGCGCCGTCGACCGTTCGACGAGCGCGCGGATCGCCGCACGCGCCCGTGGCGACTGGTTGGCGCCCAACGCGCGCACTGCCGACCTTTGCACGCTCTCGGAACTGTCGGCACGGATCACAGCCTCGAGCACCGGCACGACTTCCTCGCCACTCTTGCCGAGGTAGCCGACCGCTTCGGAGCGTACCGAGGGCGACGGGTCGGTCTTCACGACGTCGAGCAGCATCGCGCGCGAGGCCGCATCGCCCGTGTTGCCCACCATCATCACGGCGTTTCGTCGCAACGAGACGGAGCACTCATCGCGACGGGCGAGCACCTTGGTCGCGATCGGCATCGCCTGCTCGGGGTTGTTGCGCATGAGCACGCTCAGCGCCGACGCGCGCACCGAGAGTTCCTCACTGTCGCAGCTCGTCGCCGCACCGGATGCCGACGCACGAACGCGCGACTGCGCCGAGGCGTCGCCGCGTGCCGAGAGGGCGCCGCTCACGCGCGTGGTGAGCGTCTCCGCTTCGTCGGTGTTGCCGGCGCGGGGGAATCGACTCTTGCGCGCGTCGAGCGCCGCGAGGGCTTCGCGCAGCTCCGTCACGCCACCGATCCGGTAGAGCGCGAAGGCCTGCCAGTAGAGCGCGTCGGCCGCGTATGCCGACGACGGCTGCCGTTGCGCGACCTGGCCGAAGAGCGTCGAAGCGCGGCGCCATTCTCCACGATTGAGCTGGGACCGCGCTTCGCGGTAGACGGAGTCGGCGGGGTCCTGCGGAAAGCGCGCGGTCCAGTCCGCGCGTGCGGTCTCGAAGCCCGCAACGGACGGCGACAGGGCGGACTGCGCCCATGCGACGGCGGCGACGGACGCGGCGGCGCTCGACTGCGCGAGCGCGGCAGCGGCGGCACGAACGGGCACGGGCGCGGGCGCGACGGGCGCGGGCGACTGCTGCGCTCTTGCGACCGACGACGGCAGGAGGATCAGGGCAGCGAGAACGAATCGATTCAGCATGGAGTCCTCAGTATCCGGAGGCGGTGTACGACGCGGTCACGGTGCGCAGGCGCGGCACCACGGCGCGTTCGTCCATCGCTTCGGCGATGAATGTCAGTTCGTCGGCGCGGGGCGCCGAACGGAGACGCGAGACCTGCGCGAGCACGAGCTCGAGATCCTCGAACAGGGCGCGCATGCGCGGGTCAGATGCGGCGGGGGAATCGAGCAACAAGCGCGTGGTACTCAGCAACTGCGACGCGTCGGCCACGAATCGCGCATCACTGCGCAACGGCGTGCCCTGCGCCGACCTCGGGAGCGAGTCGAGCAGAGCGACGGCGCGCGCGAGGTATTCATACGTCGCGCGCTGCAGCGGCTCGGCGACATTCGCCGCGGACGCTCCTTGCCCGACACGATCGCCCGGCGCGACCATGCCGACCGCGATGACCTCAGGTGCGCCAACGGCACCTCCCGAGACTCCGTCGGTTGGTGCGGTGAACCGACCGAGCCCGAACCCAACGAGCAGCGTCGCTGCGATACCCGCGAGCGGCGACAGCCAACCGCGCCGGCGCGGTGCATCGCGACGTACGCCGTCGAGCACCACCGCGTCGCCATGGATCGGGACCAGCGCACGCGGCCCGTCGAACGCCTCGCGCTCGACCCGCTCCCACATCGCGTCGAACGGCGCCTCGGGAGGTACGCGGTAGCTCTGCTTCGCCTCCCGCAGGAGGTCGTCCAAACTCTCATCCTTCATCATTCACCCGTCATCAGTCGTTGGAGAAGTCATCGAAGTCCTTCAGCGCCACGCGCAGCTTCGCGCGTGCCTCGAACAACCGTGCCTTGCTGGTCCCTTCGGCCACGCCGAGCATGGTGCCGATCTCCGCATGCGTGTAGCCCTCGAGGTCGTGCAACAGCACCGTCATCCGCAGGCCCTCCGAGAGCGCGTCGATCGCCGCGTGCAGGCGGACCTTCAGGTCGGGGTCCGCCTCGCGGGCCGGCGCCGCGTGGACGTCCTCGTCCCCCATCGCCTCCTCGTG
>JANOWT010000163.1:0-5790 GCA_031418115.1 Gemmatimonadota bacterium
CGCTTCTCCACCACGCGCTGCACCTTCTTGAGCTCGTCCATGAGCGCGCCGCTCGTGTGCAAACGCCCTGCGGTGTCGATGATCACCACGTCCACCCCGCGCGCCACGCCGGCGTCGATCGCCTGCCACGCGAGCGCCCCGGGATCGCCACCGGGCGTGCCACCCACGAACTCGCTCTTGGTGCGCTCCGCCCACACCCGCAGCTGATCGATCGCGCCCGCGCGGAACGTGTCACCCGCGCCGAGCAGCACCGACTTGCCCTCGGCGCGCAGCTTGGACGCGAGCTTGCCGATGAACGTGGTCTTGCCGGCGCCGTTCACGCCGAGCACGAGCACCACGGCGGGCTTCTCGGAGGGGAGCGTGAAGGCGGGGTCGCTGTTGCCAGCTCGGAGCGCTGCTTCGATCGCGACGCGAAGCGAGCCGAGGAACTCGTCCTGTGTCTTCACCGTGCCGCGCGTCGCTTGGTGCTTCACCGCGTCCACGAGCCGCAGTGTGACCGGCACGCCGAAGTCGGCCTCGAGTAGCGTCTGCTCGAGCAGCTCGAGCGAGCCCTGGTCCACGCCGCCGCGGGCGAGCACTGCCACGTCGGCGAGCGCGACGTCCTTGATGCGCTGCCAGAGCGACTTGCGGGGAGTGTCGTCCTTCTTGCGGAAGAGGAGGGCCATGGGCGGAAATTTAGTCCAGCGGCACGCGACTCCGCTCACCGCAGGAGAGTCAGGTCGGGCTCTCCCGGTGCACGGCGCACATGATGAAGGCGCACGATATGTACGGCCGCATCGCTGACGGCGTAGAGCAAGAGGTACGGCCCGACGAGCAGCGCGCGTTGGTTCGCGGCCTCGCCGTCGCGCCAGACGGGTCCGGACCAGGGGAATCGCTCCAGCTGCGCGATGGCGGAGCGTAGCTCATTGATGAACGTCGGCAGACCGCGAGCGTCCGCCGAGATCCACCACGCGATGGCTTCGCCAAGCGTCCGGTGCGCAGACTCCTCCCAGATGATCCTCAGAGCCCGTAGCGCTCTCGCAGTTCCTGCATCACGACCTCGTTCGGAATCCCGCGCCCTTCCCGGATCGAGACTTCCGACTCCGCAAAGGCGCGACGGATCTCGAGCTCGTCCATGAGATCAAAAAAGACGTCGTAATCCACCAGCACCGCCGCCCCGCGGCCATGCTGGGAGATCACCAACGGCTTCTTGGTCTCTCGGACCTGCTCAATGAACTTCGCGGCGTTCGCGCGGAACTCGCTCACGGGCTGGATGTCTCGGCTGGGCTGGAGTCGCTGCACGAAGGCCTCTTGAGGAATACTGTACGCACCATTGTACAATATTTCGTACCGTTCATCAAGAGACTGAGGACGTGTGGGAGCTGCGGGGTGACGATACGCCCTCGGGGCGCGCCGACCCGAACCGGATTCCCGCAGCCGGGATCCTCATGTTTCCTCGCACATGCTTCCCAGCCTCCGGTGCGCGAGGGACATCGCATTCATCGAAAAAGAGGCGGGCCGTGGGTCAGGTACGAGGGAGTGGCGGAAAAGGCGCCATGACTTGAAGTCCCGGCACACTGGAGCGGAGCTCCGTGAAATCTCGATCGCGGGTGATGACCATCCAACCCCTCTCCCTCGCCTGAGTGGCGAGGAGCAGGTCGTTCTGCCGCGCCGCGTACGGTGAGCCGGTGGGCGTCTCGCTCATGAGCCGCCCCGCCTTGCGCCATTCCTGACGCGTTGGCGCGACGATGCGTCCTCGACGCTCGAACGACGCGAGCAGGTGATCGTCGAGGCGCTGAGGCGATCGCACGGCATCCACGAATACGTTGCTATCGATCGTGAACTTCACCGCTGAGGGCGCTCGCGCTCGTCGAAGTATTCCAGACCACCCGCAGCGGCCAGTCCGCGTAGCCCCGAGATGATCTCGTCGGCGAATAGCACCGAGTCGAGCGCTGCGTCGATCGTGGCCGTGTCGGAGTCGGTGCCCAGCAGTGCCCGCGCCGCCTCGAGCTTCCGTTGGTCGATGTACATGTTCTTCCGCCTCGGATTCGGTTTGGCGCGCGGCTTTCTCACGATCAACCTCCGGTCGGGGTATGCCCCCAATCTACCGGCGCCGTACAGCACGGGACAATACGTGTGCTGTATAACCCTCCGCACCCGACTTAGCGCAACCCGATCCTTCGGCGCAGGAGCCATTCCGCGCAGAGCGCGATGATCGCCGCCGCGGCCAGCCACCACGCGGTGAGCGCCCTCGGCGCCCGATCCATGGGCACGCCCTCGCCCACGGCACCCGACGCGACGGACGCGCGCCGCGGCACCCATTCGGCACTCGCTCTGGCTCGGGCCTCAACTGGCGCACCGTTCCGGTCTTCGGCACCGACCCAATCGAAGACACTTCCCCACACCGCGTCGAACGCATCAGACGCACGGCCGCCGCGCAGGCGCCAGCGCCAGAGTCCGGAAGCAGGAACGATCACGGTGCGGCGTGCGCCTTCCTCCAGATGGAACACCGTTCGCTCCTCGAACCGCCGAGCCCGGCGCGCGATCACCGCTGGCGATCCTCGCGCGGCCATGGGCGCGACGTCGAGCGGCGGGAGGGAATCCCACGGCACACCCGAGAGCACGGCAGCAACGGGCGAGTCGCCGGTGCCGGCCGGGTAGTAGTCCTCGCCCGCGGCCGGCGGTGCGAAGAGCACCAATGCGCCGCGACCGAGTGCGCGCGGCGCGCCGAAGATCGCGGTATCGCCATGGAGCACGAGTAGCGGCGCCGAGGCTGCCGCCTGCCGCACCGTAGCCTCCGAAGCGGGGCGAAGACTGCCATCGGTACGCCACTGCCCCGGCGCGACTCTCCAGAAGGCCTGCACCGGGCCACGGCGCGTGCCACGCAGCACCGAGAGCGCGAAGCGAGCGTCCTGATCGGGCGCGCTCGAGATGAAGGTCGCGGCGGCGGCACCAGAGACCACCAGCGCCGCCGAGGCTGTGTCGTTCTCGGCGACGGCGTCGCGATTCGCAGCGGCAGCTCCATTCGCGGCGGCACCGCCATTGGCGGCTGATCCTCCCACGAGCGCCGCACGCAACCGCCGCGTGCCATCGCTCGCGGGTACTGGCACTGCGATGCGCACCTCGTGCTCCTCGAATGCCTCAAGCGCCGGAACAGGCGTGGAGGCGATCACACGCTCATCGAGCCGCAACTCGAGCGTCGTCGCTGTCGAACCCGCGGCGCCTGCTTTCGCCACGATGCGCACTGGAACGGTGTCGCCACCGAGTGCACCACCGGGAGCATCGAGCAACGCGATCGCGGCGTCGGGCCTCGCGGTAGCGGTCACTACGCGCACCAGCGAGCCACGTGGCAGTCGCGCAATGCGTTCCGGATCATCCAGCATGCCGTCGGTCACGAGCACGAGCGGGCGCCCCGCCGCCGTCGCCGCGTCCACCAGCGGCCCGACGCGCGACGCGATGTCAGCAGGGATCGTCGGCACGGTGTCGCTGCGCAGCGAATCGCCGAAGAGGATCACGCTGTCCGCTCCCGCGGCGCGGAGCGAATCGACCAGGGCGCGCGCGGTGGACCACTGCGCCGAGTCACCGCTGGCGCGCCAACTCGCAGAGACGTCGAGTCCGACCCATGGCGCGAGCGGCCGCGACGGACCGAGCGGCGCGTCGAGCAGTAACGCGACCATCACCGTGCCCGCGAACGCGCGCAACGCGTAGACCGTCGCCGCTGGAGCAGCAGGACGGACGCGATACGCGAGGGCGGCGAGGCCGAGCCCCGCGGCGAGGGCAAAGATCCAGGAGAGCATAAGGAGGGCGACCGCCAAATCTACGCGGTGGGCCCTGAATCAGTTGTGGGTCGGTTGGCGGCCAGCGGCGACAGCGCGAGTGTGGGGCGGCGCGCGATCAGTCGTTCGGGCCGCGGACGACACCCGCCGGCTTGTCGAGCGCGAACACGGTCGCGACCCGGATGCGCTCGAAGAGCGCGAGGTCCGCGCCCGTGAGCGGCGGCCCCGCCGTCGCCTGCAGCACTCGGCGCGGATCCTTCTGTACGCCGTTCACGAGCACCTCGAAGTGCAGGTGCGGACCGGTTGCGAGGCCGGTCATGCCCACATAGCCGATCGTCTTCTCGATCTCGACACGTGCGCCCGAGCGAATGCCGCTCGCGAACTCGCGCAGGTGACCGTAGCGCGTGACGTAGCCATTCGGGTGACGGACCTCGATCGTGTTGCCGTAGCCGCCCTTGCGGCCGGCGAAGACGACGACGCCGTCACCGATCGTGCGCACCGGCGTGCCCGAACTCGCAGCGTAGTCCATGCCCTGATGCTGACGCCAGGTGCCGAGAATAGGATGCTTGCGCTTGCCGAAGCTGCTCGAGATGCGACGGAACTGCACCGGCGACCGAAGAAATGTGGCAGCGAGCGACCGACCCTTCTGGTCGTAGTACTTGCTGCGGCCGTTGTCGATGTCCATGCGGATCGCCTGCACCTCGGTGCCGGCGCGCTGAAGTCCGGCCGCGATCACGGTGCCGATCTTCACGTTGCCCGTGGGCAGCGACAGGCGCTCGAACAGCACACGCACTTCGTCGCCCTGCTGCAACTCGCGCGACATGTCCACGCGATACTCATAGATGTCAGCGATGCCCCACGCGAGCTCCTGTCGCGCACGAGCGGGCAGGAGATCCTTGGCTCCCTGCTCCACTGCTTCGTACAACGAGGACTGCACCACACCGCGCACCAGCACGGTGTCGGTCGTCCATGGGATCCGTTCGTCGTTCGTGACCCAGGCCGAGTCCACGCGCGTGACACGCACGATGCGGTCGAGGCCGAGGAAGAAGCGCACCTCCTGTGGTTCGCGCGAGGCGGTGTCGCCGCTCACTTCGACCTTGAGGCCGGCGGGAATGCGGCGAGGATCGAGCGGCGTCGCGGCGATCACACCGGCAGCGTCACGCGCGTTGAGTCCGCGCCGCATGAGCAACTCGGACAGTGTCTCGCCCGACCCGAGCGTGTCGCGCTCGAACCACCGGCGCGCGAGCTGTGAGTCGAGCAGGTCGCCAGGGCGCCCCGGCCTCGGCGCCGGCAAACGCAATGCGGCGACCGCGAGAGCCGCGACCACCGCACCAGTGAGGAGCCGCGCGGCGCGCGTGCTCAATCCATCTGTCTCCGAATGAACGTCGGGATCTCCATGTCGCTCATCTCCTCGATCGGGCGCGGTGCCGGACGCGGCTTGGGAGCGGCGTTGCCAGCCGCGCTCGTATTGCCCATGGATCCCGCACTGCTCGCGTTGCCGCTGTTCGCACCTGACGATGCGCGGTTGCGGAATGCTTGGTCGAGCGGGATGATCGGCGTCGCGGCCTGACGACCCACGAGACCCGGCTGTTGCACCTTCTTCTGCTCGAAGCCGGTGGCGATGACCGTGACGCGCACCTCACCCTGCATCGCCGGCTCGCTCACCGCACCGAAGATGATCTCGCACTCCTCGCCCACCGCTTCCTTCACGATGTCGGAGATCGTGTTGACATCGCCGAGCGTCATCTCGTTGCCGCCGGTGATGTTGATCAACACGCCGCGCGCGCCGGCGATCGTCACGCTGTCGAGCAGCGGGCTCTCGATCGCCATCTTGGCGGCGTCGACCGCGCGATTCTCACCGCGGCCGATACCGGTGCCCATGATCGCCGAGCCACCGTCCTTCATGACGGTGCGCACGTCGGCGAAGTCGACGTTCACGATACCGGCCTGCGTGATGATGCTCGAGATGCCGCCGGTCGCCTGCAGCAGGACCTCGTCGGCCTTCTTGAGCGCATCCTGGAACGGGATCCCCTTG
>JANOWT010000164.1:0-18737 GCA_031418115.1 Gemmatimonadota bacterium
CCATCGTCGCCACCGGGCCGCTGACCGCCGAGGCGCTTGCCGGGTCCATCGGGCAGGCAACGGGCGCGGACAGCCTCGCTTTCTTCGATGCCATCGCGCCCATCGTCTATCGCGATTCGATCGACATGGATGTCGCCTGGATGGCAAGCCGCTGGGACAAGGGCGCCGAGGCCAGCTTTGAAATGGGCGGCGACGGGCGTGACTATATCAACTGCCCGATGACCCGCGAGCAATACGCCGCGTTCCACGAAGGGTTGATGTCCGGCGAAAAGACCGAATTTCGCGAATGGGAATCCAATACGCCCTACTTCGAAGGCTGTATGCCGATCGAAGTCATGGCATCGCGCGGGTTTGAGACGCTGCGGTTCGGGCCGATGAAGCCGATCGGGCTGACCGATCCGCGCACTGGGCGACGGCCATGGGCGGTGGTGCAGCTGCGCCGCGAGGACAAGGCGGGGCGCATGTGGAACCTCGTGGGCTTTCAGACGCGGCTCCGGATGCCGGAGCAGGCGCGCGTCTTCCGGTTGATCCCGGGACTCGCCGATGCCGAGTTCCTGCGATTCGGGAGCATTCACCGCAACTCGTACCTCAATGCCCCGGGGTCGCTCGCGCCGCACCTCGCGCTCCGAGATGCCCCGACGACGATGTTCGCGGGGCAGCTGACCGGGGTGGAGGGGTACACCGAGAGCACGGCGACGGGTCTACTGGCGGCGATCAATCTGGACCGGCTGCTGCGCGGGGAGCAGCCGGTGCTTCCGCCTCCCACGACGATGCTCGGCGCGCTCTACCGGTACCTGCGGGAGGCCGACCCAGCCCATTTCCAGCCGATGAACGCGAATTTCGGCCTGCTGGAGGAGCTGCCGGATCCACCGCGGGACAAGGTGCTGAAGCGCGTCCGGTATGCGGAGCGGGCGTTACGGGAGCTCGACTCGTGGAGTCAAGATTCCGGCCTCGTGCGTTCCCCCGTGTCGGAGATCGGACCGTGAAGACCTTCATCCTCCTTGCCGCTCTGCTCTTCGGTGGCCTCTGGTTCTATGGCCGGGGGTTACCGCGCGAACATACGATCAAGAGCACCATCGTGATCACTGCGCCAGTGGATACGGTGTTCAATGTCATGCGCCGGATCGGGAACCAGGCCGGGTGGTGGTCGGACGTGCGATCGGTGCGTGCGATCGTGGGCCGACGCCGGGAGACGTGGGAGCAGAACATGCTCGCTGGCGGTCTCGTGACGGTCGAGGTGACGTCGATCTCACCACCGAACCGCATGATCACGACGATCGTCTCCGGCGAGGAGGATGGTGCGGACGAGATGAAGTGGGGCGGCAAGTGGAAGTACTACGTCTACGCCGGTCCGTCGGGCACGCATGTGGAGATCACGGAGGAGGGGTGGGTCGAGCCGCCACTGTATCGCGTGTTCATGAAGGTGCGCGGTCAGAGCCGGACGATGGACAGCTTCCTCACGTCCCTTGGTGCGCACTTCGGCGAGATGGTATCGCCGCGTCACGGCAACTGAGGCCTCGGGGCTCGTGCCTGTGAGTGCGGACGCCGCCGCGCGGCCCGAGGACGTCGACGATCATGTCGCGCAGTTCCTGACGCATCTCGCGAAGGAACGCGACGTCTCGCCGCACACCATCACGGCGTACGCACACGATCTCTCGGGATTCCGGGACTTCGTGCGCGTGCACTTGGGCATGGCCGTGGTGGCGTGGGAGCGGGTGGATCGGCTGACCATGCGCTCTTGGCTCGCGCATCTCGCGCGGGGGGGGCTCTCGCGGCGATCGAGTGCGCGGGCTCTCTCGGCGGTACGGAGTTTCTATCGGTTCCTGCATCGGGCCGACGTCGTGGAGTCCAATCCGGCGCGCTCGGTGGGTGCGCCGAAGATCGAGCGTCACCTGCCGGGTCATCTCGACCGCGCGCAGATCGAGACGCTGCTGACGGCCGCGACGACGCGCGCGCTGGAGGGGAGGTTCACCGATGTGCGCGACCTCGCGATCCTCGAACTGTTCTACTCCGCCGGACTCCGCCTCTCCGAACTCCGTGGCGTGAACCGTGCGGACCTCGATCTCCTGAGCGGCATGGTGAAGGTGCGCGGCAAGGGGCGCAAGGAACGGATCGTCCCAGTCGGGAGTCACGCGCAACGCGCACTGCGCGAGTACGAGCGTGCGCGGGAGACGCTCATCGCGCAGGTGGGACCCGCCGCAGAACGTACGGGGTTCTTCCTCAGCCGGCTCGGCAAGCGTATGAGCCCCAAAACGCTGCACAACGCCGTGGTCGCGCGGCTCAGGGCCGTGGACGAAGGCGCGGGGTTGAGCACGCACTCGCTCCGTCACACCTTCGCGACGCACCTGCTCGATCAGGGAGCCGACCTGCGCGCGGTGCAGGAGTTGCTAGGCCACGCGAGCGTGTCGACGACGCAGATCTACACGCACACGTCGGTGGAGCGACTCAAGGCGGTGCATCGGAGTGCGCACCCGCGGGCCTGATCGGCGTGCGGGTGCCGGTCGCGCGGACGTGGAGTCGCCCGGTCGCGCAGGAGTGCAGCGCTACCGCCAGTGCAAGCGCACGATCGATGTCGCGGGCAGCGCTGTGCCGAGATCGCGCGCCTGACCGATCCGGGCGCCGACCGCGCGCAGCCGGTCGAGTGATTCCTCGGTGCCCTCGCGCAGGATGATCGCGTCGGGCGCGCGCGTCGGGGTGCAGGCCTCGAGGTCGAGCACGGTGAGCGGCAGCCGTGCCGAGAGCGCCTGGTAGCGCAGCGGCAGCCCTACAAAAGACTCGTTCACACAGATAGTGCGAGGAGCGCCGGCCGTGAGCGCGCGCGCGATGAGGGACCAGGACGACTTCTTCACGCGGGCCTGCTCGGCGAACATCCCCGCCAGCGTCGCCCAGCCCAGCAGTGCTCCGATCGCGAAGGCACGCCACCGCCCTGTGTGATCGATCGCGCGCTGGACGAGCAGGATCCAGCCAGGGATCGCGACGATGAGGTAGCGCGGCACCCAGAGGGCGCGACCGGTGAGCAACGTTGCGACGGCGACCAGCGCGAGCGGGACGACGGCCACTGCGATCACGAGGCGCGTGGAGCTCGCGCTGTTCCTCACCGTGAACAACAGAGCGACCAGGAGCACGAGCGGAACTGCGACCGCGCCGGCGGTCGTGCCGAAGGTGCCGATGATGACCGAGCCGAACGACGGGAGCGCGCGCAGTCCGACCGCGGGGATCCATGACGCATTGCCGCCGACCGCGCCGGTGTCGCCGGCCGTGTACACGAGGAGTCCCCAGAGGACGAGCGCGACGGCGGCAGGGATCGCTGGCAGCAGCGCGATGCGCGGGCGACTCCGGTCCGCCCAGAGCGTCCCCAGTGCGAGCGCGGCGACGACGAGGGCCCCGAAGTAGTGCATCGACACGAGTGCCATGCCGCAGCCGGCGACCGCTAGCGGGCGCCGGCTCGCGGCCGCCGCGATCGCCAGCGCAGTGACGAGCGCGAGCGGAGCGTAGGCGCGCAACTCACTGCTCATGGCGAGTGCGAGCGGACTCACCGCCACGAGCGCGCCCGCGACGAGTGCGCCGGACCAGGTCGCGCCGGTGGCACGGGCGGCGAGTGCGAGGGCGGGGACCGTGAGCGTGCCCGCGAGCGCCGGGAGCAGGCGCATCCACGCGAGGTCGAATCCACCGAGTCGCGTCCACGCCCAGAGGAGCAGGTAGAAGCCCGGCGGGTTGGTCTGGTCGGCGACGGTGCGGCGCAGGAGCTCCGGCAGGTCCTGCGAGGCGAGGACGATGCTGAACACCTCGTCGAACCAAGGCTCCTCGGCGGTCAGACCGGGGAGGCGCAACCACCCCGCGGCGAGCACGAGCGCGACGAGTGCGGAGCGGGCCCACAGGGGCGTTTCGCGAGGCGCTCGGGGGGTCTCCACGCCTATATATTACGCGGATGGCGCTCCCGACATTCCATGCGACCACCATCCTCGCCGTGCGTCGCGACGGCAAGTACGCGATCGGCGGTGATGGGCAGGTCTCCGTAGGCGATACCGTGATGAAGTCGGGCGCCGTGAAGGTGCGCGCCCTCAAGGGCGGCAAGGTGCTCGCGGGCTTCGCCGGTGCGGCCGCCGACGCGCTCACGCTCTTCGAGAAGTTCGAGGAGAAGCTCGAGCGGCACCCGGGCAACCTGGCGCGGGCTGCGGTGGAGCTCGCCAAGGAATGGCGATCCGACCGCGCGCTGCGCCGGCTCGAGGCGCTCTTGATCGTCATCGACCGCGACAATGCGTTCATGCTCTCCGGCAACGGCGAGCTGATCGAGCCGGACGACGGCATTCTCGCGATCGGGTCGGGGGGATCGTACGCGCTGGCCGCCGCGCGCGCCTTGACGCGTGAGACATCGCTGCCGCCGGCCGAGATCGTGAAGCGTGCGATGGTGATCGCTGGGGAGATCTGCGTCTACACGAATACGCAGATCACCATCGTCGAACCGACGGTCTGATGCCCTCTCCACGCACGGAGCAGGCGCTCGCGCGCCTCGCCGACCTGTCGCCGCGCAAGATCGTCGCCGAACTCGACCGGTACATCGTCGGGCAGGCGGAGGCGAAGAAGGCCGTCGCGATCGCACTGCGCAACCGGTGGCGCCGGCAACGCGCGCCCGAGGGCATCCGCGACGAGATCGCGCCGAACAACATCATCCTCATCGGCCCGACCGGCGTGGGGAAGACGGAGATCGCGCGCCGGCTCGCGAAGCTCACCGGCGCGCCGTTCGTGAAGGTGGAGGCCTCGAAGTTCACCGAGGTCGGCTACGTGGGTCGAGACGTCGAGGGGATGGTGCGCGACCTCGTGGAGAACGCCGTCGAGATGATGCGCAGCGAGCGCGAGCAGGAAGTGGAGGACCTCGCGAACGATCGGGTGGACGACCGGCTCCTGGACCTGCTGTTGCCGGTACCGGCCGAGCCGGCGCCGGGGACTTCGCCCGGCACCGGCGACGCGCAGCGCGTCTTCGTCGCTGGCCCCGAGGGGAATGTGACGCAGGACCAGGAGCTCGCGCGCGAACGGCACAAGCGCACGCGCGAGAAGCTCAAGCAGTTGTTGCGCGACGGACAGCTCGAGCAGCGCGAGGTGGAGGTCGAGGTGACGCAGACCGCCCCGATGATGGACGCGATGGGACAGCAGGGTGCACCGGAGGGCATGAGCAACTTCGCCGACATGCTCTCGGAGCTGATGCCCAAGCGCACCAAGAAGCGCACCGTCGCGGTGGCCGAAGCGCGGCGGATCCTGCTCGACCAGGAATTCGACAAGCTGATCAACCTCGACGACGTCGTCGCCGACGCGCTCGAGCGGGTCGAATCGCTCGGCATCATCTTCCTCGACGAGATCGACAAGATCGCAGGCGGGAAGGGCGACTTCGGCGGACCCGATGTGTCGCGCGAGGGTGTGCAGCGCGACCTGTTGCCGATCGTCGAGGGCTCGAACGTGCAGACGAAGTACGGAATGGTGAAGACCGACCATGTGCTCTTCATCGCGGCTGGTGCCTTTCACGTGAGCAAGCCGAGCGACCTGATCCCGGAGCTCCAGGGAAGGTTCCCGATCCGCGTGGAGCTCAAGCCGCTCACCGAAGCCGACTTCGTGCGGATCATGACGGAACCGGAGAACGCGCTCACCAAGCAGTACGCGGCGCTGGTGGCTTCCGACGGTGCGCAGCTCTCGTTCACCGAGGACGGGATCGCCGAGATCGCCCGGATCGCGGCGAAGGTCAATGCGCGGATGGAGAACATCGGCGCGCGTCGGTTGCACACGGTCATGACAACGCTGCTCGAGGAGCTGCTCTATGAGCTTCCTGAGCGCGGAACGGCGCCGGAAGTGGTGGATGGCGCGGCGGTGCGCGCGCGGTTGAGCGCGATCGCCGACGATGAGGATCTCCGGAAGTACATCCTCTAGTCTTGGGGGCGCGGCTGGCATGGTGTCTTCGCTGAGAACTGAACTGCGTTCACCACAGGGGCACAGGGGGCACAGGGAGACGACGCGGGCGTTCTTCGGCGCCTCTGTCGTAACACTCCCGTTGCTCGTGCCGGTCCTCGCTCTGCTCGTCGCCTGTGGCGAGCGTCGTGATGCGGCCGACATGGCCGTGGGGGTCGCGCCGTTCGAGCGGCTGCGTGGGATGGATGTGTTGCAGCTGCGGTCAGGTGGGGTGCGTGCGCTGCGTTCCGCGGCGGTGCCGGCTCCGTTCGAAGGGCTGCGCGAGATGGTCGCCGAGTACGACGTGCTCTACGCGATCCCGGGCTTCGATGGCACCGACGGCAGCTGGCCGAACGAGGATGCGCTCGTCGGAGCGATCGAGGCGGTGCGCGATTGGCCCACCGATGCGCTGGCCGAGTCGGCGTGGCGTCGGTCGATGCGCGAGTCGCAGGCAGGGCTCGGCGTCGCGCCACGCTGCGCGACGCTGTCGGGTCCTGGCTTCTCGATCCGCGTCGCCGAGTGGGATCGGGGAGACGGATGGTCGGTCTCGGCCACGTTCGCGCCTGCGGTGAGCGTGAGCGGAGACAGCCTGGTCTCGGCGCGGCACAGCATCGCGGTGCGACGGCAGGCACTCATGACGCAGTATCCGCAGGCCGGAGCCAGCAATCCTCAGGATCTTCCGACCTGGACGAGCGTGGCCTGCGGTGGTGCGGAGCCCGGCGACTCCGCCGCTGCGGTCCGCGCGCCATGAGCAGCGAACGCGACTTTCTCGCGATCACCGACTTCACGACCGACGAGTTGCACGCGCTCTTCGCGCTCGCCGATCGCATGCGGACCGGTGAGTACCGCGCGCGGCCGCTCGAGGGAATGGCGTTCGCGATGCTGTTCATGAAGTCGTCCACGCGGACACGCGTCTCGTTCGAGGTGGGCGCATGGCAGCTCGGTGCCCACCCGATCTTCCTCACGCCGCGTGACGTGCAGCTCGGACGCGGCGAGGCGGTGAACGACACCGCGCGGGTGCTCGACCGCATGGTCGACGGCATCATGATCCGCACCTTCGCGCACGCCGACGTGGAGGAGTTCGCACGCTACTCGTCGGTGCCGGTGATCAACGGCCTCACCGACCTGCAGCATCCCTGCCAGATCCTCGCTGACCTGCTCACGGTGCGGCAGCATCTCGGTGCGTTCGACGGAAAGACGATCGCGTGGATCGGCGACGGCAACAACATGGCCAACAGCTGGTGCGACGCCGCCTTCCGGCTGGGCTTCTCGCTGCGTCTCGCCTGCCCGGTGGGCTACGATCCCGATCCAACGATCCTGGCACGCGCGCAGGCGACCGGACGCGTGACGCTCGTGCGCGACCCGCGTGAGGCGGCCGCCGGCGCAGATGTGGTGACGACCGATGTGTGGGCGTCGATGGGACAGGAGGAGGAGCGGGCGCAGCGCTCGACCGCCTTCGCCGACTTCCAGGTGAATGCGGCCCTCATGAAGCGGGCGGCGAAGGATGCGATCTTCCTGCATTGCCTTCCCGCGCACCGCGGCGAGGAGGTCACGGCCGAGGTGATCGACGGCGCGCAGAGTCGCGTGTGGGACGAAGCCGAGAACCGGCTCCATGTGCAGAAGGCGGTGATGGCGGCGCTGATCGGCGGCGAGCCGCTAGGCTGACGCCATGTACGCGGTCATCGGCGCGGGACCCATGGGACTCGCGACGGCGCGAACGCTGCAGAAGCACGGCCTCGCATTCACTGGGTTCGAACTCCATGCCGATGTCGGCGGGCTGTGGGACATCGCGAACCCGCAGAGCACGGTCTACGAGAGTGCGCATCTGATCTCGTCCAAACGGATGACGGAGTTCACCGAGTTCCCCATGCGCGACTCGGTGGCGCCGTATCCTCGGCACGAGGAGCTGCGGAAGTACTTCGGCGAGTTCGCGGACCACTTCGACCTGCGGCGGCAGTACGAGTTCAGGACGCGCGTGGTGCGGGTCGTGCGCGCGACCGCCGACGGGTCGAGCGGCCCCGCTGCGGCCACGGGGAGCGACGTCGGTTGGGACGTGACGACCGAGCGCGACGGCGTTCAGCGCACGCGCCGGTTCGCCGGCGTGCTGATCGCTACGGGCACGTTGCATCATCCGCACCAGCCGCCGCTTCCCGGCACGTTCACGGGGCGCGTGATGCATTCTGCGGAGTACAAGTCCGCCGACGTGTTCGCGGGGCAACGTGTGCTCGTGGTCGGCTGCGGCAACTCGGGCGCGGACATCACGGTGGACGCGGTGAAGCAGGCGCGCTCGGTCGACATCTCGCTGCGGCGCGGGTACTACTTCCTTCCGAAGTTCGTGCGGGGTCGGCCGATCGACACGCTCGGCGGTGCGATCAAGCTGCCGCGGCGACTCAAACAGTGGGTGGACGCGTTGATCGTACGGATGGTGATCGGGAAGCCGAGTGACTACGGGCTCCCCGATCCCGACTACCGGATGTACGAGTCGCACCCCGTGATGAACTCGTTGATCCTGCACCACCTCGGGCATGGCGATATCCGCGCGCGGCGAGACATCACGGGTGTCGAAGGGCGCACGGTGCGGTTCGCCGACGGAGAGACTGCCGAGTACGACGTGATCCTCCAGGCGACGGGCTACGCGCTGCACTATCCGTTCATCGAACGCGCGGCGCTCGCGTGGTCGGCCGACGCGGCGGCGCCGCGGCTCTGGATGAACGTGATGCATCCGGCCGACGACACGCTCTTCCTCATGGGGATGGTCGAAGCGAGCGGACTCGGGTGGCAGGGGCGCTATGCGCAGGCGGAGTTGGTCGCCCTCTACCTGAAGCGACTGGCCGAACGGCACCCGGCAGCGCTCGCCTTGCAGCGCGAGAAGCGTGAGTGGTCGGGGGCGCGGGTCGATGGCGGCTATGCGTACCTCAAGGTCGACCGCATGGCGTATTACGTGCACAAGGACTCATACCTGCGGGCGTTGCAGCGGCACCTGAAGGCGATGGGTGCGACGCCGACCAGCCGCGGTGCGGCGCGCCCGTGAACGACGCACTGCCACTCCACTTCGACCCGTCGGGGCTCGTGCTGCTGAACGCGATCATCGCGTTGATGATGTTCGGTGTCTCGCTCGAGTTGCGGGTGGCCGACTTCAGGCGTGTGGCGGCACGACCGGCCGGTGCAGTCGCAGGACTCGCCGCGCAGGCGGTGCTCACGCCGGCGGCGACCTGCTTGTTCACGTGGGTGTTCGACGTCGATCCCGCACTGGCGCTCGGCATGATGCTCGTCGCGGCCTGCCCGAGCGGCGCGCTCTCGAACATCCTCACCTGGCGCGCGCGTGGCACGGTGGCACTCTCGGTGAGTCTCACCGCGATCTCCAGCCTGGCGGCGACGGTGTTGACGCCATTCAACTTCGCACTCTACGGCTGGATCAACCCGCGGACACGCGAGTTACTGCAGGAGATCACGATCCCGGTGGGTGGGATCCTCGCGCAGGTCGCGCTGGTGCTGGCGTTGCCGATGCTGTTGGGGATGTTCGTTGGCGCGCGGGCGCCGCGGGTGGCCGCGGTGGTGGAGCGTCCGCTGCGCACTGTCTCGCTCCTCGTGCTGATCGCGTTCATCGTGGTCGCGTTCACGGAGAACCGTGGACTCTTCGTCACGCGTTTCCCGGACTTCTTCTGGCTGGTGGTCGGGCAGAATGCGATGGCGCTCGCGATCGGCATGCTCGTGGCGCGCGCTGCCGGGCTGGGCGATGCCGACCGACGTGCGGTGACGATCGAGGTGGGGATCCACAACTCGGGTCTCGGACTCGCGATCCTCTTCACCTTCTTCCCGGCCGCGGGCTCGATGATGCTGATCACCGCGTTCTGGGGCGTGTGGCACTTGGTGTCGGGGCTCGTGCTCACGTGGTGGTGGGGGAGACACCCACCACTCGAAGTCGCGGCGCCTCGGCTGGCGGAGGTGCGCGCATGAGCGACGCGCGACGTGTCCTGATCACCGGCGGCGCCGGTTACGTGGGGAGTCTGCTCGGCCGGCGCCTCGCGGCCAACGGGACATTCGTCATGGGGACGGATCTCCGTGCGCGTTCCGACCTCCCGTTCCCTGTGCGCATGCTCGACGTACGTGACCGCGCGCTCGAGGCAGCGTTGCATGAGCACCGGATCACGCACGTGGTCCATCTCGCCTCAGTGCTCGAAGGGGGGATCGACCGGCGACGCGACCACGACATCGACGTCAATGGGACGCGCAATGTGGTGGAGTGCTGCCTCGCGGCGGGCGTGCGGCATCTGACCGTGTCCAGCTCTGGTGCCGCGTACGGGTATCACGCCGACAACCCTGAGTGGATCGACGAGTCCGCACCGTTGCGCGCCGGCGATCGGTTCGCGTACGCGCATCACAAGCGGTTGGTGGAGGAGTTGCTCGCGGGTTATCGGACCTCACACCCTCGGCTGGGACAGTTGGTACTGCGGATCGGCACCGTGCTCGGCGCGACGACGCAGAACCAGATCACTGCGCTCTTCGCGCGCAAGCGGATCCTCGTCGTGCGCGGGAGCGATTCGCCGTTCGTCTTCGTCTGGGACGAGGACGTGGTCGGCGCGATCCTGCACGGTGTCACGGGCGATCGCGCGGGTGTGTTCAACGTGGCTGGTGACGGACGGCTGACGATCCACGAGATCGCGTCGATCCTGGGGAAGTCGGAGCTCGTCGTGCCGGGCGCGGCGCTCGTCGCCGCGCTCGCGGTGTCCCGATCGCTCCGCGTCGGGCGCTATGGTCCGGAGCAGGTGGACTTCCTGCGGTTCCGCCCCGTGCTGTCGAACCGTCGCTTGAAAGAGGTGTTCGGCTATCGGCCGGTGAAGTCGACCGTGGAGGCGTTCCGCTTCTTCGTCGATCATGCTCGAGCACGGGGAGCACTGTGAGAGTGGGAGCGAAGGCGCCGGCGTTCCGGCTGCAGGACGAGACCGGCGCGTGGGTCTCGATCGAGGACTTCAAGGGGAAGCGCGTCGTGCTGTTCTTCTTCCAGAAGGCGAGTACCCCGGGCTGCACGGTGGAGGCGTGCGAGTTCCGCGACGCGATGCCGCGCTTCGACGCGGACGGAGTCGCCGTTGTGGGGATCTCGCCTGACACCTGGCGGCGTCACGCCAAGTTCAAGGCTGCTCAACGGCTCCCCTACCCGCTGCTGGCGGACAAGGACGCGCTCGTCTGTCAGGCGTTCGACGTCTGGCACCGGAAGCTCTTCTGGGGCAGGTACTACATGGGCGTGATCCGGTCGACGTTCGTGATCGGCGCCGACGGCCGCGTGGAGCAGGAGTGGCGGGACGTTCCGCACGAAGGGCACGCGGCGGCGGTGAGTGCCTGGCTGCGCGGGGAGCCCGCCGCCGCGTCTCGCGCCGCACCCCGTGGCGGCCCGCGTGCCGCCCCCCGTGCCGCCCCCCGTGCGGTCCGCAAGAAATAGCGGTAGCTTCGTCCAGACATGAACGAAGCCCTCATTTCCCGCCTGCAGGCCGCGATCGGTGATGCCTACCTGATCGAGCGCGAGTTCGCATCGGGTGGGCAGAGCCGGCTCTTCCTCGCGTCCGACACGACGCTGCCGCGCAAGGTCGTGGTCAAGCTCCTCCCGCCCGAGATGGGGGGCGACGTCGAGGCCGAGCGATTCAAGCGCGAGATCCGCGTGCTCGGCCGCCTGCAGCATCCGCACATCGTCCCCCTGCTCGGGACCGGCCACAAGGACGACCTGCTCTGGTACGTGATGCCGTTCGTTCGCGGCGACTCGCTCGCGGTGCGAATCAAGGCGGGGCCGATGCCGGTCGCCGAGGCGTTGGGGACGCTCCACGAGATCGCCGATGCGCTCGCGCATGCGCATGCCGAGGACGTGGTGCACCGCGACCTCAAGCCGGAGAACGTGCTGTTCGAGAACGGACGGGCGTTGCTCGCCGACTTCGGCGTGGCGCATGCGCGCCTCGAGGGACTGCGTCGGTCGAGCGGTGTGGGTCTGGGCGAGATGCGTCGCAGCATGGCGATGAGTGCGGGGCGGCTCACGCAGCATGGGTACGCGGTCGGCACGCCGGCCTACCTGGCGCCCGAGCAGTTCATCGGCGACGACCCGGCCGACCCGCCTGCCGACGTGTACTCCCTCGCGATGCTCGGCTACGAGATGCTCACGGGCAAGGCGCCGTTCGCGCAGTACAAGGGCGCGCGGCTGATGGTCGCGCACTTCACCGAGACGGCGCCGCTCGCCAGCGAGGTGCGCGACGACGTTCCGGTGCGCGTGGCCGAGGTGCTCGACAAAGCAATGGCGAAAGAGCCGCCCGACCGATATGCCGACGCGGCGGCCTTCCGCGATGCGCTGGGGAGCCGTCGGTAGAGCCAATGGCCAGAGAGGTCGAACGATGCTGACGACTGATCGGACGCCCTTCATCGGGCGACAGCGCGAGTTGGCGGCGCTGACCGCGGCGCTGGATGCGGCGCGAAAGGGCAAGGGCAGTGTGCACATCGTCGCCGGCGAGGGCGGCGTGGGAAAGACGCGGATCACCGAGGGGCTGCGCGCGAAGGCCGAGGAACGGGATTTCGTCACTGTGCTCGGTCGCGCTTTTCCGGTGGAGACCGGGATCCCGTACGCGATCTTCGGTGACGGGTTCGTCCCGCTCCTGCGCGAGATGGCGCCAGCCACGCTTCAGACCATGTCGCGCGGTGGCATGGCCGAACTCGCGTTGCTCTTTCCGACGCTGCGGAGCGAGGGCACGCCGCCGCCGCGATCGGGGGACGCGGCCGAACTCAAGCCGCGGCTCTTCGACGCATTCAGTCAGCTTCTGATCCGCATGGCGCAGAAAGCGCCGATGCTCGTCGTGCTGGAGAATCTGCACTGGGCCGACCCGTCATCGCTCGACCTGTTCCACTTTCTCGCGCGCGGCGCGGCGTCGCATCCGATCGTGCTGCTCGCGACGTACAACGACGCGCAGCGTGAGTCGCACCGCGGACTGCGGGCCGCCGAACAGTCGTTGCTCTCGCTCGGCGCGCTCACGCGCCACACGCTCCTGCCGCTCACGCGCGACGAGACCGAACAGGTGATCCTCGCGGTCTTCGGCGAGACGGCGGACGCGATCGGCGACTTCGCCGACCGCGTCCATGCGCGGACGCGCGGGAATCCGTTCTTCATCGAAGAAGTCCTCAAGGCCCTCGTGACGGCGGGGCGTCTGCATCGCGAGGGTGACCGTTGGGTGGGCTGGGTGACCGAGCAACTCGTGCTCCCGGGCAGCATCCGCGACGCACTCTCGCTCCGCTACGACCGTCTCAGTGACCCGTCACAGTCGGTCGTGAACATCGCGGCGGTGGTCGGCGCGCAGGTCCCCCATGCACTGCTCGGGCGGCTCTCGGGCCTCGATGCGGGCACGCTGCTCACGGCGGTGGACGAGTTGAGGCGAGAGCGCGTCTTCGAGGAGGTCGACACCGCCGAGGGTCCCGCCTACGTCTTCACGCATCCGATGTTGCAGGAGATGCTCTACGCCGAGCTCGGCCGCGCGCGCGTACGGGCGAGGCACGGCGAGATCGCCGACGCGCTCGACGCGATGTACGGCGCGAACGCACTCTTACATGCGGACGAGATCGCGGTGCACTTTCGCCGGGCAGAGCTGTCGCCCGGACAATCGGGACGCGCCGTGCGGTACCTGATCGCCGCCGGCGAGATCGCGATCCGGCGCGGCGCGCACCGTGAAGCGCTCGAGTCGTTCGCCGCCGCCCTCGCGTTGATCGATCAGGGTGGCGAACAGGGCTCCCTGGAGCGCGTGCTCGAACTGCTTGGTCGCGCGCGTCACCGCCTGGGTGACTACGCCGGCGCGTCGGCGCTCTGGCGGCGCGCGGTCACGCTGGTCGGTTCGCGCGGGGATCACTCGCGTGTGGCGTCGCTCGAACGACGACTCGGCATCGCGGCGCTGCGCCTGGGGAACGCTCCGCTCGCGCGAGAGCACCATGAGCGTGGCCTCGCCGCCGCACGAGCCGCGAAGGACGAAGGCGTCGAGGCGAGCCTGCACCTCGCGCGCGCCGCGGTGATGATGGAGGGCGGAGACGGTGTCGAGGCGGAGCGCTCGGGACGGCACGCGCTCGTGATCGCCGAGCGATTGGGCGACGCGCGATTGCTGGCCCAAGTGCACCTGGCGTTGCAGACGATCGCGGTCTGGCGGGGCCCCCAGGCTGCGGCAGTCGCGCACATGGAGCGCGCGCTCCAACTTGCGACGGACCTAGGCGACCTGCGCATCGCCTGGCAGGCGGTCTGGGTGCAAGGCTACCACGCCGGTCTCACCGGTAACTCAGAGGAGACCGGTGCGCGAGTCAAAGAGGCGTTCCGGCTGGCGGAGGAACTCCGGTCCCCGGTGCTCCGCCTCTGGACGGCGGAGGTGGCGATCGAGTATCGCTCCGGCACGGGGGACTGGGATGCCGCGCTCGCGCTGGCCGACCGGAGTATCGAGGAGGCCCGCGCGTTCGGGCAGCGGATGCTATTACCGCGCCTCTTGGTGTGGTCGGCGCTGGTGCTCTGTGGCCGCGGCGACCTCGACCGGGCGAAGGAGCGGATCGACGAAGCGTGGGCGATCTCGGGTGCCGACCGGGCCGAGGACGGCGAGCCGATCAACGTGCATCTCGTGGTGCCTGCCCACGTGGGGCTCGCGTACTACCATATGTACCGACGCGAGTATCGACTCGCGCTCGACATCGGTGAGCGTGGCCTCGCGATCGCCGACCGCACGGGCTACACGGTCTGGGCGGTGCACCGTCTGCTACCGCTCGTCGCGGAGGCCTCGCTCTGGTTGCGTGACTGGGAGCGCTCGGCGGCGTATGGCACACGGTTGCGCGAGGCCGCGGACCAGTTGGGCCACCCACTCGCGCGCGCCTGGTCGGACGCCTGCTTCGCGCTCGCGCGGATGCTGCAGGGCGACACCGCGGGCGCGCTCGATCAGCTGCGCAACGCCGCCGACGCGCTCGATGCGATCCCGTTCGCGGAGCATGCCGCGCGGCTGCGGCGGAAGTTCGTCGATGCGCTCGCCGCCTCGGGCGACATCAAGGCGGCGGTCGTCGAGTTGCGACGGATCCATGACGTCTTCGCGCGACTGGGTGCGACTCTGGCGCTCGACGACGTGCGTGAGAAGTTGCGTGAGTTGGGCGTGAAGCCTCCGCCGGTCACGCCGACGGTCGGCGCCGGCGTCGGTGCGCTCACCGGGCGCGAGGTGGAGATCGCGCGACTCGTCGCGTTGGGGAAGTCCAACAAGGAGGTCGGCGACGCGCTCGGGATCTCGGCGCGCACTGCCGGCACGCACCTCTCGAACATCTACCAGAAGACCGGTGTGAACACGCGGGTGCGGCTCGCGGCGATCGTGCGCGAACTCCGGCTCTAGCCGCGCCGCATTCGGACCATGGGCAGTGCCACGCCGTCTGGCAGCACCGGGGCGGCGTGCTCGACGGACTCGAACCCGAGAGCCTCGTAGAGAGGCACGCCCGGCAGCGTCGCCATGAGTTCGAGCGCGGTGAATCCCTCGTGCGCAGCTTTCGCAGCGCAGTGTTCGAGGAGACGGCGCGCGAGGCCGCGTCGGGCGAAGCGCGGGTCGACGAAGAACGCGCGGATGCGCGCTGGCTCGGTCCGTGCGTCGAGCAGCGGATCGGGACCGGACTTCGTCTGATCGCCTCCGTAGAGCGTGCGTCGCCGACTCCATCCGCCGGCGGCCGCGAGTATGCCGTCGATCTCGATCACGAAGTAGGTCTGGTCTGCGATCAGCGCCGAGTCGGGTCCGAACACATGGCGCAGGCCGCTGGCGATCTGCGCCTCTGTGTAGTAGCCGCGGCTCAGCTCGCGTACCGACGTGTCGATCAGCCGATGCAGCGCCGGGATGTCGGCGGTCACCGCGATGCGAAGCGCGGGCGAAGGATCCTGCGTTCCGGCGTCGGGGCTCACGCGTATATATCAACCACTGTTCATCCCTGCGCGCCAGCCTGCTGCGCTGCTCGTTCCTAGGCTCGTGGCGCGGCTGGTGGCGCGGCTCGTGGCGCGGAACGCTCTGGCGGAGATCGACGACGGGTGCGCATCTTCTGCCTACCTCAGCGGAGACCAAATGGACTACGAGATCCTCGCCCTCAACTTCGGCTATGCCATCTTCGGTGTGGCGCTCATGTGGTTGAGCTACCGACTGTTCGATCAGCTCACCCCGCAGGTGAACTTCCCCGAGGAACTCAAGAAGGGGAATATCGCGGTCGCGATCTTCATCGGATCGTTGTTCATCGCGATCGCGCTCGTGGTGGGGAACGCGCTCAACTGATGGCGCGGTGCGGGGGGCGAAACCGAGGCTCAGCGGCGTCGCTGGCGCATGGCTTGTGCCTGCTCGGCGTGTTGTTCGCGCCGACGGTCGCTGCGGGATCGCAGGCCGACACGTCTGCTCGCCGTGGCGCGACTGCCGTGAGGCCGGCGCCGGCCGGTGCGCCAGTCAGTGCGCCAGTCAGCGCGCCAGTCAGCGCGCCAGTCGGCGCGGGCCCGGGCGCGATCGCCCGTGTGCAGGCACGCCGCGAGTCCGCGCGTGCGGACGGCCGGTACGACGAGACGTTCCGCCGCTACTCCAAGCGGTACTTCGGTGCCGCCTTCGATTGGCGTTGGTTCAAGGCGCAGGGCATGGCGGAGAGCAACCTGGACTCTGCGGCAACGAGCCGTGTGGGTGCGCGCGGCGTGATGCAGCTCATGCCGAGCACCTACAAGTTCATTCAGACCCGACGCCCGGAGTTCGGGGCGATCGACGACCCCGAGTGGAACATCGCGGCCGGGATCATGCATGATCGATATCTCTGGAAGCTCTGGGGGAGCGAGATGACGACCGAGGAGCGGCAGCGCTTCATGTTCGCGAGCTACAACGCGGGCGAGGGCACGATCGGTCGCGCGGCCGACTCCGCGCGCGTGGTCGCGGGAGGGCCGCCCGCCTGGCTGCACGTGGAGCAGGTAGCGCCTCGGGTGCCGCGCTGGCGGTACCGTGAAACGCTCGGGTACGTGCGGAAGATCGACGAGAACTACACGCGGCTGAAACGGCGACCGTAGCGCCGCGCCGCCCCGGGCGCCGCCAGGGGCGAGTGTAGCCTAGATCTCGCCGCGCCGTGCCGCGTCAGCGATCCGCTCGCCGGCACGGAACGCCAGCGCCATGATCGTCATGGTCGGTTGGCCGCGACTCGACGTGACCATGCTGCTCCCGTCGCAGATGAACAGGTTGCGCACGTCGTGCGTGCGGTGATCCCGGTCGATCACGCTCGTGGTCGCATCGTTCCCCATGCGGGCAGTGCCGAGGAAGTGGGCGCTGCCGCGCTGGACCTCTGGCGGACGACCCCAGATGCGCTTGGCGCCGGCGGCTTCGTGCAGCTCGCGTGTCTTGAGATGGAAGAACCGCATCGTCGCGAGGTCGTCAGCATGGTCCTCGTAGGTGATGCGCGCCGCGGCGCGTCCGAACCTGTCCTTCACCGTCGGATCGAGCGTGACGTTGTTCGACTCGACGGCGAGCGAGGTCGTGTGGCCGTAGATCATCATGGTGCGCGTGTAGGCGTGCGCGAACCACTTCTTGTAGTCCGCTCCCCACCCGCGCATCCCGTCCGGGACGTTCAGCGAGCCGATGATCGGGAGCCAGCCGCCACCGCGGGCGTCGATGCCACCGCCACCATAGAAGCCGCGCTTGGGGTCGCTCTCGTAGAAATCATGGACGATCCGCGTCACCTCGGCACTCTTGTGCTCGTTGAGCGGGTGCTCGTACTCGCCCGTGGTGATCGCGCCGCCGTTGAACATCAGGTGCTTGCCGACCATGCCCGAGGAGTTGGCGAGTCCGTTGGGGAATCGCGTGGAGGCGGAGAGCAAGAGCAGACGCGGCGTCTCCACACCATTGGCTGCGAGCACCACGGCGCGGGCGCGCTGGCGCTGTTCCTTGCCATCTGCATCGAAGTAGACCACGCCGGTCGCCCTTCCAGCCGCGTCGGTCTCGACCACGTGCACATGACTCAGCGGACGCACTTCGCAGCGGCCCGTCGCCTCTGCCACAGGGATCACCGACGCGAGCGACGAGCTCTTGGCGTTGTACTCGCACCCGAAGCCCATGCAGAAGCCGCAGTGCTGGCAGGGCGGGCGTCCATTGTGCGGCTGCGAGAGGATCGCCATCGGCGCTGGGAATGGCTTGAGGCCCAACTTGATCGCCGCTCGCTCGAGGAGGACACCCGAGGACTTCACCGTGAGCGGCGGTGTGGGGTACGGTCGCGAACGCGGTGCATCGTCCGGTCCCGGCGTGCCGGAGACCCCGACTTCCCAGTCGACCTTCGTGTAGTAGGGCTCGAGCTCCTCGTAGGTTATCGGCCAGTCGGCGAATCCGGTGCCGGCGATCGCGCCGAGTCGGCTGCGTTCGTTGAAGTCGACGGGGCGGAGGCGCCAGAAGTTGGCGGTGAAGTGCACGCTGCTCCCGCCCACGAGCGAGGCCATCCAGGCTTGGCCGCCGCCCACGATGGCGTCCTCTGTGGCCTTCTGGCGCCACGTGAGTGGTGTCTTGGAGATCAGCGCGCCGTCGAAGGTGACGCTCTTCTCGTCATGCTTGAAGTCCGAGACGGAGAGCCGCGGACCCTGTTCGAGCACGACCACCGAGTGGCCGCGGGTCGAGAGCTCCTTGGCCAGCACACCGCCCGAGGCCCCCGAGCCGACGATCACGAAGTCCACGGTCTCGGCGGTCGAGTAGCGCGCCGTCCCTTGTTGCGTCCGCATCAGAGGTTCCCTCGGGCAGCTTGGTCGTCGTAGTAGCCGAACGGTGGCGTGTGCGACATCCGATTCTCGA
>JANOWT010000165.1:0-12826 GCA_031418115.1 Gemmatimonadota bacterium
CGCGGTCATCGGCACCAACCCGCCGGACGACGCAGTGATCAGCGCGCCCGCCCCCCCGTCTGTACTCCTACCGTCCCACCCACGGCACTCAACTTCCCGGGGATGTCGCTCACCGGGAGTTCCGAATCGAAGAGGCCGACGCGCATCTGCCCGCCGGTCGCGGCGAGCTCGCCGGAGAGGGCGCTACGCGCGACCACCAGGCGCGAGAGCAGCTCTCGACTCAAGAGACGCGTGCCGAAGAACTCGATCGAGTTGCTCGCATTGGACGGCGCGATCAGCAGCACGCGCGCGCCGCGCAGCGAGGCCCCGAAGAGCGCGGCCCCCCAGAAGTCGCTCGCCCAGAACGAGTCGGGGACGATGATCACCGAGCCCGGCGGCATGAGCGAGTAGAGCACCGCCTTCGCGACGTTCACGTGCTTGGACGCGTAGCCCGACCCGTTGTGCACCCCGAGCGCGCGAAGCTGCGAGCGATTCCGCCCCGCCGTGCGGCTCACGCTGTCGGCGTAGCCCGGCATCAGGGCGCGTGGTTGCAACGCGTACGGGATCCGTTCCGGACGGAAGCCATGCCCGAGCAGCAGCGTCCGTGCCGCGCGCTTGAGCTGGAGCAGGGCGGGTCCGCGCACGAGCAGCGACCGGTCCTCCCATGAGCCGCTCGTGTAATGCAGACCCACACCCGCGCCGGTGTAGATCGCCTCGCCCCGGTACGGATCCTCCTCGGTGACGTCGTAGAACACCAACTTGCGGTGGTCGCGCATGATGTTGTCGCCGATCGGGAGCCCTGGCACGAGCCGCCAGCTCCAGAACGTCTGGTCCGGACGGTTGGTGACGTTCACGTGCACTTTCACGAGGTCGCGTAACCAGCCGTCGCCGTACCGACGTCGCTGTGCCTGCAACCGGGATGACCCTGCGATGGCCGTCCGCAGCTCGTCCTGCGCCGCGGCGATCGAGTCCTGCCACGGACGAAAGGCCGGCGGCAACCGCAGGCGGTAGCGCGTCGGGTCCTCGAGCAGTCGCAGGAAGAGCGCACCCTGCCGGATCGAGAAGTACCACTGGTCGTGCAGGACGATGTACGTCGGGAACCGCCCCGTGCTGTCGTAGGCCTTCACGCGGTCGGTCATCGCGCGCAGGTACGAGTGCACCACCTGGCGGAACGCGATCGAATCCGGGTCGCCGACGTCGTCGGTCCCGCGGAAGTCGTGCGTGACCAGGACGTGATAGTCCTGGGCAGCGCGGATGGTGCGGCTGAGCTGGTACTGGAACTGCTCGTTGATCACGTACGAGACGGAGTTGCCCTCGGTGAACGGCTCCTCCGCCGCGAGCGCGACGATCGCGTCGATCTCGGCCTGCGTGTCGTGCTCCGCCGGTCGCAACGCGTACTGGAGCGGGAGCCAAGCGAATCGCGCGTCCCCCCAGGTCTCGGCGATCGCGGCGCGATTCTCCTCGACGATCTCGAGCAACGCCGAGAACACCGCGAGCGCATCGGTCGCCCGTTGGCCCGAGACCCCATCGGCCGCGTGCAACGCGCGCACGAAGGCGCCCTGCGCCGCGAACCCGAAGCGGCGGCTCGTCTGGCGCTCGCGCGATTGGCCGAGCAGGCGGTCGTACGGGAGCAACACTTCCGTGAGCAGCACGTTGCGCGCCTGATCCGCGACGGCGCGCGCGACCACGGCGCGCGCCGTCTCTTCGGGACCTCCGTCCGGGGCTCGGGCGGACGAGGTGGAGTGGCCCAGAGCCGCGGAGAAGGCACGGACCAACGCGTCGTGGAAGCGGCGGGCTTCGCTGTCGACCGTGCGGACGTTGGAGGCCGATGGCCCCGGAGCCGTCTCCGAGAGTCGCATCGCGTCCCGCATCGCCGCGAGATCCCGTGGGAGTACGGTTCCACGGGGCGGTGGGTCGCGGCCCAGGAACGGCACGCCGAGAAGGCGGATGCGTCGGGCAGCATCGCGGACCTCGGCGAGCGCGGCCGGCACACCCGGCACCTCAGCCATGGACGGAGCAGGAGCAGCCAACGGCCCGGTGATCCGCACGATGTCGCGCGCGGGTCGCGACCGGCCCGTGGGGATCTCGCGAAAGATCGGAATCTCGAGCGCCGCGGTGACCGATCGGTTGCGCGCCGGCACGTAGTCGAACCGGGCGACCGTGCCGTCCCGGAACAGTCCCCCTCGTCGGCCGGGGACGATCAGTGAGTACATGGCACGGGCGCGGCCGTCGAGGGCGTTGAGGTCGGCTCCGACGCCGAGTCGGAGGGCGGGGAGAAGCAGCCGCGCCCGGATGCCGCCGTCGGCCTCCCCACTCCTGGCTCCTGCGTAGGCTTCGACTTGGAGCCCGAGCACCCCGACGACCGGGTTGCCGATCGCGTGGAACGCCCCGATCCTGGCCTGGGCGACGTCGGGGGAATCGCCACCTCCGGTGAGGGAGCCGGTAGCTGCCCCCGCCGTCCAACTCCAGCTTCTCGGCAGGCCGATCGAGACGGTGCGCCCTCCATCGACGGGCGCCCGCAGCTGGGCCCCACCCCGGCCGAACGGGATAGCCAGAACGGCGCAAATCACCACCAGAAGCCCACTTACGCGGATTCTAGGCACGCGCCTACATAACTCCGGGTCCCCGTCTGCGTCAATCACAGTTGAATCCCCGTCATTCGCCGTATCGAACGCCTACTTGCCGAGTTGCATCATCCGGTCGCGGGGGATGGGTGGCCCCGCCGACGCCGGAGACTGGACCGATGCGGATCATCACTGGGATCACGAAGAAGGTCGCGAAGGGAGTCCTGCTGGTCGCTGTGACGCTGGCGCCGCTCAGCGCATCCGCGATGACGGTCGTCGGTGACCTCGGACTGGTGGATGGGGCGACCGCACGTCGGATCGTCGTCCAGATCGCGAAGAAGGACACGGTGCCGACCGTGATCTGGATCTGGCGCGCCGACGCCGACGGGCACCTCGTCGAGATCTCTGGCGCGCAACTGGTCGGCGCCAAGGAACTCGTGCTGGAGGACTCCCTGACCGGTCAGGTGGTCTGGCACGAACGGGCGCAGTACCTGATGCCCGGCGACGAGGGGCAGGGGGCCGAGGTGGTGCACCCCGGCGTGACCGTGCAGAGCGGGCGAAGCTACCGGTTGCGGGCCGTCTTCGCGCGTGCGGTGGCGGGTCGGGCGCTCGGCGAGGCCGCGCCGAGCTTCCTCGTCTTCTCCAAGCGCCCCGTTTCCGGCGTGCGCTGAGCGCTCAGGTGAGCGCGGCGGCGTACCACCCGGCCACCTGCTCCCGCAGCGCCGCGTCGCCATCGCAATGCCGGTACTCGTTGCTCACGTTCGAATACACATAGTCCGCCGCCCACTCCTCCCCGTGCCGCATCACCTGCGCCACCGCATCCAACGCGCGATCGATGTCGGCCATGGTCGTACTCGGATGGAACGAGAGCCGCACCCACCCCGGCTTCTCCGACAAATCGCCACGGTCGATCCGATCTGTGATCGCCTTGGACCGCGACGGGTCCACGTGCAACAGGAAATGCCCATAGGTGCCGGCGCATGAACACCCGCCGCGCGCCTGCACGCCGAACCGGTCGTTGAGTAGCCGCACGACCAGGTTGTAGTGCAGCCCTTCCGTCCAGAAGGAGAGCATCGCCAGCCGATGTCGCACACCCGGTGCGAGCAGGTGCACGCCGGGGATCGCCTGCAGGCGATCCATCGCGTAGGGCACGATCGCCTCCTCGCGCCGTCGCATCGCGTCGACGCCCATCGCTTCCTTGAGATCCACCGCGAGCGCGGCCTTGATGGTCTGCAGGAACCCCGGCGTGCCGGCGTCCTCGCGCGCCTCGATGTCCTCATGGAACGCGTACTGGCCCCACGGGTTGGTCCACGCCACCGTGCCGCCGCCGGCCTCGTCAGGCACCGAGTTGTGATACAGCGCGCGATTGAAGATCAGCACGCCCGACGACCCCGGTCCACCGAGGAACTTGTGCGGCGAGAAGAGCACCGCGTCGAGCGCGGCCTCAGGGTCGCCGGCCGGGTGCATATCCATCGCCACGTACGGCGCCGACGCCGCGAAGTCGATCAGCGAGATCCCGCCGGCGCGGCGCATGAGGCGCGCCATCTCGTGATACGGCGTGAATATCCCCGTCACGTTCGAGCAGGCGCTGAACGCGCCGATCTTCATCGGGCGGTCGCGGTACTCGTGCAGGCGGGCCGCGAGCGCATCCAGATTCACCACGCCGTTCTCGTCGGGCGGCACGACCACCACGTCGGCGATCGACTCGTACCACGACGTGTGGTTGGAGTGATGCTCGAGGTGCGTGACGAACACCACGGGACGTTCGGCCTCGGGCAGGTGGATGAAGTGCCGCAGTCCCTCCGGTGCCTTGAGGCCGAGGATCCGCTGCAGCTTGTTGACCACTCCGGTCATGCCCGAGCCGCTCGTGAGCACGAGGTCGTCGGGACCGGCATTCACATGCCGCTTGAGACGCGCATGGGCCTCGTGGTAGGCGATCGTCATCGCCGAGCCCGTCACGGACGACTCGCTGTGCGTGTTGCCGACGTACGGACCGAAGCGCGTGAGGAGCGCGTTCTCGATCGGCGCGTACAGCCGGCCGCTTGCCGTCCAGTCGGCGTAGACCAACTTCTGCTCGCCATACGGCGTGCGGAAGGTGAGATCGTCGCCGATCGTGTTGGCGCGGTAGGGAGCGAAATGCGTTTCGAGGTCGGACACGGCGACTCCGGTCTGTGAGCGTCGATGCAACGTAAGCGATTCCGGCGCTCACCGACTAGTTTTCGCGCGGACCTTCACGCCCTCGTTGGAGACACATCGTGGCCACGATCCTGCAGCGCCTTCCTGTCGGAGCCAACGTCGGCATCGCCTTCTCGGGCGGGCTCGACACGAGCGCCGCGCTCCACTGGATGCGTGCCAAGGGCGCCGTCCCCTACGCCTACACCGCCAACCTCGGGCAGCCCGACGAGGCCGATTACGACGAGATCCCGCGCAAGGCCATGGCCTACGGCGCCGAGAAGGCGCGGCTGATCGATTGCCGGCATCAGCTCGTCGCCGAGGGCATCGCGGCGATCCAGTCGGGGGCGTTCCATATCAGCACCGGCGGGCAGACCTACTTCAACACCACGCCGCTCGGCCGCGCCGTCACCGGCACCATGCTCGTCGCCGCAATGCGCGAGGACGACGTCAACATCTGGGGCGACGGCAGCACCTTCAAGGGCAACGACATCGAGCGGTTCTATCGCTACGGCCTGCTCACCAATCCCGGCCTCAAGGTCTACAAGCCCTGGCTCGACCAGCAGTTCATCGACGAACTCGGCGGTCGCAAGGAGATGAGCGAGTATCTCATCGCCAACGGCTTCGAGTACAAGATGAGCGTCGAGAAGGCCTATTCGACCGACTCCAACCTCCTTGGCGCCACGCACGAGGCCAAGGACCTGGAGTTCCTCGACAAGGGGATGCACATCGTGCATCCGATCATGGGCGTCGCCTTCTGGAAGGACGAGGTGAAGGTCGCACGCGAGACGGTACGCGTCCGCTTCGAGCAGGGCGTGCCGGTCGCACTCAACGGCCAGACGTTCGGGAGCACGCTCGACCTCTTCCTCGAGGCGAACGTGATCGGCGGCCGGCACGGACTCGGCATGTCCGACCAGATCGAGAACCGGATCATCGAGGCCAAGAGCCGCGGGATCTACGAGGCGCCGGGGATGGCGCTGCTCTTCACGGCCTACGAGCGGCTCGTGACCGGCATCCACAACGAGGACACGATCGAGCAATACCGCCTGAACGGGCGGAAGCTCGGGCGACTGCTGTATCAGGGGCGCTGGCTCGACTCACAGGCGCTCATGCTGCGCGAGTCGGCGCAGCGGTGGGTGGCGCGCGCGATCACGGGTGAGGTCACGCTCGAACTGCGCCGCGGCAACGACTACTCGATCATGGAGACCACGAGCCGCAACCTGACCTACAAACCCGAGCGGCTCACGATGGAGCGCGGTGAGGCCTTCTTCACGCCGCTCGACCGCATCGGTCAGCTCACGATGCGCAACCTCGACATCATGGATACGCGGGACAAGCTCATCGAGTACACCCGCACCGGGTTGCTGCGGCAGGCCAGCGAGACCAGCGTGCCGCAGCTCCCGGCTTCAACGGACGACTGACGCGTCCTAGAAGCGGAGTCCGACGCCGAGCCCGGCCCAGTTGGCCTTCGGATCGGAGTTGACGATGGTGTACGACGCCATCACGTCGAAGTTGAGCACGCCGAAGCTCACGCTCGGGACGATGCCGACCTTCTTGAAGTTGCTGAAGTAGCCGCCCTCGAGGCCGAGGTCGATCATCGGCAGCGAGAGGTGCGGGCCGGCGGTGAGACCGATCACGTCCTGGTCTTCAATGCCCACGGGAGTGCCGAGGACGTCGATCGTCTTGCCGGGGAGGCGGATCCAGGTGGCGGTGCCCATGATTTTGATGGCTCCGAGCGGAATGCCCAGACGGGCATAGGCGCCGAATCCGCCCTTGTAGACGTCGGCGAGGTCGCCCTGCGGCATGACGACCTGCGCGCCGATGCGGACGTCGAGCAGGGGAAGCTGCGCGGCCACCGGGGCGGCGAGGATCGTGGTAAGGCCAAGCACCATCGTGACGCGGCGAAGCATTGCTGTCTCCTGAGGGAAGGGAAGCGCCCCGCGCCGGACCGGCGAGAGCCTACAGGAGTGACGCCTTGCGCGTCGGGCGGGTCACGCTATATTCCCGTATAGTCATACAATGCAAATAGCCGCTCTGGGTGACCCAGCGTCCCCGCGACATACGACCTCCTCTCCTCTCCCGCCATGCCGCAGTTCCGCAATCTCCCCGTCGACGCGGTCGTCGACGTCCGTTCCAAGCTTGAGTTCTGGCTCGGCCACCTCCCCGGCGCTGTCTGCGTGCCGGTCGATCGGCTCCCGCAGGGCCTCGCTGATCTCCCGGATGTCACGACCAACAGCCGGATCCTTGTCTACTGCGCCTCGGGCGCCCGCTCGGCCGCCGCGGCCTCGGCACTCCGGGCCGCAGGCTATAAGAGAGTGACCGATGGCGGTGGGATCGGCGACGCGAGACGGGACTTCGTCGCCGCCTGAGCAGCAGAAGGCGTTGAACCCGCGACGCCGTCCGGTTCTATTACGGCATGGTCTGCGCCGTCTGCGACAAAGAGAGCAACAACATCCGGGTTTGCCCGTACTGCTTCACGCCCTACCCGGCGGATGCACCGCAGTCCCGGCAGTCGACCGGGACCACGCGCCCGTCCACCAGCACTGCCCGTCAGTCGACGAGTTCGGCACGGCCGTCGACGTCCGTCAACAAGGCGAACTGGCCCGGTGGCCAGTCTTCCTCGTCGACGTCGACCGGCGGCAATGGTGGCGTGGTCGAGCGCGCTCGCGGCTTCTTCATGAAGCAGTCCGCCGTTGTTCGCGTCACCTCGGTTGCGATCGTCGTCATCGTGCTGATCTGGGTGTTCACCAGTGGCGAGCAGACGAAGACATTCGAGGTCGGCTCCGTCCCCTCGAACATCATCGCCACTCCGATGCAGCGCGCGGAAGCGATCGCGCTGCTCAAGCAGACGCGCGAGACGGCACTCGTCGACATGCAGTCGGACGAGGTCTTCGTGAGCTATCCCGCCGCGACCTTCCCGCTGCTCGAGGAGGGACAGATCGCGCTCGCGCAGCAGTTCGCGCGCGCCGACGAGATCATCGAGGGGCGCAAACGCCGCATCTTCTTCTACAATCCCAGCGGCCGGATCTTCGCGCAGTCGGACGGGGTCACGGGTGTGACGGTGAAGTAGAGGGGCGGGTGGGAGGTGACAGGTGGCAGGTGGGAGGTGGCAGGTGGGAGGCGATGCTTCTCATGCCTTACGCGTCCGTCCCTACTCCTCACACCCCACACCTCACACCTCCCACCTCCCACCTCCCACCTCCCACCTCACTGGTACTGGATGTAAAGCACCTTGGGGTTGAGCGCCACGATCGCCGCGATCGGCGTGCGCGGGTTGTCGTTCTTCGCCTTGTAGAACTGCTTCCATCCGGCGAACTGCACCGGCTCCGCTTTCACGTACTGCCGGAACGAGTTGCGCTTGAGGTGTGGCGCGCCGAAGCCGTCCATGTGCATCACCACCTGCACTTCGGGCCGCAACTGGATGTTCCGGTAGTTCGTCACGCCGCGCTGCGTGAAGCGGTGCACCACGAGCACCTTGGGTGGGAGCTTGTGATTCACCACGAGCGACTGCAGGAACTCCGCCGCGTAGTTGATGTCCTTGGCGTCATACGTGCCGACCCGTTTGCCTGGCAGGCCGCCGTTCCCCATCGCGAACTCCGGGTCGATCCCCAAGTGGAAGTTCGGCCGCGCGAGGAAGCCGGCGAGCCGCGGGAGCTCGGCCTGCAACGTGCTCAGCCCCACCTGCACGTCGAGGAAGACGAGCGCATTGCGCATCGCCGCCCAGCTCGCGACGCGCTCGATCAACGTGTCGGTCATGCGCAGGCGGTATTTCCCGTCGCGCCCCGCGTCACCCTGCGCCACGACCGCGATCAGGTGCAGCGCCGGCACCACCGGCGTCGACGGATCGGCCTTCTCCCACGCCGCCACTTCGGCGTCGAGCATTTTGAGCATCTGATCCGTGGGGTACTCGCCGAGCACCCCCATGCGCTTGGAGAGGGGATTACCGTAGAATGCGATGATCCGCTTCTCGGGGAGGATCGACCCCGGCAACGGCTCCGGCCCCTTCACGGGCCAGTACGAGTCGAGGACCGAGTCGCGCGTGGCGATCCGCAGTTCCTCTGCCGTCAACGGCCGCGCAGGACGTCCGGCGCGCGTCGAGGTGTCGCTCGACGACCGGCGGGCGCCCGTGTCCGCCGATGTGCGACGTGCCTGGCTGTCTACGGCGGCACGGCGTGCCGAATCGCCCTGCTGCAACGAGAGCGGCGTGAGGACGACGGAAGCGGCGAGTACGAGAGCGAGACGCACGGATGTCGAATGCGAGGGTGGGGGATGCACGAGAGGCGGGCCGCAGGCCCGCCTCTCGTGCCTGCAATCTACTTCAGCGCGGGACGACCGTGATGCGGCGGTCGGCGCGGATCACGTACTGGCCGGCCACATCCACCTCGAGCTGAACGAGGTAGTCACCGGGCCGGAGCGTCGAGATGTCGACTTGCACCGCGCGCGGCGACGTGCGCGCACCACGCGCCGACATGTCCTCCACCGTCAGGCTCACCGGCGAACTCCCGCGCGAGAGGCGGAGCGCCCGCGCCGCGCGACCCACGCGGCCAGGCTCTTCTTCGGCCTCAGGCGCCACGACCAGCGAGATCGTCATGCGTTCGCCCGCAGGGTTGGTGTTGTACGCTTCCCAATAGATGCCGAGCGGCTGGTCGGCGCGGACCTTCTGCGTGGCCAACGCGTGCGGCAGCACTTCCTCGACGGTCGACGGGAAGGTGCCGTACGGTGTGTAGAAGAGGAGGTCCGAGAGCGATACGCGTGCGCCGATCGCGAACGGAGGTCGAATGCCATAGCGCGCGCGAATGAGTGTGGAAGCCGAATCGGCCGCGATCTCGGCGCTCATGAGCAACGCTCCCCAAGGGGCGCGGACCGTCATCGTCCCCTTGGGCTTGATGTCCCTCATGATCGTCGACTGGCCTGCGGGGCGCGTGCCGGGCGTGAGCACCAGGGCGCCGTCCAGACGCGAGAACGCGATACCCGGGACCTTGCTCACGTCGTAGGCGAGCACCACGAGTGCGGTGTCGCCGCGACGGAAGAGCGCCTGCTGGTGCTCCAACATGAGCAGTCGGGAGGCGTACGCGGGGTGATACCGCGCGACCACCGGCGGCAGCTGCACCGCCCAGTCGGTCGAGTCGGAGCTCGCCGGACTCGTGAGGACCTCGCTCGGTGGGATGAACCGGTGCGCCGGCGTGGCCTCTTGGCCGATCACGTTGATCGACATCGACGGGTCGTAGCGCTGCGGCCGACCATCGGGCCCCGGCGGCATCTGCGACGGGAGGGGCGCACGGGAGGAGCCGTCGCGCGCCCAGCGACGCGTCCAACCGAAGCGCACCATCATCTCGCGCTCCGATTCGTCGAAGCCGCGCGAGTACGCTGTTGCGGCGTCGCGCAGGAACTCCACATAGGTGAGGCGCGAGAAGTGCTCGGTGCGCGAGTCGTTGCCCGCGAGGCCGTAGCGCGTGCGCGAGAACCACCAGGCGCGCGCCTCGAACGCCTCACGCTCCGGTGTGCCACACGCGTTCCGGATGTACTGGCGGCGGGTATCGTCGTCGAGATAAGGCGTGAGATCACGCCAGGTACAGCGCTCACGCGGGCTCATGGCGGCGAGGACCTTCTCGTAGCGCGCCTCGGACTCGAGGAATCGCCCCGCCTCGTGCAGCGAGATCCCCGCGAGCGCGTCGCACCACCAGCCGAACGTCCTGCACTGTTCGGCCACCTTGAGCGCTTGGAGCGGACGCCCGGCCTCGATCGAGTAACGCACCCGTTGGCCGCTGATCCAGTTGTCGCCAGGTTCGGCGGTGCCGAGCGAGTCGAGGAGCTTGAGGAGTGCATCACGGCCCTCGACGATCTTGAGCGGATCGGCAAGCATCGGCGTGCTCTCGTCATACCAGTAGCACCAGTTCATGCCGACCGGCTCAGGGCAGGAGCGTCCGGAGAAGACCTTGCCGCGGTACTCGGGGAGGTTCATCCGACGGAATCGCTCGAACTCGGCCTGCGCCCGCTGGCCGCGGGTGCGCGGGTCCTCGGGCGGGAGACTCTCCACCACGACGACCGTCCCGGGAGCGACGCGGACGGTGTCCTGTGCGCTCAGGGCGGGGGCGAAGAGGAGGAGTGGGAGGAGTGCCGCGGCGTCGGCACCCCGTCGGAAGCGGGCAGTGAGGGTCACGGGAGGATGATACACATGAAGACCGCCGAAGTGTCTCCGAAGTGTCTCCGTGGATCGGCCGCGGTGGGATCCACGCGGGCTGGGTACGAACCCTGTGGACATGCCCCCGACGCCCGCCGACGGTTAGTTTTCCGCCCGATGTCAGAGATCATCTTCGAGCCGTTGCATGCGGGTGTCGAACCCCCCGTGCGCGCGACCACCGCGAGCGCGGGCCACGACCTCTCGCTCTGCCTCAGTGGCGGGCGCGTGCGCGTCTTCGTCGGCGGTGTGGTGCACGAACGCGACGTCGTCGCCGATCCCGCCGGCGCAACGATCACGCTCGGCGTCGGCGAGAAAGCGCTCTTGCCGCTCGGCTTCAAGGCGCGACTCCCCGTGGGGTACGAAGCGCAGGTGAGGCCGCGGTCGGGCACGAGTCTCAAGACCGACCTGGTGATCGTGAACAGCCCCGGGACGATCGACGCCGACTATCCGGACGAGTGGTGCGTGCCGGTGAAGAACGGCGGCACCATGCCGCTCACGGTGCGCCATGGTGAACGGATCGCTCAGATGGTGCTCGCCCGCTATGAGACATTGCCCTTCACGCGCGGCACGGTCGCGCGTACCACCGACCGAGCCGGCGGATTCGGCTCCACCGGCCGCTGACGGCTCGGTGCCACCCCTGTTCCTCACCTCTCGGAGACTCGCGATGCATTCGCGTGGTTCGCTCCTCCTCGCTCTTCTGATGACCGCCGCCCCGACCGTTGGCGCGCAGGCGCCCGGCCGCGTCCAGGTCGAATCCTTCACGTTGCCCAACGGCCTTCGCGTGCACCTCGTGGAGGATCACTCGGCGCAGGTCGTCGCCGTGAACGTCTGGTACGACGTCGGCTCGCGTAACGAGCGCGCCGGCCGCACCGGCTTCGCGCACCTGTTCGAGCACATGATGTTCCAGGGGTCGGCCAACGTGAAGAAGGCCGAGCATGGGCAATACATCGAGCGCGCCGGTGGCCAGCTCAACGGGTCCACGCAGCCCGATCGTACCAACTACTACAACGAGGTGCCGAGCAACCGGCTCAACCTCGCGCTCTGGCTCGAGGCCGACCGCATGCGCTCGCTCGCGGTGAATGCCGAGAACCTCAAGAACCAGCAGGAGGCCGTGAAGGAGGAGCGGCGCCTGCGTTTCGACAATGCGCCCTACACAGCGGCCTTCGTCGATTCGCTGCCCACGCTGTTCGACCGCAACAGTTGCTTCGCCTACGCCCACTCGATCATCGGCTCCATGGATGATCTCAATGCCGCGACCGTCGCAGACGTGAAGGCCTTCTTCGACCTCTATTACGCCCCGAACAACGCGATCCTCGTGATCGTCGGCGACTTTCGGCCGACACAGGCGCGCCTGATGGTGACCGAGTACTTCGCCGGGATCGCCAGGGGTGCCACGCCGCCTGCGGTGAACTGCGCGCCGCAGGCCGCCACCGGACGCGAAGTCGTCCGTCGCATCCCCGACCGCAACGCCAACCTCCCGGCGATCCTCACCGCCTACCGAGCGGTGCCGCCGTCGCACGCTGACTTCCCGGCGCTTGAACTGCTCTCGACGATCATCGGCGGTGGTGAGAGTTCGCGGCTCAACCGCACACTCGTGCGCGACGCCAAAGTCGCGGTGGCGGCGCAGTCGCTCTTCAATCCGTTCGGGCCTACGCGTGGGACCGGGATACTAGGCGCACTGGTGATCGCGAATCAGGGCGTCGATGTCGACACGCTCCGCGTGCGCTTCGCAAGCGAGATGACCACCATCGCGCAGGGCATCACTGCCGACGAGCTCACGAAGGCGAAGAACTCATGGCGCTCGTCCACGATCTTCGGCCGACAGACGGCCATCGCGACGTCGGAAGCGGTGCACTATGCCGCGATGTTCCTCGGGTCGCCCGATGCGATCAACTCGGACGCCGCTCGCTACGAGGCGGTGACACTCGCC
>JANOWT010000166.1:0-4043 GCA_031418115.1 Gemmatimonadota bacterium
GTACCAACGAGAGTTCGTCCGAGGAGGGCGCGCCTGAGGGTTCGTTGGGTCCGGTCACGTGCGAGTAGTGCGCTCGGGGGCGGGCAGTGGGGGGCGTGGCACCAACGCAACAATGTAACTCCCGCGTGCGCCAGAGTGCCACCGGGCGGCGGACCGCAAGTGACGGGCAGCGTTATACTTTCGTCTCAGTACCTAGGGCCCTGTCGCCCGAGAATCCGCCGAGGATCATGCCCAATAGCTCGTCCGAGTATCCCCAGCAGTCACTGATGTTGGCGGGACCGCAGACGCAGGCTCCGGAGCCGCCGCCCTATCTCGAGGAGGAAGAGGGCGGCGTGGACATCCGGCGCTATATCGCCGCGCTGCTTCGGCACAAATGGTTGATCGTCGGGCTTGGCGTGCTCGGTCTTGCGGCGGGTGCGGCAGTGACGCGCGTGGTCAAGCCGATCTACGAGGTGCAGGCCACGATCCAGATCGACCTGATCAACCAGAGCGCCGCTGCGGCGAGCCCGATCCGCAGTGACCAGTTGTTGCAGAACCGTGGCTGGCTTGAGCTCGTGAGGTCGTTTCGGGTGCTCGACGAGGTCGTGCGGCGCCGGAGGCTCTATCTCGAGGTCCCCACCGCTGCGGAACGACGTCACTTCCAAGCACTCGATCTCTTGGAGAAGTTCACGCCGGGCGCATTCCGGCTCGAGGTCAACGCGGCAGGAAATCGAGTCGCGCTGATGAACCGAGACGGCGCTGTACTCGACGAGCAGGCCATGGGAGATTCCCTCGGCAAGGACCTCGGCTTCCAATGGGTCCCTGCTGACCTCTCGCCGGGGTCTGCCGTCGACTTCGTGGTGCGAACGCCGCGAGACGCGGCGGTGCGGTTGTCACAGGCCATCGACGCGCCGCCTCTAGGAATGGATGCATCGTTCCTGCGGGTATCACTCCGCGGGACCGATCCGGTCGAGATCACCGAAACCGTCAATGCGCTAGCCACCGTGTTCGTTGAGGTGGGCGCCTTTCTCAAGCGTGACAAACTCACGCAGTTGACCGAGGTACTGAAGGCGCAACTCGATCGGTCGCAGAATGACTTGCGGGTCGCCGAGGACGCGTTGGAGACCTTCAAGATCAACACGATCACCCTCCCAAGCGACCGGGGCGCGACTCCGATCGCATCGGGACTCGCCGAGACGCGCAGCCCCGTGACCGCCGCCTTCTTCAAGCTTCGACTCGACCGGGAGACGCTCGACTCGGAGCGGGAGGCGATCCAACGGGCGTTGGCTTCTGCGGATTCGAACACGTCGTTCGTGGTATCGCTCGGCGCGATCCCCTCCGTTCGCAGCTCGATCGAGCTCAACTCGGCGCTCACTTTGCTAGGCTCCAAGCGAGCCGAAGCGCGCGCGATGCGCCTGACCTTCGGGCCGGCGCACATGCCGTTGCAGCAGCTCGATCGCGAGATCGCTGAGCTCGAACGCGTCACCGTGCCATCTCAGGCGCGTGCGCTCAGTGCGGACCTCGCCCAGGGTGTGAGGGATCTTGACTCGCGTATCGCGGCGTCGGGCCGAGAAATGCAGGCGATTCCGGCCCGAGCCGCAGAGGAGTCGCGTCGCGAGCGCAACGTGCTCATCGCGAACAACCTCTACACCGAGCTGCAGGCCGCATACGAACAGGCGAAGCTCGCCGAGATGAGTGCCTCGCCCGATGTTCGCTTGCTCGACGAGGCCAAGGTGCCGCTCGAGCCAGTTACGGATCAGTTGGTCATGATCCTGCTCGGCGGACTCGCCGGCGGCCTCGGTCTCGGCGTGGCGTTGGCGATCCTGCTCGATCGCTTCGACCGCCGCATCCGCTACCCTGACCAGATCACCAAGGACCTCGGCCTCACGATCCTCGGCACCCTGCCACTCATGAAGGCGAAGAAAGGCGGAGCCGCCGACCCGGAGCAGGCCGCGCAACTGCTCGAGTCCACGCGCAGCATCCGGATGAATCTCGCCTACGCGCACGGCACGGCGGGCACCTTCATCACCACGGTATCGAGCCCCGGGCCGGGTGACGGCAAGTCGTTCACGGCGGCGAACCTTGCGCGGGCTTTCGCGGCCGCCGGCCGCCGCACGCTCCTCATCGACGCCGACACCAGGCGTGGATTGCTGCACCGCTCCCTCGGCGTCGACCGCAAGCCCGGCCTCCTCGACTTCCTCCGCGGCGAAGCCAAGCGCACCGAGATCATCCGCACCATGACCGACCTCGGCATCGACTTCATCCCGAGCGGCACCCGCTTCGCCGGCGGTCCTGAACTACTCGCCTCCCCAGTCATGGCGCAGTTCCTCATGGGACTACGCAGCGAGTACCAGGCCATCATCATCGACAGCCCCCCACTCGGCGCCGGCGTCGACTCGCTCGTACTCGCGTCACTCTGCGGCAGCATGGTTCTCGTGCTCCGCACCGGCGTCACCGATCGCGAACTCGCGCAGACGCGCATGCACGACATCGACCGTCTGCCCATCCGCCTGCTCGGCGCGATCCTCAACGACGTCAGCACGCACGGGATGTACAAGTACTACGGCTACACCCCAGGCTACCGCGCCGAGGACGAAGGCGTCGAGGATCCGCCCGAGGCGTCCGGAAAGAAGTCGCCGCTGCGCCGGCTCACCGGGGCCTGACGCGCGAGCGCGAAAAGGGGCCAGCAGTCCGATCGCTCATCACTGTCGTTCCCACAGCGCTCGAATGGGTACGGCGAATAGGCGGTCGCCGAATCCCACGCTGGCCTCGCCGTCGTACAGCACCACGCCGCAGCTGAAACGCTTCCCCACAGCGTCGCGGAGCTTGCGCAGCCCTCGAAAGTCGGACGCCGTCACTGTGGCGGAGGCCTTGATCTCGGCGGCGGCCAGCGTGCGGCCACCCTGCTCGATCACAACGTCCACCTCCACTCCGTCTTTGTCGCGAAAGTGGTGGAAACGCACGTCGTCATCCCGCCAACTCGCCTGGCGACGCAGTTCCTGCACCACAAAGGTCTCCAGCAACTGCCCCAAGGTGCCACGGTCCTCCAGCAGCGCCTCCTCGTCCAACCCCAGCAGGGCACACGCCACCCCGGTATCGGCGAGGTGCAGCTTGGGAGTCTTGATGAGGCGGCTCAACCGGTTGCTGTGCCACGGCGGCAACTGCTCGAGCAAGAAGATGCGCTCCAGCAGCGTCACGTAGTCCTTGATGGTCGGACGGCTGAGCTGGAACGGCGCGGCGAGGTCGCTCACGTTCAGCAGTCGAGCCGTCTGCCCGGCGGCCAAGGTCAGAAGTCGCGGGAGCGCATCGAGCGAGGCGATCCGCGCCAGCTCGCGCACGTCCCGCTGCACGAGCGTCTCGATGTAGTCGCGGTACCAAGTGGCCCGCCGCCGCGGCGCAGCGCGGGCCAGTGCTGCTGGAAAACCACCGGCCACGATGCGGCGCGCGAGCTCGTCGCCGAGGCGAACGTACGAGCGCGTCTTGAACCCCCCGCCGAACAGTCGATCTAGGAACCCCGACTCGGCGCCACCCAACTCGCTCTGCGCCAGCGGATGCAGCCGCAGGATCTCCATCCGCCCGGCGAGGGAGTCGGCCAGTGTTGGCAGGAGCAGGACGTTCGCGGATCCTGTGAGCAAGAATCGTCCGGGGCGCCGGTCCCGGTCCACCGCTCGCTTGAGCGCGGTGAAGAGCGCCGGGGCGCGTTGCACCTCGTCGAGGATCGAGCGCTCGGGGAGGTCTCCCACGAAAGCGATCGGATCGCTGATGGCTGCTTCCAGCGTGACCGCATCGTCAAAACTGAAGTAAGCGTAGCCCTTTGCTTCCCCCACCGCTTGGGCCAGCGTCGTCTTACCGCACTGCCGCGGCCCGTGGATCAGCACCACCGGCGACTCGGCGAGCGCCTGCTCGAGCAGCGGGGTGGCGAACCGGGGGTAGGCGGCGCTTTGGGTCATTTCGACGGAATGTACAATCGCCTGGCGGCCAATTGCAAGGTTGTATGGCGGCTGATTGCAATGTTCTACGTCGGCTACCCGCAACCCTCGTCGACCGCGCGAGTCGTCCGGTGA
>JANOWT010000167.1:0-3269 GCA_031418115.1 Gemmatimonadota bacterium
ACGACCGCGATCCACGGCGAAGGCAGCTCGCTCGGCCCGATGAACGATCGCCTGCTCGCTGCGGAGAGCGACACCGCGTCGCGGCGACTGCTCGCGCAGTTCACGGGGCCGCACGGCTTCGCCAAATGGCTCGAGTTCATGGTCGCGCGCGGCGCGGCACAGAACGTCGGGTCGTTCCTCGGCGACGCCACTGTGCGTGTGTACGTGAAGGGCGAGGACGCCGGCCCGCTCAACGCCGCAGAGCTCGACACCATGCGCGCGATGGTCGCGCGGTCCATGGAGGATGGCGCCTTTGGCATCGCGAGCGCGCTGATCTACCCGCCCAACACCTATGCGAGCACCAGCGAGCTCGTCGAGGCCGCCAAGGCGATGGCGCCGTACGGCGGCGTGTACATCACGCACATGCGGTCGGAGGGCGACAAGTTCCTCGAGGCGATGGACGAGGCGATCCGCATCGTCCGAGAGGGTGGCGTGCCGGTCGAGATCTACCACTTGAAGGCGAGCGGCCCGCGCAACTGGCCCAAGATGCCGCTCGCGATCGCCAAGATCGACTCGGCGCGCGCCGCTGGGCAGGATGTGCAGGCGAACATGTATCTGTATCCGGCGGGTGGGAACTCGTTCTCCAGCTGCATTCCGCCAAAGTATTCGGAAGGCGGGCGATTGATGGATAACCTGAAGAACCCGGCCCTCCGCGCGACGATGATCGCCGAGATGCATGCGATGGACGCCGGTTACGAGAACCTCTGCGAGATCGCGACGCCGGGGAACGTGATGGTCGTCGGTTTCCGCAACGAGGCCAACAAGCGCTTCGAAGGGAAGCGCCTCAGCGAGATCTCGGCCGCGCTCGGCAAGGACTGGGCGGAGACGATCATCGACCTGAACGTCGATGAACGATTGGGCCTCGGCGAGCTCCTCTTCCTCATGAGTGAGGAGAACATCCGCCTGCAGTTGCAGCAGCCGTGGATGAAGTTCGGCACCGACGCGGGCTCGTCCGACCCGGCGACAGCGCAGGGGATGGTGCACCCTCGCACGTACGGCAACTTCACGCGGCTCATGGGGCGCTATGTGCGTGAACAGCGCGTGCTCCCGCTCGAGGACGCCGTGCGCAAGGCGAGTGCGGCGGTCGCGACGCGGCTCTCGCTCGGTGACCGCGGTGTGATCAGGGTCGGACTCAAGGCCGACGTGATCGTCTTCGACCCCAACACGATCATCGACAATGCGACGTTCGAGCGGCCGCATCAGTTGTCGACCGGTGTGCGGGATGTGTTTGTGAACGGGGTCGCGGTTTTGCGGAACAATGCGCACACCGGGGCCAAGCCTGGGGTCGTGGTGCGGGGGCCGGGGTACCGGCAGTGATCAATCGCGCACTGCTCGCCGGCGTTCTCGTCCTCAGCGCGTGCGGCTCGCGCACCGCGGGCACGACGATCACGAATGTCAGTATCATCGACGGCACCGGCACTCCCGCTGTGCAGGGCGCGGTACGGTTCATCGGCGACTCGATCGTCGCCGTCGGCGACGTGCGTCCCGCGCGTGGCGACTCGGTGATCGACGGCGGCGGACTCGTCCTCGCGCCGGGGTTCATCGACACGCACAGCCATCACACTGGTGATCTGCTCGAGATGCCTGAGGCACTCGGCGCAGTGAGTCAGGGCATAACGACGATCGTCGGCGGTAACGACGGCAGCCACTCGTATCCGCTCGCGGCACGGATCGACACGCTTGGCAAGAGCCGCCCGTCGATCAACGTCGCGTACTACGCTGGCCATGGCACCATCCGTGGGCTCGTCATGGGCGACGACTTCAAGCGGAAGGCGACGCCGGCCGAAGTCGACTCGATGAGTGTTCTATTGAGGCAGGAGCTCGCTGCGGGAGCGCTCGGACTCTCGACCGGCCTTGAGTACGACCCCGGCATCTATTCAGACCGTGCCGAGGTGCTCGCGCTGGCCAAGGTCGCGGCGGCGGCGGGGGGTCGGTACATCAGTCATATCCGCAGCGAGGATCGCGACTTCTGGGACTCGATCGACGAGATCATCGCGATCGGCCGCGAGGCCAAGCTCCCCGTGCAGATCAGCCATGTGAAGCTCGCGATGCTGCCGCTCTGGGGGCGCACCGACTCGCTCTTCACGCTGCTCGAGGCGGCGCGAACGGAGGGGATCGACATCACGGCCGACGTCTATCCGTATCCGTACTGGCAGTCCACGCTCACCGTGCTCTTCCCCGCGCGTGACTTCGCCGACCGTGCGGAGGCGAACAAGATCCTGCGCGAGATCGCGAAGCCTGAGGGACTGCTGATCGGCAACTTCGCGGCCAACCGTGCCTACGAGGGCAAGACGGTCGCGCAGATCGCGGTGTTGCGCCGCGAGGACGCGGCGAGCACGCTCATGGGGCTCATCCGCGAAGCCCTCGCATGGGAGAAGGCGAACCCTGGCCGCGACGGCGAGAGTGTGGTCGCGACGAGCATGGACGAGCCCGACATCGTGAAGCTCATGCAGTGGGACCAGACGAACTTCTGCTCCGATGGCTCGCTGGACGGCGCGCACCCGAGAGGTTTCGGGGCGTTCACGCGCGTGCTCGGTCGCTATGTGCGCGAACAGAAGGTGATGCCGCTCGAGACCGCGATTATGAAGATGACGAGTCTCTCGGCGGCGCATGTGGGGATCGCGCGGCGCGGGACGATCGCGGTGGGGCAGTTCGCGGATCTGGTCTTGTTCGATCCGGCGACGGTGGTCGACAATGCGACGCCGGCCGAGCCGCATGTGGTCTCGACCGGCGTGGTCCGGGTGTGGGTGAATGGAATGACGGTCTGGCAGGATGGCAAGACGGTGGCGGGGCGATCGGGGCGCATGATCAAGCGGATCTCCGCGCCCTGAGCGACTCGCCGGCACTCACCGCATCGTCCACCCGGTGAGCACGCTGAACCGCACGCCGCTCGCCGACGGCACGATCGCGAAGTTGATCGGGATGTTGACCGACTCCCGCCGAAGCGTGACGCCAGCCGCGACCGCGAGCGCGATGCCAGCCGGCGTCGCGTTCGGGCCGATCCCGAACTCGGTGCCCTTGGCCGAACGCAGCCCCACGAGGAAGGTCGCACTCGGCAGCACCAGCCCTTGCTCGAGTCCGCCGACGAGCACCACCAACTCGGTCACCGGCACCGTTCCCTCGCCGGAACCGAGGTACTGCTTCTCGAACTGCCATCCGAACTGCGTGATGACCGCGCCAGCGTCGATGTCGCGCTCGGCGAGCTTGTCGACGATGCCCGAGGACAGGAA
>JANOWT010000168.1:0-2370 GCA_031418115.1 Gemmatimonadota bacterium
GATCCCCGCGCTGCAGATCACGAGCAGCACCCTGCGCGCCGGCCTCGAGGGCGCAGTCTACGCCGACACACTCAGGGCGACCGGCGGTGTGGGTGGATTCGTATGGATCGTGAGCGCCGGCGCATTGCCCGCGGGCGTCACGCTCGCGACCGACGGCGTGCTCTCGGGCACGCCGACCGTTGCCGGCACTGCCAACGTCACGGTGCAGGTCACGAGCGGCGCACAGTCCGCGACGCGGAGCCTTTCATTGACAGTCGCGCCGTCGCTCGCGGTGACGACCACGACGCTCGCCGAGGGGATCGTCGGGCAACCGTACACCGACACACTGCGCGCGATCGGCACCAGCGGATCTGCCAACTGGGGCGTGCTGAGCGGAGCGCTCCCCGCGGGACTCACGCTGCTCTCGAGTGGTGTGCTCTCAGGGACGCCCACGACCGCGAGCACGAGCAACTTCACCGTACAAGTCACGAGCGGGTCGCAGACCGCGAGCCGCGCTCTGAGCGCCACCGTTGTGCCAGCGCTCGCCATCACGACGCTCACACTGCCCAACGGCACGATCGGGATCGCGTACGCGCAGACGCTCGCGGTCGTCGGTGGCACCGGCACCTATGCGTGGAGCGTGACCACGGGCGCGCTGCCCACCGGCCTCACGCTCTCGGGCGCAGGAGCGATCACCGGCACGCCGAGCCTGGTGGCGAACTTCCCGTTCACCATCCGCGTGACGAGCGGATCGCAGATCGCCGATCGTGCATTCACTGTGCTCATCTCGGCCGCCGATGCCGCGAGCGTCGAGATCACGCCTCCCTCCGGCTCGGTGGAGCAGGGTGACTCGCTCCAACTCGTTGCCGCAGCGAAGGACGCGGGCGGTGTGGTGATCCCCGGCCGGACGATCGTGTGGACTTCGCTCACCGGTGGAGTCGCGAGTGTCAGCAGTACGGGCAAGGTGCGCGGCCTGACACTAGGCAACGCGGCAATCGTCGCGACTACGAATGGTGCGGGTGGCATTCCGGTGAGCGATACGGCCGTGATCGCCGTGACACCGATCCCGGTCGACAGCGTCGAAGTGGTGCCCGGCGCCGCGAGTCTGCTCATCGGCGAGTCGCAGCCGTTCACCACGGTGCTACGTGGCCGGAGCGGAACGGTGCTCACTGGGCGCACGGTCAACTGGACCACCTCCGATGCCGGCATCGCTGCAGTCGATGCCAACACCGGCGTCGTGACATCGGGTGTGGCCGGCTCGGCGGTTATCACGGCGATCAGCGAAGGCAAGAGCGGCACAGCGAGCGTGCTCGTCTCGCGCGGACTCATTCTCACGCAGGTCGCAGGCGGTGACCGGCACTCGTGCGGACTCACCGAAGCGAACCTCGTCTTCTGTTGGGGCAGGAACCTCGAGGGCCAACTCGGCGACAGCACGCTCACCGACCGGCTCTCTCCAGTGCGCGTGAAGGGCTCGACGCCGTTCACGAGCGTCTCGTCGGGCTTCCTGCACAACTGCGCGCTCACGTCGACCGGCGACGCCTGGTGCTGGGGCAGCAACAGCGCCGGCCGACTCGGCGATGGCACGGTCGTGAATCGCCTCACGCCGGTGCTGGTCAGCGGTGGCGTCACCTTCGCGTCGATCACCGCGGGCGGCACACACACCTGCGGTCTCACCGCCGCTGGTGCCGCCTACTGCTGGGGACTCGGGCTCAGCGGTCAACTCGGTGACAACAGCGTCGTGAGCAAGAGCGCACCGGCGCTCGTCGCCGGTGGGTTCACCTTCACGTCACTCGCGGCGGGCGGCAATCACACCTGCGGTCTCGCGGTCGGTGGCGCCGCATACTGCTGGGGACTCAACTCATTCGGCCAAGTCGGCGACAGCACGTCGGGTGCCGGCACCAACCGCATCGTACCGACCGCAGTGAAAGGCGGACTCACCTTCACGCAGATCAGCGCCGCGAGCGCGCACACCTGCGGCATCGCGACCAACGGACAGAGCTACTGCTGGGGCTCAAACGGGTCGAACCCGCTCACCGCCGGCCGGCTCGGTGACGGCACGACTGCTGCGCAGCGCACTGGACCCACGCTCGTCGCCGGCGGAGTGCAGTTCACGCGCATCTTCGCCGGTGGCGTGCACAGTTGCGCGCGTACCGCCGCCGCGCTCGTCTATTGCTGGGGCCAGAACGACTCAGGCGCGCTCGGTGACGGCACGTTCGTCACGAGAACATCGCCGGTGCAGGTGTTCGGCGGCGAGACCTGGGATGTCGCCGCGATCGGCAACTTCCATACGTGCGGCATCCGCGACCTGGGCCGGACCTTCTGCTGGGGGCAGAACAGTCAGGGCGCGATCGGTGATCGGACGGTCGCGAACAGGGATCGGCCGGTGGCGGT
>JANOWT010000169.1:0-1584 GCA_031418115.1 Gemmatimonadota bacterium
TGGTCGGCGCGGAGCGCGAAGCCCCTCGCGCTGCGACTCCCCGAGTTGCTCCCGGGCGAGGGTCACGCGTTGCACCTCGATGCGAGGTCGTGCGTGCGCCGACCCGAGGAATACGACGTGGCATACTTGGACCCGCCGTACAACCAACATTCGTACTATTCCAACTACCATATTTGGGAGACGCTCGTGCGCGGCGACGCGCCGCCGGCCTACGGGATCGCGCGCAAACGCGAGGACTGCCGAACGTCGAAGAGCGTGTTCAATGTCCGAAGAGAGGCGTGGGAGGCGATGCGCGACGTGGTGCTCAACGTGAAGGCGCGGCATGTGGTCCTCTCGTTCTCCAACGAGGGCTTCTTCAGCGACGACGCGATCCGCGGGTTGCTGACTGAGCGCTTCGGCGAAGTGGCGGTGGTGCCCGTGGAGTCGGCCCGGTATGTGGGCGCGCGGATCGGGATCCACAACCTGCGCGGCGAGCGCGTGGGGCAGGTGAGTCATGTACGGAACACGGAGTGGGTGTTCGTCGCCGGTCCGGACGCGGTCGCCGCGGCGCACGAGGGGATGGCGCGCCTCGCGACGAGTCCTGCGGCGCGATCGAGTGGACCAGTGGAGATACCGGCATGACCGTGACGGACGAACCGTTGGTCCTTGTGGTCGACGACGACGCGATGGTGCGCCGGGTGCTGCGCCTGACGCTCGAACGCGCCGGGCTGCGCGTGTTGCTCGCCGAGCACGGGGTCGATGCGCTCAACCAGCTGGCCACCGCGGGAGAACCGGTGCGCGTGCTGCTCACCGACATCGTGATGCCTGAGATGGGAGGCGTGGCACTCGCCGAGCGCGTTCTGGCCCAGAAGTCACCGCCGAAGATCATCCTGATGAGCGGCTTCATGCACGCCGCGGATCGGCTCACGGTCGCGGGGCAGACGCCGCCGTTCGTGCAGAAGCCGTTCAAGGGCGATGAGATCGCCAAGCTGGTCTGGTCGGTGATGGGCATCAGCCGCTGATGAGGATCGACCGCTGATGAGGATCGGCCGCTGATGGCGCCGCGACACGCGAAGGCGCTCGCGCACCTGCGCGCGGCGGATCCGGTGCTGGGCGCATGGATCGACGAATCGGGGAGCTGCGGCTGGACGCGGCAGAACGACGGGACCCATTTCGACCACATCGCGCGTTCAATTGTCTACCAGCAGTTGTCGGGTGCGGCTGCGGGCACGATCTACGGACGCGTGCTGGCGCTCTACGGCGGCGGCAATCCAACGCCGGCCCAACTCGCGAAGACGCCGGACGAGACACTGCGCGCCGCTGGTCTCTCGGGTCGCAAGGTGGAATACATCAAGGATCTCGCGCGGCGCGCGCACGAGGGGTCGCTCGCCGTGGAGCGGATCCACGACATGAGCGACGCCGAAGTGATCGCGACTCTCACGTCGGTGCGCGGGATCGGCGAATGGACGGCGCAGATGGTCCTGATGTTCCGGCTCGGACGCCCCAACGTGCTGCCGGTGCTCGACCTGGGAGTGCAGAAGGCGATCAAGGTGCTGTACCGTCTGCGCGCACTCCCGACCCCTGAACGCGTGGCGAAGATCGGCG
>JANOWT010000170.1:0-7105 GCA_031418115.1 Gemmatimonadota bacterium
CGGCTACTTCGTGCGTCCGCCGGTGCGCTTCTGTTCGGCGCGCTTCACGGCGCCGAGCACGATGAAGAAGACGCCGAGCGTGAGGAGCCCGTGGATGAATCCGGGAGCCTCGAAGGCGAAGGTGCCCGCGGCCCACAGGGCGAGCATGGCGAGTCCGGCAATGGTGAGCAGGTCCATCGATCTGGGGTCTGGGTCCGATTGACCTTCAAGTTTCCGCTACCTACATTCGAAGCTAATAGCATACGGGACGAAGAGAATTACTTTTTGAGCCGATAAGTCCTCCGGAGCGGATCCAATATCCTTATCAACGTCATGCCCGGACGCCGGGAAGGCGAAAGTAGGGTGAGGGCCTCAGCATTCGACAGGGCTTCAAAACACCTCTTCGCTCCCTCTCTTCCCGAAGCCCCGTCCAGCTGGACGGGGCTTCGGCTTTGCGGCTGGACGCGGTCCGGTCCCTCGCGGAACCGCGGTCGACCGTACAGGCTTAGTGTAGCTTCCCCGCCATGGTCGCTCTGCCGTGCCGCGGGATTCCAATCCGAGTCCAACGATGCCGATCGTTTCTATTACCCGAATCGTGAAGTTCAACGCCGCGCACCGCGTGTACAATCCGTCGTTCAGCGACGAGGAGAACAAGCGGCTGTTCGGGAAGTGCAACAACCCCAACTGGCACGGCCACAACTACACCCTCGAGATCACGGTCGAGGGAGAAGTGGACCCGGGCACCGGGTTCGTGGTGAATCTGGCCGACGTGAAGCGGATCGCCGAGCGCGAGATCGTTGACGCGGTGGACCACAAGAACCTGAACCTCGACGTGCCCTTCATGTCGGGAACGATTCCCAGCACCGAGAACCTTGTATTGGCATGCTGGCGCGTCCTCGCGCCACAGCTCGCGCCCGCGCGGCTGGCCAAGCTCAAGCTCTGGGAGACGGATAATCAGTATGTCGAATACGACGGCCGCTGAGGCGGCAGACCCTATGGCGAAACCCATTTCCGGCAGCGATCACTTCGAGGCGGCACCGCCCATGAGCGGCGACCGGATGCTCGAGTTCGAGAACATCATCCGGCGCGAGTTGGAGATCATCGGCGAGGACCCGCATCGCGAGGGGCTCCTCAAGACGCCCGAGCGCGTGGCGAAGTCCATGAGCTGGCTCACGCGCGGCTACGCGATGGACGTCGCCGACGTGGTCGGCGACGCGGTGTTAGAGGAGGCGCATGCCTCGATGGGCATGGTGCGCGACATCGAGCTCTACTCGATGTGCGAGCACCACATGCTGCCGTTCTTCGGCAAGGCGCACATCGCCTATATCCCGAACGGACGGATCGTCGGGCTCTCCAAGCTGCCGCGCATCGTCGAGGTCTTCGCCCGCCGGCTGCAGGTACAGGAGCGCCTCACGGAGCAGGTCGCGCAGGCGATCCAGGACGTGCTGCAACCGCAGGGCGTGGGCGTGGTGATCGAGTGCGAGCACCTCTGCATGATGATGCGCGGCGTGGAGAAGCAGAACTCGCGCACGATCACGTCGGCGCTGCGCGGGTCGTTCAAGGACGACGCGATGACGCGCAACGAGTTCCTGCGCCTCGCGTACGGCTCCACCGACCGTCGATGAACCGTCGGTGCGCGCGATGAGCATTCCGCTCCCGCTCGCGGGTCAGAGCGCGCTCGTGACCGGTGCGTCGCGCGGGATCGGCGCGGCGTGCGCGCGGGCACTCGACGCGTTGGGAGCTCGGGTGCTGCTCGTCTCGCGCAATGCGGTGGCGCTCGAGGCGCTCGCCGCCGAGCTCACGCACGGTGCGGCGGTGCTGCCGAGCGATCTCGCGGCGCCGAGTGCTGCGGCCGCGGTGGCGGCGGCCGCGCTTGCCGTTCTCAAGCGCGCACCAGACATCGTCGTGCACGCGGCCGGGAGCTTCCCTCTCTCCGCTGTCGAGGCCGTGAGTGACGAAGATCTCGACCTCGCGCTGGCGCTCAACGTGGCGGCGCCGCTCCGCATCACCCGTGCCTTCCTGGGTGCGATGCGTGCCCGCGGGAGTGGCCATGTGGTCACGATCGGCTCCGTGGCCGACCGTGCCGTCTTCCCGTCCAACGCCGCGTATGCAGCGTCAAAGCATGCGGTGCGGGCGGTGCATGAGACGCTGCGCGCCGAGACACGCGGCAGCGGCGTGCGCGCGACGTTGATCTCGCCCGCGGCGACCGACACGGAGCTCTGGGACCAGCACGACCCTGATGGATCGCCGCACCTGCCGTCGCGCCATGAGATGCTCCAGCCCGACGACATCGCGCAGGCCGTGGCGTGGGCGGTGACGCGGCCCGTCCATGTGAACGTCGAGGAGCTGCGGCTCGCCCGCAGCTGACCTTCCCGCGCGATGCGTCTCGAACTCGCTGAGCGTCTGCGCTGTCCGGCGGCGCACGCACCGACGCCGTTGATCTTGGTCGCCGAACGCACGGTGGATCGCGAACTGATCACCGCGACGCTCGGCTGCCCGGTCTGCCGCCTTGAGGCGCGGATCGTGGACGGCGATGTGCGGTTCGATGTGCTAGCCGATCTGCCGGCCGCGGCGGGAACGCGTGCGGACGAGCAGCTGCATCCGGAACCAGGTGCTGACCTCGAGCGTGTCGTCGCGCTGCTCGGTCTCTCAGAGCCCGGTGGCGCTGTCCTGTTGACAGGCCGCTATGCGACGCTGGCCCAGGCACTCTCCGCGCTCACCGAGGCGAGCGTGGTGATCATGCACGGCTCGGCGACTTCTGCGGTCGTAGAGGGCACCGCAGTCGCGACCGTCCACGGATCGCCCGTCTCGGTCCCGTTCACCGACGGCACCTTCCGCGGCGTGGCGCTCGACGCTGGCCTCCCCGCGTCGTTCGGCACCGACGCCATACGCGCCACGGCAGTCGGTGGCCGCGTACTCGCGGCCGCGTCGGTCGCAGCGCCCGCCGGCCTCAAAGAGCTCGCGCGCGACGACACCGAATGGGTGGCCGCGCGCGAGTCGCGTGGAGCGATCGTCGAGCTGAAACGTCGCGTCTGAGAACGATCGGGCTGAAGGTCAAGGCAGTGTCACCCCACCTTCAGCCTCCATCCTTCAGCCTTCTTCAGTCTCGTACAGAGCGTCGATCATCGCCTTGTAGCTCGCATCGATCACCTTGCGCTTCACGCTGAGTTTCGGCGTCAACTCCCCACGCTCGATCGAGAAGTCGTGCTCGAGCAGCGCGACCTTCTTCGGCGCCTCGAAGTGCGCGAGCCCCTCGATCGCGCTGAACACCTCCTTCTCCATCTTGGCGCGGATCGTCGGCATCTCGAGCAACTGCCGGCGCTCGGTCCAGATGATGTTCTTGAGTCCGGCCCACTTCTCGAGGTTATCCCAGTTGGGCACGATCAGCACGACCGGGAACTTGCGCTTGTCGCCGATCATCACCGCTTGAGAGACGTACTTGTTCAGCTTGATCCGGTTCTCGATCGGCTGCGGCGCGATGTTCTTGCCGCCGGCGGTCACGATGATGTCCTTCTTGCGGTCGGTGATGCGCAAGAAGCCGTCCTCGAGCACACCGATGTCGCCGGTGTGGAACCAGCCGTCGGCGTCGATCGCTTCGGCGGTCGCATCGGGGCGATTGAAGTAGCCCTTCATGACGTGCGGACCGCGCGTGAGGATCTCACCGTCGGCGGCGATGCTCACCTCGACGCCGGCCACGCACTTGCCGACCGAGCCGATGCGGAACGCGTCGGGGCTGTTGACCGTGATCACCGGTGAGGTCTCGGTGAGACCATAGCCCTCGAGAATGGTGAGACCGGCCGCGTAGAAGAACTTGTTGATCGACGGCGCGAGCGGCGCGCCGCCCGAGACGAAGTAGCGGAGACGCCCGCCGGTGCGCTCCTTGAGCTTGGAGAAGACGAGCTTCTGCGCGATCCCGTACTGCCAGGCGAGGAACGGACCTGGCTCGCGCCCGGCGAGCTTCTTGTCGGCCCAGCGGTCGGCGACATCGCGCGCCCAGGCGAAGATCCGCGCCTTGACCGGGCCACCAGAGACCGCATTCTCGAGCACCCGCGCATACATCTTCTCGAAGAGCCGCGGCACCGACATCGCGAAGTGCGGTCGCACCTCCGAGAGGTTGAACGGCACCGTGTCGATGCTCTCGGCGTAGGCGATGCTCACGCCACACGAGAAGAAGAGGTAGTCGCCCATGCGCTCGAAGATGTGCGAGAGCGGCAGGAAGCTCAGCGCGATCTCGCCCGACATGAGCGGCACCTTCTGCTGCGAGGCGCGCACGTTCGACGCGATGTTGTCGTGCGTGAGCATCACGCCCTTGGGGAGGCCGGTAGTGCCTGACGTGTAGATGAGCGTGGCGAGGTCACTGGGCTTCACGGTGAGCGCCGCCGCCTTCCATTCCGCAGCCTTCGCCGCGCTGTCGAGTGCCGCGCCCAGCGCCTCGAGCTCGGCGAAGCTGTGGTCCACACCGGCGGGCTTGGGCTCAACGAAGCTGATGATCGACGTCACGGTCTTGAACTGCGCGCGCACGCTCGCCGCTTTCGCCGCCTGTGCCTCGTTGGAGACGAAGAGCGCGACCGCACCCGAGTCGTTGAGCGGATGCACGATCTGGTCCGCCGGCAACGTGGGGTAGATCGGCACGTCGGTCATCCCGCCGCAGAGGCAGGCCCAGTCGGCGAGCGCCCACTCGGGGCGATTCTCCGACATGATCCCCACACGGTCCCCGCGCTTCACGCCTATGGCGCCGAGCCCGAGCGAAACGCGCCGCGCGCGCTCGAGCACCTGCGCATGCGTGATCGGCGCGTAGCCGCCGCCCTTCTTGTACTGATAGGCGTGGGGGAGCGAGAACTTCTCGATCACCTCGAAGAAGATCGCGGTGAGCGTGGTCGGAGCGGGGCGGGGTCCACCGGAGACTGGCATCGATCGGTTCCCGTGAGATCAGGGTTTCGGGGCGACTCGCACGACGAATCGTACGGGGCTGCCTGGGACGCGCACGCCGTGAAGCCGGATGTCGGCGAGCACGATGAAGCTGTCGGTCGGGGCGGGGATGCGCGTGGAGAACACACGGAGCTTTCGCACGGAACTCCCGTCCGCAGCCGTGGTGTCGACCGCTCTGCGAGCGCCTCCGCTGGTCTGGAGTGCGACCCACGACGTGTCGCTCACGGCGAGAGTATCACCAGCGTGCATCGTGCGCCAGCGTACGCGCCAGCCGCCGACGCCGGGACTCACGCGCACCGTGTCGCGGCTGACGAGCGAGACCCGCATCTCCGGCCCGACGTTCGTGCCGACGTCGGGGATCGCGTATTCGAGTAGGAGCGAGGTGGCGCCCGTCGCGAAGGTCGAGTCGGGGCGGCGCGTCACGCGGACCAGCCGATCATCGCTCTGCAGAGCACCGAGCGACGCGACCACCCGCACGGTGCCGTCGCGGCGTGTCGTTGCGCGCATGGTGCCGTTGGAGTCGACGACCACGCCTGTGTCGAGCGTGAAGAATCGGAACGGTGCGTTGGTGATCTCTCGTCCGACTGCGTCATACGCATGCGCGCGCAGCGGCGAGGCCACGCCGAGCGAATCGCGCAGCGTGTCGCCCACGAGGAGTGCGGGCCACGGGATGCCATCAAAGGCGATGAATGACACGTTGCCGACACCGGTGCCGAGCTCGGCGCACGAGACCGCGGCGACGAGCGCTGCGGCGACTGCGAGCAACGCGCGCCGACCCCTCTGTTGAGTACGACGCACGCTCACAGGCCGAGGCGTTCGGCGAGCCGCGTGGCGAGGTTCACGTAGGCCTGCGATGCGGGGTCGGCCGGGGAGCGCACGACCGCCGGTTGTCCGGCGGCGAACGCTTCGGCCACCGCATGGCTCCGTGGCACGACGATGTCGAGCATCAGATGCGCCGGCACCTTCTCGCGGATGTAGGTCGCGGTCGTCTGGCAGGCGGGGTTCCCCTCCTCGTACATCGTGAGGAGGATCCCGTCGAAGACCAGGCGTTCGTGCTCGGTGACGATGTCCTGGATGCCGCGCAGGATCTGCGGCGTGGTCTGCAGCGCCAGCGGTTCGGCTTGGAGCGGGATCAAGACGCGGTCGGAGGCGGCGAGTGTGGCGCGGGTGACGGGACCCAGGCCCGGCGGCGTGTCGACCACCACGATGTCGCAGCGTTCGGCAGCGGCGCTCAGCATGCGGGCGAGCAGGTCGGAGGAGGCGATCTGCTCGCCGTAGCGTGTGTGGTCGGCCTCGTCGGTCACGCTGCCGGCCAACATGACGCGGAGCCAGGGGAGCGAGGTGGGGAGCAGCACGTCGCGCAGTTCGCGCTCGCCGGAGAGGTAGTCGGCGAAGCCGTACGTCGGATGTCCGCGCCGGAGGCCGGCGCCAAAGCGCACCGAGCCTTGCGGGTCGACGTCGACGAGCAGCGTCTTGAGACCGCGGCGCGCGAAGGCGGCGGCGAGGTTTACGGCGGTGGTCGTCTTGCCGACGCCGCCTTTCTGGCTCACGACTGCGAGGACTGTTCCCACGCTACTCCCCTGCTGGTGGCGCAGCCCCGTCAGCCGGGGCGCGCAGTTGATCGAGAGTCCCCTGCGCATGCGCGACCCAGCGCGCGGCGTCGGGACCCGTTGGCGGCTTGGAGAGGAAGGCCGAGAGATGCTTGGCCGCCCCGGTGGAATCGCCGCGCTTGATGAGCAGGAAGGCGAGCCCGTAGTGCGCCCCTGAGAGCGAGGGGTCGAGCTCGAGCGCCTTCCGGTACGCCCGGACCGCTTCTTCCACGCGCCCGATCTTGGTGAGCGCGATCGCCATGTTCTGGAGGATCTTGAGATCGTCCGGCCGTTCCCGGAGCGCGAGCCGATAGCTCGTCACCGCGGCGTCGAAATCGCCCTGACGCTCCAGCACCAGCGCCTCGTTGAGATAGTCGAGTCGCTGCCGGTTCTGTGCGTGCTCGGAACGGCCGCCAAAGAGGCGGTCCCAGAAGGACATGGCGTGTCGGTGCGAGGCAGGTGTCCCGCACAAGCTATTGATGCGCGAGAGAGCCAGCAACCGCGATGGCGACCGCGATTCCCCCCGTGAGAACCGCGGCGTAGCTTGCGGTCGTGGTTCGCGGTGGTACCCCAACCTGCCCGCCGGAGCGCTCATGGCCGCCCGCAAA
>JANOWT010000171.1:0-9045 GCA_031418115.1 Gemmatimonadota bacterium
GCGCAGTGGATCGACGACCTCGCGATTGCGATGCGAGGGCGCGACGCCGATGAGTTCGGTCATGAGGCGATCGACGTATTCGAGCTTCTGCAGCGCCGGCCAACCGGCGTAGCGCTTGCGCCAGTCGCTGCGCGGCTTGAGCCAGACGGCGAATGTTTCCGCGAAGTCCTCGTCGGGGTGGCTCTGCGCGTACCAGCGGCGCAGGTGCTGCACATAGCGTTTGCTCGCCGGATTGGGGCGATACGCCTCGGGATACTTCACCGACGACTTGCCGAACAACCGCTGCCATTCGCGACGGCGGTGCAACTGATAGCCGTGCTGCACCGCGTGTCCGCACTCATGGCGCATGATCTTCATGCACTCGTGGTGCGTGCCACCCTCGGCTTCGATCAGCTGTGTGCGCTCGAGCTTCGTGAGTCGTGGATGCAGCAGGTAGAACGGCACCGCGAAGCCCGAGACGCCACCGGGCGAGAACCACTCCTCCGACACCCAGACATGCGGCTTGAGTTTGAGGCCGCGCTCGCCGAGCTCGCCATGCAGTTCGTCGACGCAGTCCTGCACCCAAGTGCCCTTGAGTCGAAGGCCGAGATCCTTGAACCGCGTCAACAGCAGACGCTCGTCGGTCCACGCGGCCCAAGGGTAGCGGCTATTCGGCACGAGTCAGAACTCCGGCGCCCGCGAAGGGCATTCGCGGGCACGAGTGCGCATCAGACCGCGTCCGACAAGCTGGTGAAGCTGAAGTCACGCGCCTTGAGCGCTGGCACCACCGCTCCGCCTTCGGCGACGCGCACCGATTGGCCGACCGCCTCGAGATTGTTGAGGAAGAAGAGCGGAGAGTCATTGAAGCGGAAGTTCTTGATGCTGCGCGAGACCTTGCCGTTCTCCACGAGGAAGGTGCCGTCGCGCGTGAGGCCAGTGTAGACGAGCGTCCGGTTGTCGACCGCGCGCAGGTACCAGAGGCGCGTGACGAGCACGGCGCGCTCGGTGCCGGCGATCATCGCTTCTATAGAAGAGTCGCCGCCCACCATCTTGAGGCCGCCCCCGCCGCCGCCCCCGCCGCCGCCCCCGAAGCCACCACCGCCGCCGCCCGTGGGTGCGACGCCCTTTCGCTGTGCCCAGAAGCGCGTGTAGGCGAGCTGCTTGAGCACGCCGTTCTCGACCCAGACCTGCCGTCCCTGCGGCAGTCCGTCGCCGTCGAACGGCGCGCCGAGGATCTGCGGATCGGCCGGATCGGTGACGAGCGTGACCCGCGCATCCATGATGCGCTCGCCGAGCTTGGTACCGTTGCCGTTTGGGCCGCGCACGCTGAAGGGCGACCTCCCTTCCTCAGCAGCACGCGCGTTCATGGCACCGCGCACCGAGCCAATGAGATCGCTCACGGCCTGTGGCTCGAAGATCACCATGTAGCGGCCGGGCTCGATCGCCTGCGGATTGCGCGACGCACGGGACTTCTCGATCGTGCGCGTGGCGATGCCGCGAAAGTCGATCTTGGCAAAGTCATTCTCATCGGCGCCGATCCAGCCTGAGCCGGTGCCGTCACTAGTGCGCACGGTGAGGGTGTAGTTCGCGCTGGTGCTGCGGTGATACGCGAACAGTCCAGCGCTCGTGCCGAGGGCAGTTGCACTCGCCGAGCAGTCGATGAAGCCCGCGACCGTGAGATCGTTGGCGCGTCGAGCCGGCTCGAGTGCCGTGAGCGCGGCCTTTGCGCGATCGTCAGCGCTCAAGCTGGCCGTGGAGTCGAACCAGGCCGGAATGCTCGCGTAACTCTGAGCACCGAGCTCGGGCATGAGCTCGGGATCATCGGGCGAGAGTCTCGCGAGCGCCTCCGACTGTGCGACCGCACGCGCGAGGCCCTCGGGCGACACGTCGTTGGTCGAGACGCTCGCCCGCTTCTTGCCCACGACCGAACTGATCGTGATCGACGCGTCGTCGGAGATGCCCGACGTGGACATCTGGTTGTCGGCGAAGCGGAGGTTGGTCTGGTACGTACTGCCGATCGAGATCCGGCAGGCGTCGGCCTTGGAGAGCTTGAGCCCGCGCTGGACGATGTCCTCGCACTCGGCGCGCGTGAGCACGAGCGCTTCATCGAGCACGCCGTGGCGTGCAGCGGTCGCGTGCGCGATCAACCGCTTGGGCGCGTCGGGAATGTGACGAAGAGTGCTCACAGGTTCCGCCCCGTGTTGATCACGTTGATGTTCTTGAAGCGCACCGGCGGGCAGCCGTGACTCACGGCGTTCGACTGGCCGGGCTGACCCTTGCCGTCGTTGAAGGTGCCGCCGAGCTCATAGGAGCTCTTGCCGCCGAGCATGTCGACCGAGTTCCAGAAGTCGGGAGTGCGCATGACGTAGGCGACGTCGCGCAACTGCCCGACGATCTTGCCGCTCTTCACCTCATAGCAGATCTGCGCACCGAACTGCGCGTTGTAGCGCTGCTGGTCGATCGAGTACGACGAACGCCCGATCATCACGATGCCCTTGTCGGTCGCGGCGACGATGTCGTTGAGCGAACGGTCGACCTTCTGGTCGGGCACGATTGAGACGTTCGGCATGCGCTGAAAGGCGACGTCGCTCCAGCTCTGCGCGTACGAACAGCCGTGCGAGCGCACCGGCATGTTGTTCTTCTCGTACCAGGGCCTGAGCCACTCGGCCTGTTCGCGCGTTGTTTGGTAATCCCAGAAGATGCCGTTCTTCACGATGTCGAAGCTCTCGGGCTTCACGCCGTCGTCGTCGTAGCCGATCGTCGCGAGGCCGTTGGGTTCGGCGCGGTCGCCGCGGATGGTGAGCATGTCAGGGCCGAGTCGCAGCTTGCCGAGCACGTCGTTGGGTGGTGCGATGAACGAGGTGCCCGCGTAGTTGGCCTCGTACCCCATCGCACGGTCGAGCTCGGTGGGGTGCGCGATCGACTCGTGGATCGTGAGGAAGAGCTGCGAAGGGTGCAGGATGAGATCCCAGCGCCCCACATCGACCGGGCGAGCGGTGAGCTTCTCCCGCGCCTGTTCGGCCCAGACTGTGGCGTTGGTGACGATGTCGTTCTCGAGCACGTACTCCCAGCCGCGACCCATGGGTTGAACGACTTCGGGGCCGCGGGTCGCGGTCTCGGTGCGGTCGTCGCTCACGGCGGTGCAGCTCATGGTGACCCAACTGCGCACGACGTCCTGCGAGATCATGGAGCCTTCGGAGTTCGCGTACGAACGCTCTTCCTTCACGAACGAGAGGTTGGAGTTCACGAAGCGGATGTTCTTGACCTTCATGGCTTCGGCGTTGGCGCGCAGGAGCAGTGCGACCTTCTCCTCGACCGGGACGGACCAGGGGTCGATGGTGTAGCTCGACTTCCAGGTGGCGTTGGGGTGCACTTCGGTCGGTGCGAGCTTCACCAGGCGATCGCGGGCGACGCGATTGGCCTTGGCGAGCGAGACCGCGCGTTGCGCGGCGCGAGCGACGCCTTCTTTGGTGAGCGAGCGCGTGGCCGAGAAGCCCCAGGTGCCGTCGACGAGGACACGCACGCCGCAGCCTATTGTGTCGGTGTCGGAGACGTTGGTGACCTGCTGCTCGCGGGTGCCGAGGTTCTGGCGGCGCTGGCGTTGGATGCGTGCGTCGGCCCAACCGGCACCGGCGATGCGGGCGGCGTTGAGGGCTTCGAGCAGCAGGACCTTCACCTGTGGGTCGGGCTCGGTGTTCGCGGTGAGGATCGGTGAGCGCGTGCCGGCGGCATCGGCGCGGCGGGCGGCGAGCGCGATGGCGCTGGCGGCGAGGCCGGTGGTGGCGAGGAAGTCGCGGCGGGAGGGCATGCGGGTGGTCGGGTCCTCAGGAGAGCCAGGGTGCGAAGCCGGCGATGGGGCGGGGGGAGAATGTCGCGTCAGGACGCGGTCATGGCAAACGACGGAGCGCGTCAGGGTGCTACGTGCGGAGATGCCGTGGTGCTGGAGGAGGGGCGGCGGTAGACAGGTTGTGGCAGTCACCTTCCAGTGGCAATCACCCCCCTTGACGGACTATGCCAAAACGAGCATACTCTCCCATTGTGCCGGTGCCCGCGCGGACGAGCCTGACACGGGTCGTGTGGCTCGGGACCGCGCGTTCGGATCTTCGCTCGCTGCCAGATGTCGTGCAACTGAAGATCGGGCGCGCGCTCTATGAGGTTCAGAGCGGAGGGTTTCCTTGCGCAGCGAAGCCCCTGCACGGCGAGCTTCGCGGGCTTCTTGAGCTTCGGGTCCACGACCCGGACGGAACGTATCGCGCTGTGTACACGGTGAAGCTTCGGGGATTCGTCTACGTCCTGCACGTGTTTCGGAAGAAGTCGACGCAAGGGATTGCGATGTCCAGGAGAGACACCGCCCTGATCCTCGCCCGCTCGAGGCTGGCCGAAAGTGAGCACGCTGGGAACAACTCGATCGAGGAGAAAACGCGATGACAAAGGCCAAGGCGAAGGTCGGCGAGATCGAGGTCTTCCACGGGAGTGGAAACGTCTGGGAGGATCTCGGCTTCCCAGACGCAGAGGAACTGCTCGCGAAGACGGAACTGGTGGTCGCGATCGATCGCACCGTCCGCGCGCGCCGTCTCACGCAAGCTGCTGCGGCGCGGCTGATGGGAATTGACCAGCCGAAGGTGTCGAAGCTCCTCCACGGAGACTACCGTGGATTCTCCACGCATCGACTCATGGAACTGCTCGCGGGACTGGGCCGTGATATCGAGATCGTCATCGGGCCGTCCAAGCGTGCTCCCTACAAGGGTCGGATCAGGGTCTCCGCTGGCTGATCACCCGTCGCGCCCCGTCGGGGAGGGAAAGCAACGCTTTGCCGGCTTGAGGAATCCAACCCAGGTACCCGGCCGTACGAACCTAGGCCGGTCCGGCGGGTATCCCTGCCGACCTCCCTCCCTCAGCCGTGAGTCGCCGATGCCCGTGCGGACCCCGATCCTCGGAGCCCTGCTCCTTCTATTGAATGCCGCCGCACCGGTCCAGGCCCAGGAGACACCTCCGGTCGCGGCCGACACGACCCAGAACGCGGCGCTCCGTGCCTTCCTCGACTGCGACGAACGCGGCTGCGACCGCGAGTTCCTTGTGACCGAGATGAAGTGGATCAACTGGATGCGCGACCGGCTCGACGCCGACTTCCACATCCTGGTGACGTCGCAGACCACGGGCTCCGGAGGGCGGCAGTACGCCGTGGTCGCGATCGGTCAGCGCGCCTTTCAGGGGAAGACCGACACACTCGAGTTCACGACCAATCCCAACGACGCCAACGATCTCATCCGGCGGCAGTTGATGCGCGTGGTCTCGCAGTTGCTGCTGCCTCACGCGGCGCGCGGTCCACTCGGCCCACAACTTGCGGTCTCGTACACGGCGGCCGCCGGGGGAAGTCGCGGCCCAGCCGTCGCAGCGAACGACAAGTGGGACTTCTGGACCTACAGCATCTCGGCCAACGGATTCCTGCAGGGCGAGTCACGACAGTCGTTTCGCAACGGATCGCTCGACTTGAACGCCAATCGAACGACCGAGCAGTGGAAGATCCGCCTCAATGCCGACAACTCGTACAACGAGTCCAAGTTCACGTTCCCACTCGACTCCGTGACCGACACGACGATCGTCGCGCTGCAGCGGAACGCGAGCGTGAGTGCGATGGTGGTCAGGAGTCTCAGCGATCATTGGTCCGTGGGCGGGCGCGTCGCTGGCGAGAAGTCGGACTTCGGCAACATCGACATCGGGACGAACGCGGCGGCGGCCGTCGAGTGGGATTACTTCCCATACAAGGACTTCGCACGCCGCAAGTTCGCCGTGCTCTACACGGTGGGTGCGCGCTCCTTTCGCTACAAGGAGATCACCGTATTCGGTGTGACGTCGGAGACGCGGCCGGTGCACACGCTCGACGCCACCTTCTCGGCGCGCCAGCCGTGGGGCGAGGCGAACGTGACGCTCTACGGATCGCAGTACCTCGACGGACTCAAGTACTACAATGCGGGAGTCAGCGGCGGCGTGAACGTACGCCTCGGGCGCGGATTCTCCTTCAATGTCGACGGGTCGCTCTCGCGCGTACGTGACCAGCTCTACCTGGAGCGAGGCGGGGCCACGCAGCAGGAAGTGCTCACGAGGCTCCGTGCGCTGCAGACCAACTTCCGATACTTCACCTTCTTCGGCGTGCGCTACCAGTTCGGGTCGATCTTCAACAGTGTGGTGAACCCACGGTTCGGCAGTCTCAACGGCGGCGGGCGAGGGTTCTCCTTCAGCTTCTGATCGGTCGATCTGCGCAGGAGCAGGCGGTGAGCGTTAGTCGATCCGCAGGACGCGGATCAGTGCGACGCTCATCGCGAGCAGCAACAGCAGCGACACACTGACCGTCAGCACGACCGGCGCGCCCACTTTCCGGAGGGCGCGCAGGTCGACGCCAAGGCCGAGCGCGGCCATCGCGAGGATCGTGAGCCAGCTTGAGACGGTCTTGAGCTGGCTCGCGACGTTCGCGGGGATCACTCCCGCCGAACGCAGCGCGGCCAGCAGCAGGAAGCCGACGATGAACCAGGGCAGTGCGCGCGCGAGTGTGAAGGCGCCGCGGCCGGTGCGTTCGCCGATCACTTGTGCATCTGCGTGGGGCGACGGCGTGCGGTGTGTAATGGTGAAGAAGAGCACTACGGGTCCGAGCATCAACACGCGCACGAGCTTGACGAGCGTGCCCACTTGCCCCGCGAGTGCGCCCACGGGGAAGGCCGCCGCGAGGACCTGCGGCACCGCGTACACGGTGAGGCCGGCGAGCACGCCGTACTGATACTCGGTGAATCCGAGCGGGCCCATGAGATGTGGGAGGCCGAGTACGACGGCGACACCAAGAATAGCCGTGAACGCGATCGCACTCGCGACATGCTCGCGCTCGGCGCCGATCACCGGGGCGATCGCGGCGATGGCGGAGTTGCCGCAGATGGCGTTGCCAGCGGCAACGAGGACCGCGAGGCGATGCGGGAGACCGAAGGCGCGGCCGATTCCGTAACCGGCGGCGAGGCCGACGGTCACGAGCAGGACGATGCCGATCGCGAGTGCCGGCCCCGCACGCAGCAGCAACGGCAGGTCGACGGCGGCGCCGAGCAGGACGATCGCGAGCTCGAGGAGTTGCTTGGCGGCGAAGTCGATGCCGGGCTCGAGCGACTCGGGCAGTGTGCGCGTGGAGCGCACGAGCATGCCGAGGAGGATCGCGACGACCAGGCCTTCGATTACGGGCTGGCCGAGAAGGCGGGTCTCGAGGGAGGCGACGCCGAGCGAGAGTGCGCCGAGGAGGGCGGCGAGGACGAGGCCGGGAACTAGGCGGCGGGGGGACACGGGTGCAGGATATCGTATTGATGACCGGCGTCCAAGCGCTGCTGTGATCGCGTTCGAGTCTGCTGCAGTCGCGTTCGAGTCTGCTGCAGTCGCGTTACTGCTTGCCGCAGTCGCGTGGAGGTCCGTTGCTCGCGACTGGCGGCGTTGGGCCTCGTCGGCTGCTCGACCCTTCTACCAGTACATGTCTCCGATGTCCCGATTCCGAATGCCCGGATGGCCAGTTTCGGCCCGCCGAACGGGCAGCAGGGGGTTCCGCCGCCGGCCTTGTCAGCGCGCCCAGCGGGATGCAGGTTCACTGAATGGAACCGAACTCTGTCCCACCGGTGCGCACCGCTGCGGCGACGTCGCCACGGGCGCTGTCTCCGGAGACGATGGCCACCTTGCGAGCGCTGGTGGCGGCGCACGTCGGCCCGTCGTGGATGGAGTGGTTCGACCTGACGCCCGGGCAGCGAGCCGCCGCGCTTGCCGCGACACCCTCCCTGACCTCGGAACTCCGAGACGGTGCATAACCTCGTCTCGTTGAGCGGCGTCCTGCGTTCGCTCCACGAGGCCGGCATTCCATTTGTTGTGATGGGTGATCAGGCCGTGGGGGCGCACGGCGCGTCGGAAGGCAGCCGCGACCTCGACATCTATCTGGCGCCGACCGCGCGGTCCGTTGAGCACCTGATCGCCTGGCTCGGCGAGGTTCGAGCCCAATTGCGATATCTCCCGCCCGTCAACGCGGCCGTGCTGGAGCGCGGGCACACCGTCCACTATGACGTGCCGTTCGGCACCTCCTCCGTTGTGCGCCTCGACGTGTGCACGAGGCCGGCGCGGATCGTCGATCCAGAGAACCTGTCGGCGCGCGCAATGCCGTACACGTTGGCTGATGGCACGACCATTCTTGTGATGGGGTTGTCGGACTTGATCCAGACGAAGAAGACACAACGATTGAAGGATTGGGGTGCGATCGAAATGTTGCTCGCCGCGTCGATTGCGACGTCACCGGACCCGAGCGAAGCGCTCGTCTGCGTTTGGTTGGAGGAGTTGCGCGACGCGGAGCTGCTGGAGATCGTCGCGGCGGCGCAGCCCGACCTCGCGGCGAGGTTGGCCGAGCATCGGCCGGCACTCGTCGCCGCACTGGCCGGCGACGGTACGGGCGCGCGGGAAGCGCTGATGCGGGAGCTGCAGGATTGCATGGAGGCTGATCGGGCGTACCAGCGCTCGCTCACGCGCGAACTCGAGGCCATGCGACAGGAGGCACGTCGCACGGTCCTGCCGCCGACGCCCCCGATAGCATAGCAACGAACGTCGCCGAATTGTTGCGCGTCGATCGAACGACCGTGTGTCGGCGCATGTATCTGTCACCTCGACAGAATCCCGTTCGTGCGGCGGAAGGCTCCGTACCGTGAACGCCGAACTCCAAGCTCATCGAGACTCGGACACGCGCGCCTCCGCGAATACGCGGGAGCACAGATCACCGGGCGGGCGCTCAGCAGCGCAGTCAATCGACGCGACGCGGTGGTGCGCGCGTCGTTCGACGGCGTCGAGGTGCCGGAGGCGGCGTAAGGCCATCCCATCTCCTCACAGCGAGGACGGGTAGATCTCGGAGAAGAACTCGGTCGGCGTATGGACGTCCAATTGACGTCCCGTGGACGTCAATGAAGCCTCCCTGTGACGAGCGCGACTCGATAACGCGTTGCGAGACAACGGGTTGAAAAAAGGGTTGGAACGGCCCGGTGTTTGCCTTTGACGAGGGCAATCCGCCGG
>JANOWT010000172.1:0-24277 GCA_031418115.1 Gemmatimonadota bacterium
GGTGCTGGTGCTCGCTGGGGTGGTGGTGGTGGTGTACTTGCTGCGCTTATTCGCGGCCCCGAGGTTGGGGGATTGGGTAAATGGGGCGGGGCCGCCCCGCGGCCGCGCCTACCAGAGGGAATCTGCCCAGACGGACCCCTGAATACGAGAGGGGCGCGCCTCTCGGCGCGCCCCTCGGGTCCAGCACGTTCAAGCAGCTGCTACTTGACGCACTTGGAAACGAGCTTCGTCATGTCGAACATCGACACCTGCGCCTTGCCACCGAAGACGACCTTGAGCTTGTCGTCCGCGTTGATCATGCGGCGGTTCTTCTTGTCCTGCAGGTTGTTCTTCTTGATGTACATCCAGAGCTTCTTGGTGAGCTCGGTGCGCGGCAGCGGCGCGGCGCCGACAACAGCGGCGAGCTTCTCGTTCGGCGTCACCGGCTTCATGAACGCAGCGTTCGGCTTCCGCTTCGCAGCCTTCTTCACGACCTTCTTCGCGGCCTTCTTCGCGACCTTCTTCGTCGCCTTCTTGGCGGTCTTCTTCTTCGCGGCCATGCTGTGAATCTCCTCGAAATGAAGTGATGATCGCGCTTGCTACGCCCGGTCGAGTCGTGCGCGATCTGCACTCGAAAGTAAGGCTCTCCCACTCTGGCGCAATAGGCGATTCCCTCGGCGGCCCCTCGGGCGCCCCCCGACGCCCCCTCTGAGCGAGGCCCTCACGAGCCCAGGAATCCCTCGAGCAACGCGATCATGCGCGCGTCTGCGGGGTCGGCCGTGACGTCGTCCTCGACCACGATCTTCCTCTCTGACGGCGTCTCGAGAATCAGCGGAATCCCCTCTGAGAACGGGTCGTTGAGCAACCATCGGAACGGCTCGGTGCCGATCGCGCCCTCACCGATGAGCGCGTGCCGATCCTTGTTCGACGCGAAAGGGTGCTGACTGTCGTTCAGGTGGAGGAACGCGGGCCGTTCCCCTATGACGCGCTCGAAGTGCGCGAGCAGCGCGCGCTGTGCATCCCGGGACGAATGCAGGTCGTGCCCGGCCGCGAAGAGATGGCAGGTGTCGAGGCCGTAGCCGGTACGATGTCGCAGCGCCGGCGGCACCTGCGCGAGCATCAACGCGATCTCCTCGGCGGTGCGACCCATAGTGCGGCCCGCACCGGCGGTGTTCTCGATCAGCACGCGCGTGGTGTTCACCTCGGGGACGGTCTCGAGTGCGTGCGTGATCGCCTGTCCAACGCGCACCGCTGCCTCTTGCGGGTCGCCGTCGCCGGCAGACCCAGGATGGAAACAGCAGCCCCACGCGCCGAGCACGGTGGTGCGTTCGAGTTCTTTCGCGAGGCCCGCGCGTGCACGCAGCGCCTTCGGCTCCTCGGGAGAGGCCGTGTTGAGCACGTAGGCCGCATGCACCATCACGTGATGTCGCGCGATGCCCGCCGCGTCGAGCGCCTCGTGCACCTTCGCCGCCTTGTCCGGCCTGATCGTGACCTTCTCGTTGTAGTAGGTCGGCGGCGCGGTGAAGATCTGCAGTGCGCGAGCACCGGCCGCGGCAGCGCGGCGCACCGCCATGGGAAGACCGCCATCGTCGGCGGGATGCACTCCGAGGATGCGCGCGCTCACTTGGCCGTCCCGGACGGCGGCGGCGCGAGGTCCACCATGCGCTGTCCCTTGAGGTACTCGACCGAACGCGGCGCCTCGATCTCATTGAGTCGACGCACCACCGCGGCGATCCGTCGCGCCTGGTCGTCGATCACCTTCAGGCTCGCGACACTCTCCTCTGGCGACAGGATGCCGCTCGACACGAGCGAGCTGTTGGCGAGGAGCGCCGCGAGCGGATTGTTGATCTCGTGCTGGAGCGCGAGCGAGAGCTCGCCGATGCCGGCCAGGTAGCGCGCGCGCTGCAACTCCGACTCGGCCGTGCGGCGTGCGGCCGCGATCTCCATGCGTCGCTCGGCGATGCGCAGTCGCGCGACGATGTCCTCCGGCGAGACCGGCTTGGAGAGATAGTCGTCGGCACCGGCATCGAGCACCGCGTCGAGGTGCTGACTCCCACTGCGCGCGGTGACGATGATCAGGTACGCGTGCGCTCCCTCCGCGTGCGCGCGGATGCGACGACAGACCTCGAGGCCGTCGGCACCCGGCATCTGCCAGTCGAGCAGCACGAGCGCCGCCGGAGCTGCGATGAAGGCCGCCCAGATCGCCTCGCCGTCGGCGAACGCTTCGACCACGTGGCCCTGCGCCTCGACGACCGCCGCGATGAGGTCACGCATCAACTCGTCGTCGTCCGCCAGCAGTACGCGCATCAACGCCTCACCACGTGAGAGTTCCCTGCCGCACCACGATCCGCGGTGTGGCGCCGCCACGTTGCGTCGCCGTCCACGCGACCACGATCCGCGCTCCCCGCACCGCGACGAGCGGTGTGCGCGCCTCTCCTGTCTCGTCCGACGCCGCCACACGCGACTCGAAAATGTGTCCCTGCGTCCGTGAGAGAGCGAGCCCGAGTCGCGGCAGACGACTGTTGGGGTCCTCGTACGCGACGATCACCGTGTCGCCGCGCGACGCGACCGAGGCGGTCGAGGGGCGATCGCCGTAGACGATCGGCACCGGTTCATGGAAGAGTGCGCCGCGTTCCATGCTGTGCGTGAAGAAGAGACCGGCTCCCTCGATCGCCACCAGGTGATAGGCCAGATGCACGTAGCCGTTGAGGGAGTCCGCGGCGAGGAATGGCGTCGGGCGGGCGCATCCGGTGCGTCCGACATCGGTGGAGTCGGCGGTCACGGCCGCATTCCAGGTGCGACCGCCATCGTCGGAGCGCGCGACTCGCAGCAGCACGCTCGAGTCGGCGCGCGCCGTGAACCAGCTCGCGTACGCTGCACGCGTGTCCGTTTCGCGCGCGTCCGTTTCGCGCGCGTCCGCGTCGAGCGCGAGCGCCTGCACGGCGCGGCGCGTCGCTACGCAGAGGCCGGGCTCCGTGGGCCACGTTGCCGGTGTCCAGGCCACGGCGAACCCCGACGCGCCGTCATCAGCGAGCGCGAGGCGCACGCTGTCGGCGAGCGTGCCGTCCTGCCGCGCGATCGCCTCGTCCCAGCGGACCGGTTGCGGGACGCAGGCGACCAGTGTGGCCAAGGTGACCACGAGGGCGGGCGAAAGGCGAGACGGGGAGCGACGCATGCGTGAAGTATCGCCCGGCGCGGGATTAGATTTCCACCTCGACCGTCACAGCCCTCCGACCCCGACGACCGTGCCCCACTACTCGCCCAACTTCTCGCCCAACGGCGTTCGCCAGCTTCCGCCGCACGCCAACGAGCCGATCCGCAGCTATGCGCCCGGCAGCCCTGAGCGCGCGTCGCTCGAGGCCCGCCTCAAGGCGATGGAGGCCGAATGCCCAGAGATCCCCGTGGTGGTCGGCGGCAAGGAGATCCGCACCGGCGAAGTGGCGAAGTCGGTCTCGCCGCATAAGCACGGGCATGTGACCGCGACCTACCACAAGGCGACTGCGGCCGACGTGCATGCCGCGATCAAGGCCTCGCGTGCCGCATGGAACGAGTGGTCGGAATGGAGCTGGGAGGAGCGCGCCGCGGTCTTCCTCAAGGCGGCCGATCTCCTCGCTGGCCCCTGGCGCGACACGATCAACGCGTCCACGATGCTCGGCCAGTCCAAGACCGTCTTCCAGTCGGAGATCGACGCCGCCTGCGAGATGGTCGACTTCTGGCGCTTCAACGTCGCGTTCGCACAGGACCTCTACGGCGAGCAGCCGATCTCGGCGCCCGGCATGTGGAACCAACTCGAGTACCGCGCGCTCGAGGGCTTCGTGTACGCGGTCTCGCCGTTCAACTTCACGGCGATCGGCGGCAACCTCGCTGGCGCACCCGCGCTCATGGGGAATACGATCCTCTGGAAGCCCGCCACCACAGCGATCCTGTCGGGCTGGAACACGCTGCGCGTGCTGCAGGAAGCAGGAATGCCGCCGGGCGTGATCAACTTCCTCCCCGGCGACGCCGCGATGATCTCCGAGATCGCGCTCACCGATCCAGCACTCGCCGGCGTGCACTTCACCGGCTCCACCGGTGTGTTCAACAACATGTGGGGCACGATCGGCAAGAACATGGGCAACTACCGCTCGTACCCGCGGATCGTGGGCGAGACCGGTGGCAAGGACTTCATGCTCGCGCACCCGTCGGCCGACGTGCAGGCCTTCGCGGTGGGCGTCGTGCGCGGCGCGTTCGAGTACCAGGGCCAGAAGTGCTCAGCGTGCAGCCGCATCTACGTGCCCAAGTCGATCTGGCCCGAGGTGCGCGACCGGATCGCCGCCATGATCAAGGACATCCGGATGGGCGACGTGAACGACTTCCGGAACTTCATGGGCGCCGTGATCGACAAGAAGGCGTTCGATCGCATCACCGGCTACCTCGCCGACGCCAAGAAGAACGCCTCGGTGATCGCCGGCGGCGGCACCGACGGATCGATCGGCTACTTCGTGGAGCCGACGCTGATCGAGACCAAGGACCCGGCGTACAAGCTGATGTGCGAGGAGATCTTCGGCCCGGTGGTGACGGCGTACGTGTACGACGACGACAAGTGGAGTGAGACGCTCGACATCGTCGATCGCACATCGCCCTACGCGCTCACCGGTGCGGTGTTCGCGCAGGACCGCAACGCCGTCCGCGAGGCGCACGCGCGGCTCCGTCATGCGGCCGGAAACTTCTACGTGAATGACAAGTGCACGGGCGCGGTGGTGGGACAGCAGCCGTTCGGCGGCGCGCGCGGTTCGGGCACCAACGACAAGGCGGGTTCGAAGCTCAACCTGCTGCGCTGGGTGAGCGCGCGGACGATCAAGGAGACGTTCGTGCCGCCGCATGACTACAAGTATCCGTTCATGGGATAGAAGGTGTGAGGCGTGAGGTGTGAGGGACCGCGCCCCGCACCGCCGTCCTCACACCCCACACCTCACACCTCCCCCCTCACACCTCCCACCTGCCGTTCATGCGCTTCCTCACGCTCGACGTCTTCACCGCGACCCCCTTCGGCGGCAACCAGCTCGCGGTCTTCCCCGACGCGCGTTCGATCCCCGAGGGGCAGCTCCTGCCGATCACGCGGGAGTTCAACTTCTCGGAGGTGACGTTCTGTTACCCACCCGAGGACGCGGCGAACACTCGGCGCGTGCGCATCTTCACGCCCGGCGGCGAGATGCCGTTCGCGGGGCACCCGACCATCGGCACGGCTGCCGCGCTCGCGCTCTGCGAAGGCGCGCTCCCCGAGGGAAAGGGCCACTTCCAGTTCGAGATGGGCATCGGGATCGTGCACGTGGACGTGCGTGTGGAATCGGAGGCGCGGTGCTGGGCCGAGCTCTCCGTGGCCAAGCTGCCCGAGATCGGTCCACAGACGCCCACGCTCAACACGCTGTCCGAGATCCTCTCGCTCGAGCCCTCCGATCTCATGGGAGGAGCGATGTCGCCTCAGGCGGTGTCGTGCGGCTACCCGTTCTTGCTCGTGCCATTGAAGTCGCTGAAGGCACTCGCCGCCTCGCGCGTACGCGTCGATCGGTGGGAACAGACACTGCAGCGCTTCTGGGCGCCCGAGATCTTCGTTGCGGCGCGCGACCCGGAGCAGGGTCCGCATCACTGGCGCGCGCGGATGTTCGCGCCGGGTATTCGCGTGCCTGAGGATCCGGCGACGGGTTCTGCGGTCGCGGCCTTCGGCGGTTGGCTCGCGTCCAAGGAACCCAAGGACGGCGCCTATGCCTGGTCAGTGGATCAGGGCATCGAGATGGGGCGGCCGAGCCGGCTCGATGTGAGCGCCGATAGATCCGGCGGCGTGGTGACGGCCGTGCGCGTGGCCGGTCGCGCGGTGCTCGTGAGCGAAGGAAAGCTGCGACTCGACTGACGCGGCCTCACTCGACCGCGCGGATCATCCCCGGTGTCGCTCGGCGCACCCGCATGGATTCGGTCTCGGTGAAGGCCCGCATGCCCGCGTGCCACGTCACGTAGCGGTCGCGGCCGTCGCGCTTGGCGACGTACAGCGCCTCGTCGGCGCGCGCGAGCAGCGTCTTGGCGACCTCGTCATCACGAGCGGGCGCGGCGGCGACACCGACACTCGTGGTGAGCCGCCGGTCAGGAGGCAACGACCTGAAGCGATGTGAGCGGAACGCCTGCAACACGCGATCGGCGAGGATCAACGCCCCTTCATCGTCCGAGTCCGGTGCGAGGATCGCGAATTCCTCACCGCCGATCCGCGAGACGACGTCGATCTCGCGCGCCGTGTCGCGCAGGAGCTGCCCCACCTCGCGAATGACCTCGTCGCCAGTGAGATGCCCGTAGTCGTCGTTCACGGTCTTGAAGTGGTCGACGTCGATCGCGAGCACGGCGATGTGCTTCTTGCCGCGGATCGCACGCGAGACCTCACGCTCCGCGAGCTGGTTGAGCCCGCGCCGGTTGAAGCAGCCGGAGAGTGGGTCGGTGAGCACGATCGTCTCGAGGTGCACGCGCATCCTGTTGTACGCACGCCCGATCATCGTCACCGGATCGGGCATCTGGTCCGCCCGCTCGTCGTAGCTCGCCGAGAAATCGCCGTCCTGTGCCTTGCCGAACACGTGAATGAGGTTGTGCATGCGGGGCGCGAGCTGCCCCTGCAGCCCCACGTAGACGAGCACGCCGATCACGTAGAGCGCCAGCGTCCAGAGCTCCTCGCCCGGTACGATCATCGCCCCCGCATCGGCAGCGACCGCGACGAGCGTCGTGTAGCCGATCACGACCAGCACGAGGTTGGCGATCGTCGCCGTCCACCCGAAGAAGATCTGCGTGAGCTGCACCGAGAAGACCGCGACGATGAGTGCGCGTTCGAAGTGCTCGGGCGGCGTGACGAGTGCGATGATCGAGAAGACGACGATCATGTCGCTCGCGATCGCGGCGATCGCCAAGCGAGTGGTCGCCCGTCCGGACCGACGGAGGTGCCACGACAGCGCACGGTGGGCCACCACGTACGTGACGATCAGCGCGAGAACGAGGAGCAGCACCACGCGAAGTCCGAACCGACCGACGAAGATCGAATCGGACGAGGTGACGCCGAACCACTTCAGCGTCACGGTCGAGAATCCGACGAGCGAGCTGAAGACCGTGCGGTACCGGCCCTGCCAGAGCAGGACCTCCGCATTCACTGCTTGTTCGTCGTGTGGCTTCGTCTGTTCTGGCAGTGTCGGCTCGAGCGGGAAGGTTGAGCGCCGGCGTCCGGGTAAAGAGCCTCACCAGTGGACGTTTTGGCAAGCACCTCCGTCACCACTCTTTGCGCTGTCGCGTTACGCGACACCAACCGGACAAGCGTGCCTCGACTGAGATCTAGAAGCGCGCTTCAACTGAGAAGTCGATGCGCGTCTGCACGCGAGGGTAGATGCCACGCGCGACATCGAGGCGGAGCATGCCGTCGAGCATGCTGACTCCCACGCCGGCGCCACTCATCGGCCGACCGACCTGACTCCACCCGTCGCGTGAGCCGGCCCAACCCAGGTCACCGAAGACGACCGGGCGGAACGCGGCATTGTTACTGCCGATCTCCAAGCGGCTGAGCCAGAAGGCCTGACCGTACCCCGAGCCCGGGGTCTGACCGCGGACGCTCTGTAGCCCGCCAAGGAAGAACTGCCGCTGGGCAGGCACCGCGCCTGTGGTCGTGCCCGCCGCCCCGGTGAGCGACGCCGCCAGCTTCCCGACGCCACGGGAGATCGTGGACTCGAGGAAAGCCCGCCCGTAGGCGCGCTCCGAGCTGGTCGTTGCACCTGCGAAGTCGACCGCAGCGCCCTCCAGGCGAACATCACCGGTCACTCGCCACCCGCGCGGATCGAGACCGCGGCTCCCGCGCCAGCGCACGGCGGCGCCGTACAGCCAACCCTTGTCGGCCACGACGTTCCCGAGGTAGCGGTCGTCGTTCGCGCCGCCGAACAGCGACCAGCGGTTCTCCACGGGCGCGTTGAACTGCTGCTCCGCGAAGAGGCGCCACTGCAGCCCGCCACGCAGCGGGCGCTCACCCGCGAGTTCGGCGCCCCAGCTCCGGTGGTAGAAGCCCTCGTCCTGCGCGTCGAGCATCGCGACGAACGACGAACCGAACGAGAGCGGGTCCCCGAAGTCGGAGCTCACCGCGAGCCGGCGGTACACGGTGCCTCGGACATCACGACGTCCGTTGCTGCGCGCGAGCGTGAACTCGCCATTCATCTGCGCATCGGCCAGCGAACCGCGCGCCAGCAACGACGCGGTGTAGCCCTTGCCGAGCGTGGTCGACACGAGCGCGCCTGTGCCGAAGCCCTCTACACGGTTGAAGCGCGTGTACTGGAGCCCGAACCCCACCGTCAGCGCCTGCGGCGCCCAGCCGGGCTGCAACGCGAAGTCGAGCGCCTGCATGAGCTCCGCGCGTTCCTTGGCGCCGAAGAGTTCCTCGCCCTCGTCGTAGATCGAGGGCGGCAGCTCGCTCGACGTCGCGAGCTTGTGCGCGTCGCACGGCACTTCGATCGCGAGCGGCAACGAGCCGTTGTACTGGCGGTGATACTCGACGTAGCTCCCCCCCGTCGCGCACTGCGCGGCCTTGTCCGCCTTCTCGACCGAGTCGCGCGTGGCATAGTGCGCACGCATGAACGCGCGGCGGACGGTCGAGTCGGCACCGGCGGCCTTGAGGCTGTCGACGAGCTCGGTCGAGGACTTGAACCGTGGCGGCGGGATCTGCGGCAACGAGTCGATCGCGTTGACGCTCTCGTAGCGGTAGCGCTGCTCCACCCTGAGCGGTATGCGCATGAAGCTCACGCGCGCGTACCCCTCGGCCCCCTGCGTGCGCGGAAGCCAGAACCGCTGGTTCAGCAGTCCGTACTCGATCGTCACCGCGGTGATGTCGGCCTTCATGGGCGAGACGAGGCCGCGCGCCAGCAACGGGATGTCCTTCTTCGCGTCCGGTTCCTCGGCCTCGACCGTCTCCCAGACGTCCATCGGCGCTGAGAAGCGCATCACCGCGCGAACGAGGAAGGCGCGCTCGGTCTCGAACCAGAATGAACCCACCACCAGGTTCCAGCGCGCCTCGCGCGGGATCACGCGGATCTCACGCAACGTGATCCGCTTGCCGTCCGGCAGCGTCATGAGCACGGAGTCGCCGGTCGCGAACGTGAAGTACGCTTCCGACCCTTCGGCCACTGGGTGCACGAGCATCGCGCGCCCCTCGTCATCACTGTTGTTCCCGATCATCTCGAAGAGCCAGAGCTCGTCCTTCCCCGGGTAATAGGGGATCGCCATCATGTCGCTGAGGTCTGGATCGTTGCTGATGTCGTCCTCGGCTTCTTTTATCCCGGCGACGATCGGAGCGGCCGAGCGCGCGCCGAGCATCTCCACGCGAGCGCCAGTGGAGCGGTGCCAACGCACATGCGCCGCGCTCTCCGTGCGAAAGGCGAGCCGCTCACGCGCCGTCTCACGCAGTGACATCCCCACCGAGACGCGCTGGTAGCTCCGGACGTCGTACGAGAGCAGTGCCGAGTCCTGCCGGAGCCGCGTCGCACGAGCTCGTAGCAGGAGGTCGCGGGCCGTGGTGTCCTTGAACGCCGACCGCCGGAGCTCGTCGGTGACCGGGATCCGCTCCGTGAGGGGAGAGCGCACGCCGATGCCGGCCGATGCGCCCTGACGGTTCACGTCGACGTTCACCGAGACTTGCAGCGCCAACAGCAATCCGACCGCGAGCATCATGACTCCGTATGAAGACTGGTGGCCACCGCGAAGGGCGCTCCGCGGTGGTCCGATGTTCCAGAGTCTTGTACGCGCACCGAGGGGGCGAGGTTTCCTCGGGCTCGTCATGGCAAATGGCGCGAAACCCATTGCCCTCACGTACCGCCTCCGGTCCATTTCTCAGATGACGCGCCCCTCCGATCCCGTACTGCCCACTGTACTGCCCACTGCACCGCCAACCGCGCATCTCGCCAGCGCGCCCGGCGACCTCTCCCCCGAGGAGTTCGAGCGCCACGCGCGTACGCTCGCACGCTGGATCGCCGACTACCTCGCCACACCAGAACGCTACCCGGTCCTCTCGCGTCTCGCTCCCGGCGAGTTCGCGCGCGGACTTCCCGCTGCGATGCCCGCGCACGCCGAGTCGCTCGACACCATCATCGCCGACCTCGATCGCGTGATCATGCCGGGCGTCACGCACTGGAACCATCCGAGCTTCTTCGCGTACTTCGCGAACACGGCCTCCGTTCCCGGGATCCTCGCCGAACTGGTGATCGCCGCGCTCAACCAGGTCGGGATCCTCTGGCGCGCATCACCGGCGCTCTCGGAACTCGAGCTCGTGACCACCGCCTGGTTGCGCGACGCGATGGGCCTCCCGGCGGACTGGTTCGGGATGATCACCGACACCGCCTCGGTCTCAACGCTGCTGGCGCTCGCCGCCGCGCGTGAGCGCGACCCGGCACTCGAGATCCGGCACCGCGGCATGGCGGGGCGCACCGACCTGCCACGGCTACGCGTCTATTGCTCGGAGCATGCGCACTCGAGCATCGACAAAGCGGTGATCACGCTCGGGCTTGGCGCCGAGAACGTCGTGCGGTTGCCGGCCGATGCACAGCATCGCATGCGGATGGACGCGCTCACGGCCGCGGTCGCCGCCGATCGCGCGGCGGGCTACCGTCCGCTCGTTGTGGTCGCGACGGTCGGCACGACGTCCACCACGAGCGTCGACCCCGTGGCGGCGATCGCGGACCTGTGCGAACGCGAGGGGATCTGGCTGCATGTGGATGCCGCGTATGCAGGCGTGCTCGCCATGGTGCCTGAACATCGCGTGCACTTCGCGGGCGTGGAGCGCGCCGACTCGTTCGTGGTGAACCCACACAAATGGCTCTTCTTGCCCATGGACTGCTCGGTGCTCTGGACCAAGCACCCCACGGTGCTCAAGCGGACCTTCAGCCTCACACCCGCATACCTCGAGACCGGCGAGCAGGACATCGCGATCTCGCAGTCCGACTATTCCTTTCAATTGGGGCGGCGGTTCAGAGCACTCAAGCTCTGGTTCGTTCTGCGGGCCTTCGGGCTGGACGGGCTGGTCGAGCGGCTGCGACATCACTGTGTGATGGCCACCGATCTCGAGTCCTGGATCGCTGCCGAGCCGGGCTGGGAGGTCATGGCGCCGGTACCCATGTCGGTCGTCTGCTTCAGGCATCGGCCGGTCGGGGTGACCGACGAGGCGGCGCTCGCAAAGCACAACGCCGCCATTCTCGACTGGGTGAATGCCTCCGGGAGGGTGTTTCTCTCGCATACGAAGCTAGGAGATCGGTACGTTCTCAGGGTCGCGATCGGGAACCTGCGGACACAGGCGGCGCACGTCGCACAGGCTTGGGCGCTACTCCGGGAGGCTGCGCACTCAGTGTGACTTGCGTCACCTGGGAGGAAAGTGGTTGCGGACGGGTCAGGGGGCGGGATTAACATTCATCCGTAGCCGGCATCCAACCCGGTGAACGCGCGGTGGACCCCACCCTGCCCCGCGACAACCGGCGCCCTGCGCCAAACAAGGAGTCAGCAGATGCTTCGTAAGTTCATCGCCCCCGTCCTGGCCGCCACGCTCGTGCTCGCTGCCTGCGAGTCCACGACCGCCCCCGCCGTCACCACCTCCGACGACGACTTCGCACTCGTGATGTTCGGCGAATCGGGGACGTCGCTCGAGAACACCATGGGAGCGCAGACGGGCGCGCGTCCGTTCGATGGCCGCAGCGCCTTCCCGCCGCTCCCAGATTCGCTCCAGCTCACGCAGACACAGCGCGACTCGATCCAGGGGCTCCGCGAGCGCTTCCGTGTCGCGAACCAGTCGACGCTCGATTCGCTCAGAGCGGTCTTCGAAGCGGCCAAGACGGCGCGCCAGGGTGGCGCCACTCGTGATGAAGTCCGCGCGATCCTCGTGACCGGTCGTCCGCTCGCCGAGGCTTTGCGCCCGAAGGTCATCCTGCTCCACATGGCGATCCGCGCGGTACTGACGGATGCGCAGCGGGCCTGGCTCGAGGCGAATCGCCCGCGCCGGTTCCCGATGCCCATGGGACCTCGCCCGTAAGCGACTGTTCGACTGATTCCCTGAACGGCTTTCACCACAGGGGCACAGAGGACACAGGGAAGGACAACTGAATTGAAGGGGGCCTGACGGAGCGATCTCTCCGCCAGGCCCCCTTTCGTTGTGTGCAGTTCCCTGTGTCCCCTGTGCCCCTCTGGTGAACGCAGTGGCCGTTGCCGTCCCCTACTTCCGCACCGGAATCGCGTACTCCTCAGTCTTGGGCCTCACCGGAAAACTGAAGAACCCGCCGATCCACCGCCGCCAGTCATCCATGATCTCATAGATGGTCGGGATCACGAGCAGCGTCAGGAACGTCGACGTGATCGTGCCGCCGATGATCGCACGACCGAGTGGCGCACGGAAATCCGCACCTTCGCCGATGCCGAGCGCCACCGGGATCATGCCTGCGATGAGCGCGAGCGTGGTCATCATGATCGGCCGCAAGCGCACGCGCCCCGCCTCGATGATCGCCGTCCGCCGGTCCATCCCCTGCTCCTGCCCCCATTTGGCGAAGTCGATGAGCAGGATCGCGTTCTTCGCGACGATGCCCATCAAGAGGATCACCCCGATCATCGACATGATGTTGAGCGTGTCGCCGGTGATCAGCAGCGCGAGCACGACGCCGATGAGCGAGAGCGGGAGCGAGATCAGGATCGCGATCGGTTCAAGGAACGACCCGAACTGCATCACGAGGATCAGGTACATGAGCAGGAACGCGATGCCGAGCGCGGCAAGGATGTCGCCGAACACCTGCGCCTGTTCCTTCGCCTCGCCACCGAACGACCAACGCACACCGGCCGGGAGATTCATCTGCTCGATCTGCGTAGTGAGCGCGCTCGTGATCTCGCCGAGCGAGCGGCCCTGCACGTTGCCCTGGACCACGATCACGTTGTCGCGGTCGAGGTGCGAGATCTTCGCCGGTCCGATGCCCTGCGAGACGGTCGCGAGCTGTCCGAGCGGAAGCATGGTCATGCGGCCACCCGGACCGCCGACCGCGATCGGGAGACGTTCAATGTCCTGAATGCGCGTGCGCGCCTCCGGAGCGAGCCGCACCCGCACCTTGCGGTTCTCGCCTGAGGGATCGATCCAGTCTCCTGCGTCGACGCCGGCGAACGCGGGCCTCAGTGACTGCGCGATCTGCCCGACGGACACGCCGAGTGTGCCGGCGAGCGCGCGGTTGAGCGTGATCTCGAGCTCGGGCTTCTGGCCCTTGGTCGAGAGCGAGACGTCGACAGCACCGGGAATGGCGCGCAACGCGGCCATCACGGTATCGGCCACCGATTGCAGCTGCCGTGCATCGGCGCCGCGCAGCTCGAGCTGGACCTGCTTGGCCGCACCACCGAAACCGTTGGTGAAGACGGCGGCGGTCGCACCACCGATCTGTTTGACCTCCTCACGGATCTGGGCACCGAACCGGTCCTGCGTGATCGAACGCTCCGCCTTTGGCGTCAAGCGCACGTAGACGGTCGCGACGTCCACCGCGCCGAGTGCCTCGGAGGGATCCATTCCGCCGCCGGCGCCGATCGTGGTGAAGGTGTAACGCACCTCAGAATGCGCACGGGCGAGCCGCGCCGCTTCCTCCGCCTTGATCCGCGTGTACTCGAGGTTGGACCCGGGTGGCGTCTCCACCTGGATAGTGAATTCAGAGTTGTCGGTGACCGGAACGAAGCCGAAGCCGCCGAAGGTCTGCTGCAGCCAGAGTGCGCCGACGAGACTGGACGCGGCGAGCACGACCATCGCGAGCCGGTGGTCGAGCGCCCAGCCGATCACGCCGGTGTAGCGATGCGCCATGCGGTCGAACCAGGCGTTGAACGTGACGAGCTTGCGCGAGATCCAGCTCCGGTGCTGGTGCTCCTCGAGCTCGGGGTCCGGCCAGTACGCCGAGAGCATGGGATCGAGCGAGAACGAGACGAAGAGCGAGACGAGCACGGAGCAGGCGATCGTCAACGCGAACGGCTTGAACCACTGGCCGGACAAGCCGCTCATGAACCCGATCGGCACGAAGACCGCGACGATCGAGAACGTCGTCGCCGCGACGGCGAGCCCGATCTCGTTGGTCCCCTCGTGCGCGGCCTTGAAGTGGTCCTTCCCCATCTCCACATGTCGTACGATGTTCTCGCGCACCACGATCGCGTCGTCGATCAGGATGCCGATCGCGAGCGAGAGACCGAGCAGCGACATGGTGTTGAGCGTGAAGCCGAATGCCCAGACCGCGACGAAGCTGGCGAGCACCGAGATCGGGAGCGCTAGGCCCGTGATCACGGTCGATCGCCACGAGTTGAGGAAGAGGAACACCACGAGCACCGTGAGCAGCGCGCCCTCGATCAGCGTGCTCTGCACGTTCGACACCGACGCCGTGACACGCTCACCACGGTCCTGCACGACGTCGATCGTCGTGCCGGCCGGAAGCGTCGGACGGAGCAGCTCGACCTGAGCCATCACGCGTGCGCTCACCTCGGTCGTGGAGTAGCCCTTGGCCTTCTTGACCATGATGCCGACCGCATCCTTGCCATTGTAGATCGCTGCCGTGCGTGCTTCGGCGGTGCCGTCACGCGCGTCGGCGACCTCACCCAAGCGGATCGCGCGACCGCCGCGCTGAGCGACCACGAGCCGCAGGAAGTCCTCAGGCGACTCGAGCTTGCCCTTGAGTCGGATCGCACGTTCGTCGATCGCGCCGTTGAGCCGGCCGACTGGGACCGCGAGGTTCTGCGACTGCAACGCCCCCACGAGCTCGGCGACCGTGATCCCCGCCGCCTCCATCGCCGCGGGACGGATCTCGATCGTGAGTTCGCGCTCCACACCGCCCACCACCACCGCTTCGGCCACGCCGGGGATCCCGCGCAGGACGCGCGTGAGTCCGGGGTCGGCGATGCGCGTGAGCGCCGGTGCGGTGAGCGCGCTCGAGTTGAGCGAGAGTTGTACGATCGGCTGGTCGGCCGGGTCGAACCGGGTCAGGATCGGCTCCTTCATCTCGACCGGGAGATCCGAACGGATGGAGCTGATCTTGTCGCGGATGTCCTGCGACGCCTGCTGCAGGTCCTTCTCGAAGAGGAAGAAGACGGTCACATTCGCGAAGCCGTCCTGCGCGGCGCCAGAGATGCGATCGACACCGGAGATGCCACTGATGGCCTCTTCCACGCGGTCGAGCACTTCGCGCTCCACGACGTCGGGCGACGCACCCGGATACGGGATCGCGACGTTGATGATCGGCTGCTGCACATCCGGGAACTCGTCGGTCTCGAGCTGCCAGAGTGAGAAGAGGCCGAAGACGACCAGCGCCACCATCGAGACGATGGTAACGAGAGGCTTCTTGATGGCGAAATCGGAGATGAACACGGGACGCTCTAGGAGGGAGGTGGGAGGGGGGAGGCGGGAGGTGACTACGGCGTGCGCGGCCGGCTGTCGCTCGGCGCAGTCACCTTCAACGGCGTGTTCGGGCTGATCCCAAGGGCCGGTCCCATCAACAGCGTGTCGCCGGGCGCGATGCCCGACGTGATCTCCACCCGCTCCTGCGCTTCGTCCTTGGCGCCGAGCGTCACTTCGATCTTCTCGGTGCGGCCGTTCTTCAGGCGCAGCACCGACGGCATGAGGCCGCGGTTGTCGATCGCCATCTCGGGCACCGTGAGCGTCTCACGCGAGTCGCTCGCGACGCGTCCTTCGGCGAAGAGACCCGCGAACAGCTGATTGCCGCTGTTCGGGATCCTTACGAAGAGGCGCACCTGGCGCGTCTGCGGATCGGCCGACGGATTGATGCTCGAGATGCTCCCCGAGAAGGTGCGGCCGGGGTAGCCCGTCACCGAGAAGCGGACCGGTGCGCCCATGCGCACCTGAGCGAGCTGCTCCGCAGGCACCGCCGCCTCGAGCCGCATCGTCGCCGGGTCCACGATGTTGAACAACGGCGAGCCCGGCGCGACGACGTCGCCCGGGTTCACGAAGCGATCGCTCACCACACCAGCGTAGGGCGCGAGCACGTTCGTCGCGTCGAGCTGCTTCTGCGCCGACGCGAGTCGCGCGCGGGCGTCGTCGGCCATGGTCGTCGCGGCGAGAGTACCACGGCGCGCGTTCTCGACGTCGCGGTCGCTGATCGCGCCGGCGACCACGAGCTTCTCGGCGCGCTCGAGCTCGCGCTTCGCGATGTCGGCGGCGGTCTGTGCGGCCGTGAGTCCCGAGCGCGCGGAGAGATACGCATCGTTGATCGCGCGGTCGTCGATCTTGGCGAGCGAGGTCCCCTGCGCCACGCGCGCGCCGGGATCATGGAAGACCTGCACGACCGAGCCGGGCACTTCGGCGCGGATCTGTGCGGTGCGTTCGGCCACGAGCGACCCGGAGAGGATCGGTCCGGTGGAGAGCACCGTGGTCGCGGCGATGGTCATCGCCTCGGGGCCCACCTGCACGGTCACCTCGACAGGAGCATCGGCCGCGGCGTCCGTCTTGCCGCAGGCCGCGAGCACAAGCGTGAGAGCGGCCGCGAGGCCAAGGGTACGACGGGACATCTGGGACTTCCTCAGGTTGATGAGAGCGATGGTCATGGTCAGCGTCCCCCGGTGGTCAGGGGGAGATCCTTCAGGAGCGCGAGGCGGAGCTTTGCGAGTTCGAGGTCACGCGCCGAGTTCACGCGCTGCAGTCGCGCCTGCTCGAGCTGCACGCGCACTTCAGTGAGTTCGAGTTGCGTGGAGATCCCTTCTTGGAATCGCACTTCGGCGATCCGGTACGCCTGCGCTGCCTGTGCATCGGTACCGACCGAGGCGAGGTAGCTCGCCTGCGCCTGCTCGAGCGCGGTCAGTGCGAGCAGTGCATCGAGCGAGGCTCCTTCGCGCGTCTGTTGCAGGCGCTGCTGCGCTTCGGTGAGGTTCGCTTCGGCGACGAGCCTGTCGCCGCGGAGGCGCCCACCGGTGAACACCGGGAAGGAGAGGCCGAGCGCGACGTTCCAGTTGGGGAAGTAGAGATCGAGTGCCGACGGGAGGAAGGTGCCCTCGGGCGGATACGCGAAGCGCTGGTAGGTGCTCGAGAGCTGCACCGACGGGATGCGTGCGAGCCGCGCCGCCTTGAGCGCCTGCTCCGAGGCACTCACCTGCGCCTGCGCCTGCCGCACCGTGGCGCGTGCCGCAACGCTCGTGTCGGGCGTGAGCGTGCGCTCGTCGGCGAGGGTGATCGGGCCGGTGATCTCGGCGACCATCGCCGCATCATCACGAATGGGAGTTGTGAGCTGCAGCGGAGCAGCGAGCGGCAGGTCGAGCAGCTGCTTGAGTCGCAAGTACGCCGTGGTGCGTGCGCCGCGCGCCTGGATCACGAGCGGTTTCTGGTTGTCGCGTGCGACGCGCGCACGCAGCAGGTCGAACTCAGCGGCCGCGCCGATCTCGCGCGCGACCTGTGTCTGCGCGAGCGTGCGTTCGGTGAGCACGAGCGAACTGTCGGCGATCGCAAGGAACTGGTCGGCGGCGACCGCGTCGAAGTAGGCCTGCGCGGCATCGAGCACGGCCTGCGCCTTCGATGAGGTGTAGGCGATGTCGGCCGCAGTGCGCGCGGCATCGGCGCCAGCGCGTTGCGCCGGAAGGCGCCCTGCCGTGTAGAGGTTCTGCGTCGCGCTCAGCGTGACGGAAAAGGTGTTCGGTGCGGCGAAGATGCGCGCGAGTGGCGAGTCCTCGAATCCGCCGCCGGGCGCCGCGCTCGTGTCGGGCGGTCCGGCGAAGCGCTCGGAGATCGCCTGGAACTGATTCTGGATCGCACGCTGGTAGCCGGCAGTGCCATTGATCTGCGGGAGCCGCTGCGCGTTGGCCTGCGCCTGCTGGCCGCGCGCACGGGTCACGCCAGCGCCGGCGATCGCGACGCCCTCGCTCTTGCGTTCGGCGATGCGCAGTGCCTCGGCGAGTGAGAGCGACGCGGTCGTGGTCTGCTGCGCGGCGGAGCGAACGGGTAGCAGCGCGAAGATGATGAGCGCGAGTGTCGCGCCGAGTGATCGGAGGAAGAGTCGCACGTAGGTGGCGGGTGCTTGGTCGAGTGGAGGGAACATCTCAGGCATCAGGTCACGGCCCATGGCGTCGGCGAAGAGCGAACCTTTGAGCATGGTCGCCGCTGCCTTGGCGTCATTGGCCGAGGGGATTAAGCGGTGGGCGGCGAGGCGTTCGACGTAGCCGGTGAGGTCGCGGAACGACTCCACGGGATGCTCCGCGTTGGGCTCGGCGCATTCGGGCCGCTCGTGCATCTCGGCCATTGAGGTGAGGATCATGCCGCGGGCCTCGACCAGGAAGGCGTGATCGGCCTTGGCCCATGCGGTGAGCTCGGCGGCCGGGTTCACCGGAACCTCCGGGAGCGGCTCCGCACGCGCATCGCGAGAGTGCGCGCGGACCGCTGCGCCGATGAGCGCGCTCTTGGAGCCGAAGAGGCGGAAGAGGGTGACTTCGTTCACGCCCGCTTCGTCGGCGATGCGCCGCGTGGTGGCGCCGCGGAAACCCGCCTCGGCGTAGATGCGAGCCGCGGCTTCGAGGATCTGTGTACGAGTTGGATCGGTCATTTCGGGACTAGTGAAATATTTCACAACGCAAGCGACCACTTACATACAAGCAAGCGACCGCTTGCATACAACGCAAGGCGTCCTTTTGGGGTTTCACGACCCATTCTTGTCACGAATGTGCGCGCGCATGACCTGATCTTCGGCGCGTGTTCGGTATTCTCAGAAGCCTTCGCGACTGCGCGCAGTGGGAGAGCGAATCGGGACGTGCGGAACCTTCGGCACGCGTGTTCGATTGCACTGCATGACAGCCACGGCGCGGCGCGCCGCGTGCCTCAGCTGCGAACTCTCTACCCGTTCCCGCCATGACCAAGCAGAAGCCCGCCGATCCTGTGCTCGCCGAGAAGCTCTCGCCCATGCAGTACCAGGTCACACAGTGCAGCGCGACCGAGCCGCCGTTCCGCAACGAGTTCTGGGATCATCACGAGCCCGGTCTCTACGTGGACGTCGTCTCGGGCGAGCCGCTCTTCTCGTCACTCGACAAGTTCGACTCAGGAACTGGCTGGCCATCGTTCACCAAGCCGGTGGTTCCGCAGAACGTGACGGAGCTGCGCGACGCGACGCACTTGATGGTTCGGACGGAGGTGCGATCGGCGGGCGGCGATTCGCATCTCGGGCATCTCTTTGACGACGGTCCGGGACCGAGCGGGATGCGGTACTGCATCAACTCGGCGTCGCTGCGCTTCATACCGGTCGCGGCGCTCGCGGCCGAGGGGTATGAGAAGTTCGTGCCGCTGTTCGAGGCGCAGGCGCGTCGCAAGGCGGGGGAGAAGTGAGCGGTGAGACGACGACCGGCGCGCCGGCGCGCGATGCGCGCGAGCTCGCGACACTCGGAGGCGGGTGCTTCTGGTGCCTCGAGGCGGTCTATCTCGAGCTGCGCGGCGTGCTCGGTGTGAAGAGCGGTTACGCGGGTGGTCATGTGGCGAACCCCACCTACGAACAGGTCTGCGGCAAGAAGACCGGTCATACGGAGGTCGTGCAGGTGAGCTTCGACCCCGCTCAGATCTCGTACACGGAGCTGCTTGAGGTCTTCTTCACCATTCATGATCCCACGACGATGGACCGCCAGGGGAACGACGTGGGGCCGCAGTACCGCTCGGCCATCTTCACGCATGCTCCCGAACAGGCGCGCGTGGCCGTTGAGCAGTTGGCGGCGGCTCAAGCGCACTGGGACTCGCCCATCGTGACCGAGATCCACGCGCTCGAGAAGTTCTGGCCGGCCGAGAAGTATCACGACGACTATTTCAATCGGAACCCGCAGAATCCATACTGCGCGGTGGTGGTGGCGCCCAAGGTGTCGAAGGTCCGGAAGCTCTTTCTCGACAAGTTGGCGCGCCGGTAGCGGTGCGCTCGGCCGGCAGTCGCCATGGAACCGCCGCGGCCGAGCGGCGTAGATTGCTCTCATGACGCGTGTCGCTCCTCTGTTGCTGGCCCTTCTCGTCCTGCTCGCGGTCCCGGCGAGCACGCGGGCGCAGTCCGGCGTCGTGAGAGGCATCGTCACCGACACCGGCGGCCGCCCCCTCGAGAACGTCGAGGTGCTCTCGATCAACGCCAAGCGCTCCGCGCGCACTGGCAAGGATGGCCGCTTCACGCTCGTGCGACTCCCGTTCGGCCAGCAGTTGATCGTCGCGCGCCTTCCCGGTTACCAGCCGTCGGACCGCGCCGTGAACATGCTCGACGCCGCTGCGCCCGAGCTGATCATCAAGCTGCGCCGCGTGGTGCAGGCGCTCGACACGATGCGGATCGTCTCGCACGACGGCTGCGCCGCCTATGACATCGCTGGCTTCGAGTGTCGGCGCCGCGCGGGGATCGGCCAGTTCCGCGGCGCCGAAGAACTGGCAGCACTGCGGTCGTACTTCTGGGCCGACATGTTCGAGGGTCTGCCAGGACTGCGGCGCGTGAGCGCCCGTGACTCGACCATGGGCATGGACTGGCGCGTGCAGAGCACGACCGGCTGGAGTTGCCTCACGGAGGGCTGGAACGGCCGGGAACGGACCGCCGCCGAGATCAACATCAGGCCCAATCAGATCGTCGCGATCGAGCACTACGAGAGCTATGACAAGGTGCCGGCGACCTACAAACGCCTCGCGTGGCCCAACGAGCAGAACAAGCCCTGTGCGCTCGTCATGTATTGGACGCGCGGGTTCGTGGAGAACGAGTCAAGGCGTCGGCGCTAGGGCTGCGTCGCGAACCAGAACACCTCGTTCGCACCCGTGTACGGCCGCGGCTCACGGTCGATCACGATCTCGATCAACGTCGTCGTGAATGGCCAGAAGAGCTTCACCGCTCCCTTGGGCCCGAACGCCGAGAGATCGAGCGCGCCGTCCCACCCGTCCACGCGGTCGCTGCCCGTGCCGCGGTAGCCCACGTGGCTCGTGTTGGTGCGGGCGATGATCTTGAGCCGCAACGCTGCGATACGACTGCGCTTCACGCCCTTGAGCTTCACATGGAAGGCGCGGTAGCTGGTGTCGCGCTTGTATGGATGCACGTCAGAGGCGAAGTCGACGAGCGTCTCTTTCACTCCTGAATCCCAAGTGACGTCGAACTGCACGTTGTAGTCGCTCACGCCGTCGCCACGTTCGTCGCGCACATGCACCACGAACTGCTGCCACGCCTCCTTGGGGCGGTCCTTGGCACTCCACTTCTCGCGCCAAGAGCGGTCGTCAGCGGGCACGCGTACGTCGAGCGCCTCGAGCACCATCTTCTCCAGGTCGCCGGTGGGACGGTCGAGCATCGCGCCATGATGCCGGTCGGCTACGAATGCGAGTGGGACGTCGAGCGAGCGCTCTCCGCTCACGGTCAACCGTTCGTCGGCGCGGCGCGAGAGATCGACCGTGAGTTTTCGCACGTCGAGCGCGCTGCCCGTCCAGCGCACCACACCGTCGCTCCCGGGCGGGTCCACCACGAGGCGCTGCGGCCAGCTGTATTCACCGGTGCCGCACACGGTGAACGCCCAGGGCGCGCTCACGCCGTTGCCGTACCACCCACCGTCGTCGGTGAGCAGATCGCGGTGCGCGAGATCCCAGGTGAAACGACTGCCGAGCTCGAGCGCGTCGAGTACGCGATCACCCACCTCCATGAAATCCTCGCCGAACTTCTTGTTCCCCTTGGCGAGCATGCCAAGGAACGAGCGACCCTTGTGCGCGAGCGGTGAGCCGAAGTTGGCGGGGGCCAGACCGATGAAGTGCACGAGACGTCGGCGGCGCGCAGGATCGGCCGCGAGCCAGGCTCGCACCACGAGCGCACCGGTGGAATGCACGACCACGCTGAACGGCTCGTCCGCGCCCAAGCCGGGCTCCTCGGCAAGCGCCCGCTCGAACGCCTCGGCGACGTCCGTGATCGAGACCTCATTCGCGAGCGAGCGCCAGGTGGCGATGCGGACGGAGCGGGCATCGTGCCCGGCGGCGCGCAATCGTGCCCCCCACTTGGCAAAGGAACGACCATCATCGGAGTACCCGTGCACCAGCAGCACCGGATAGTTTGCCATGGTGTGTGACCCCTCGTGACTGGCGTTCCTATTTCCCACTCGACACGCACAATGATGCGCTTCGCGCACGTCTTCGCCAGCACCTTTGGCGGCGTCGCCGCTGCGCTCGCCGTGGCTGCGCTCGCCCTGGCACCGCTCTGTGTGGCCTCACCACTCTCGGCGCAGGAACGGGCTCGCACACCGGCCCCCCAACTCGTGACCGTGCGCGTCGTCACCTCGCTCGAGAACGCACCGCTCGGCTACAGCGTGGTCGCGATGCCGGCGCTCGATCTCGAGCGGTTCACGTCGGCATCTGGCGTGGTGGTCATGTCGGTGCCCGCGCCCGGACAGGTGCGACTCCGCGTGAAGCGTCTGGGATTCACCCCGAAGGACACGACGATCACCGTGACCGACGCGCGGTCGCAGAGCGTGACGGTCGCACTCGTTCGCGTCTCGTTCCGACTCGACGTCGTGCGTGTGGTGGGTTGGCCGCCCTGCACACGACCTGGGATCGCCGAGGGCGACGACGACCGGGTCCCGGGGATCGTGGACCAGCTGCGGCAGAATGCCGAACGGTATCGACTGCTCACGAACTCCTACCCATTCGTGTACACGGTGCGCCGTGAGTTCGGCCGCCGCGCACCCGATGGATCGCTCATCATCGAGTTCGCTGACGAGCTGGTAGTGAATGGAGCCGCCGACTGGCGGTACCGACCGGGTACGCTGATCGTGCGTGAACCGCGGTCGGGCATCGGAGCGCGCGCCGAGTGGGTGATGCGCATCCCGTCGATCAGCGACCTCGCCGAGGACGAGTTCATCGCGACGCACTGCTTCCATATCGCAGGGCTCGAGGAGAAGGAGGGGCAACGGCTACTGCGGCTCGACATCGTCGCGGCCGAGCGGCTCAAGAGCACGGACGTGAACATCGTGGTATGGCTCGATCCGCAGGACTTCCAACTGCGCCATGCGACCTTCACGCTCACCAAGCCGCCGAGACAGGTGCGCGGCCTGATCACGTCGAGTAGCCGCGTGACCTACCGCGAACTGATCCCGTTCGTGCCGGTCCTCGCCCTGACGGTCGCCGAGAACACTGTTCAGGAGGGTCGTTCGCAGACCACCACCAGAGTCCTGATCGAACGCCAGCGCATCGAGCGGGTCATGTTCCGAGGCACCCGGCCTGAGGGTCTCGCGCTAGATTCGCTCCCGTGACACTCCTCCTGACGCTGGTCTTCATCCTCTCGGGCGCGGCCGGACTCATCTACGAGTCCATCTGGAGCCGTTACCTCGGACTCTTCGTCGGTCACAGCGCGTACGCGCAGGTGATCGTGCTCGTGATCTTCCTGGGCGGTATGTCGCTCGGAGCGACGGTCGCGTCCAAGCGTTCGTCGCGGATCGCCGAGCCGCTGCTCTGGTATGCGATCGTCGAGCTCGTGGTCGGATTGCTCGGTCTCGCCTTTCACGACGCGTTCGGTGTGGTGAGTGCGCTCGCCTACGACACGGTCTTCCCGGCGCTCGCTGGCGGACCGTTGCTCGTGGTGGTGAAGTGGCTGATCGCGGCACTACTGATCCTCCCACAGTCGGTGTTGCTCGGCGCGACCTTCCCCTTGATGACCGCGGGCCTGCTCCGTCGCCTCGGCCGCGATCATGTGGACGCGACGGCCGCGAGCGGTCGGGTGATCGGCGTGCTCTACTTCGCCAACTCGATCGGTGCCGCGGTCGGCGTGCTCGTCGCCGGCTTCTGGCTGATCGGCGCGGTAGGACTGCAGGGGACGCTGCTCACCGCTGCGCTCGTGAACATCGTGGTGGCGGTGGTGACGTACGTGGCGTTGCAGGCGATGCGGTCCACGGAGGCCGAGCCGGACGAGATCGAAGAGGCGATGGATGCGGTGGTGTTGGGTCCGCCGACCGTTGCCGTCGAAGGCGTTCGTTCGGAACCGGTCTCCGGCCTGTGGACGCTCCTCCTCGGCGTGAGCTTCGGCACCGCCGTCGCGTCATTCATCTATGAGATCGCCTGGATCCGCATGCTCGCGCTCGTGCTCGGCAGTGCGACGCACGCGTTCGAGCTCATGCTCTCGGCGTTCATCCTCGGTCTCGCGCTCGGCGCATTCTGGATCCGCCGCAGAGCCGACACCGAACGCGATCCGGTGCGCCTGTTGGGCGTCGTGCAGATCGCGATGGGCACCTTCGCGATCGCGACACTCGCCGTGTACGGCCTCTCCTTTCATTGGATGGCGTCACTGATCGAGGCGCTCGACGAGAACGCGGCTGGCTACCG
>JANOWT010000173.1:0-2349 GCA_031418115.1 Gemmatimonadota bacterium
CCGCTCCAAGTGATCGTCGCCTGTGCGATCGCAGCGCCCGCGTTCCTGCTCGCGCTGAATGCGGCGAACTTCACATTGCACAACGGCTTGGCGCTGCTCTTTCCCGGCTGGGTCAAACTCGGAGAGCATGGTCCGGGCGGCGTCGAAGCCACCGGCCAGATGATGCTGACGAGCCTTGCGATGCTGCTCGGGCTCGCGCTGTTGCTCGTCGTTCCGGCCGTCGCGGGCGGCGTGGGATATCTCGTGTTCAGCTCCGAGTTGGGCACCGCGACGTTGGTCGGGCTGTTGGTCGCCGCGCTCGTCCTCGCCGCCGAGACCTGGTTGATGGTCTCCGGGCTCGGACGCGCGTTCGAGACGGTGGAGCCGACGCATCTAGGGTGACGTGACCGTTCCCGTGAGCAGCGCTGCGGATCTGCCCGGGAACTCGTGAACGCGCGGGAATGCGCGCTGGGTGTCATGCTCGGGCGGGCTGACATAACTTTCGGGGTCCTCAACCCGCCCCCGAGATGCACAGCAAGTCCGGCGCCGACCTGATCACCGAAGCCAAGAGTCGCACGCGACACGTGTCGATCGACGACGTGAAGAAGTCCATCGGCGGCGAACGCGTGCCGTTGCTCCTCGACGTGCGCGAGCCGCAAGAGACGAACCTCGGTCGCCTCCCCGGCGCGATCGTCATCCCGCGCGGTACCATGGAGACCAGGGTCGAGGCGGTCATCCCGCGCGATGCGTCGGTCGTGATCTACTGCGCCAGCGACAATCGTTCCGCACTCGCCGCCGACACGCTCGTGCAGATGGGTTATCAGGACGTCGCATGGATGCAAGGCGGCTTCAACGGGTGGGCCGTCTCCGGCGGACCGGTCGCGAGCTGACGTGACCGCTGCGGTCAAGCACCCGTTGATCGCGCGTCTCGAGGGCGCGCTCGCGGGACGCGCCCCGCAGTTGGCCGAACGCGACGAGCCCTTCAAGGAAGCGGCGGTCGCGCTCATTCTGCGACCACTGGCAGAGGACGACGCCGAAGTACTGCTGATCCGCCGCGCCATGCGTGCGGGCGATCCGTGGAGTGGACAGATCGGGTTGCCGGGAGGGCGCTTCGAGCCTCACGATGCCTCGCTCGAGGCGACGGCGCTGCGCGAATCGTTCGAGGAGGTCGGGATCGATCTGCGTTCCGATGCTCGCGTGCTCGGCGCGCTCGACGAGATCCGTCCGCGCACACCCGTGCTCCCGCCGATCATCGTGCGACCCTATGTCGTGGTCCTCCATGGCACGCCCGAGCTCGTGCTGAGCGACGAGGTCGCCGAAGCGCGATGGGTGCGACTGCGTGAACTGTTCGTGCCGAGCGCACGGGTGAATACCACTGTCGCGGTGCGTGAGCATCAGCTGCAGGTCGATGCGTACCAGCATGGTGAGTTCACCATCTGGGGGATGACCGAGCGCATCCTCACCACATTTCACGGACTCTGGCGATGACGTCACCCAGCGGGACCATTCGCCCGCGGACCGACTGGACTCCCGCCTGGCGCGCCCTCGGCTTCACCGCCGTCGCGTTCGCGCTGGCCTGCCTGGTCGATCCCTGGGTGTACCAACACGTGAGCGACCCAAAGGTCTATGAGCGAGACTGGGGTCGCTTGCTGCGCGTGATCGGATTCCTCGGCACGTGGGTCGCGCTCGCCGTGGCTGTCGCGCTGCACGAGGGGACCGAGCCCGCACGTCGCGCGATCGCCAAGCAGCGCGCATGGCTGCTCTTCGGCTCGGCGGCACTCGGCGGCATCGTCGCCGAGGTGGGCAAACTGTTGCTGCGTCGCGAACGCCCGCAGGCACATGACGGTCTCTACGGCTTCCGCGATTTCGCCGACCGCACGTGGAGCACGGCTGGGCTGGCGCTGCCGAGCTCGCACACGCTGGTGGCGTTCGGTGGCGCGGCGATGCTCGCGCGACTATTCCCGCGCGCGCGCTGGGTGGGCTACGCGCTCGCGGTCGGGTGTGCGGTCACGCGCGTGATGGCGCGCGCGCACTTCGTGAGTGACGTCACGCTCGCCGCGGGACTCGGCTGGCTGGTGGCGTTCGGTCTCACGCGGCGTTGGTCCCCGGCGGAACAAGCGGTCCATTGAATGGCTCCCCTTGCAGGAGTGACGACGATCTGGCTGCGGAGGTAGTTCTGGTATGACTACGTCACCATTCTCCCGCACAGCGCGCACGCGCGGCGTCGCTCTCGTCGCGGGCGTTGCAGTCTTCCTGACCGTCAGCGTGACCGGATGCGATTCCTCCAAGGGACTGGGTCCCGGTGCCGACGCGAGGGCGTTGGTCGCGGCGGTACAGAAGTGGGAAGCGACGGCGCCGCAGTCCTATGTG
>JANOWT010000174.1:0-3833 GCA_031418115.1 Gemmatimonadota bacterium
GAACCGTTCACGGTCTCATACTCGAGTCCCTCGGCATTGGCGGCCGTCGTGCGCACGGTGATGCCGCCGTTGACCGTCGTTGCTTGCACGCGACCACCGGCCGAGCGCGCTTCGATGCTGCCGTTCACCGTCGACGCCTCGATGTCGGCCGTGGTGCCGTCGACCACGAGGCCGCCATTCACGGTCGATGCCTCGACCTTCGCACTCGCGGGGATCCGCACGACGAAGTGCACCGAGACGTCGTTGTCGTTGTTCCAGCGGCGGTCGCGGTCCTGATTGCCGTGATAACCACTCTCGTCGCAGGTCGCTCGCTCGCCCCAGAGCGCGCAGATGATGATGTCGCCGGCGCCGCTCCCCAACATGCGCGCCTCGATCCGCACGTCCTCGGGATTCCCGCGGCGCCAGCGCTTCTCGGCGCGCACCTCGACGGTGTTGCCGGTGCCCTGCTCGAACCGCACTTCCCCGTTGATGTTGCGGAGGTAGACGGTCCGGCCGCTGCCCAACTGACCGCTCCACTTCCATTCCTTCGTCTCCTGCGATCCCGCAGTGGCCGCGCCGAGCGAGAGCAGGGCGCCGACGAGCATCGTGCGATTCATGAGTTGCATGGTCACTCCGGTGTGCCGCGCGCCATGGCGCGGCGGATGGTGATGTTGCCGCTGAAGGTCTCGGCCGAGACGCGCCCGCCGCCCGTGCCGATGTTGAACTGCATCCGCCGGTTGCGACGGCCCACGTCCTGCCCGGGCTGCAACGTGAGCGGGAAGTCGCTCGCGATGTTGCCACTCCACGTCTCGAGCTCGAGTGCGGCGTTGCCATTCGCGGGGATCGTGAGCATGACGTCGCCGGAGTGCGTGTTGAGGCGATAGTCGCCGTCGGCGGAGAAGGTGCCGTCGTAGCTCACGTCCCCTGACACGGTCTCGGTGCGGAACGCACGGAGCCGCGACCGGCGCACGATGATGCTGCCGCTCACCGACTCGGCGCCCACATCACCACTCACGTCAGTGAGATCCACCTCGCCACTGACGGTCGAGAGGTCGATCCGCCCCGACGCCTTGGTCAGGATGATGTCGCCAGAGACGCTCTCGAGCTCAACGGCGCCGTTGGCGTCCTCCACTCTGATCTCGCCGCTGACCGTGTGCGCCTCCACCTCGGCGCCGGTGCCACGCACGAGGATCTCGCCGGAGACCGCACTCGCGGTGACGCGCGTCCCGGCTGGTACGGTGAGCTCGTAGCGAGTCGCGCCCATGCGGCTATTCACCGAACGGGCTTCGATCGAGACGTGGCCGCGGCTGAACGACGTTTCGAGACGACCGCGTTCGATGGTCGCGAGGATGCGGATCTCGTTCCCCGTGCCGGTGAGCACGCGGATCTCGCCGCTCACGAGGCCGAGGTTCACGCTGCCGCCCTTGTCGAAGGTGAAGCTCGTGTCGACGCGTTGCCGCGATGCCTGCGCGTGGAGCGCACCGAGCGGGAGGATGAGCGCGCCGAGGATGATGCTACGAAGGAGGAGTCGAGTGGTCATGTCAGTGGTCCGGTTCAGCTGCCCATCGGCATGGTCGCCGTGGATCGCAGCAGGGTGAGCTTGGTGCTGTATGACCGCGCGAGCTGCGCGGCGAGGAACTGGCTGGCGGGATCGTTGAGCAGTGCCGAGCGGCTCTCACTGATCGCCTGGTCGATCAACATGAGGCTCTTCTCGAGTACCGCGATGGTGTTCGGATCGAGCTCGGCGCGACGTTCGTTGAGTAGTGACTGCATGGCGCGGATCTCGACGTCCATTGCCGCGAAGTCGGATTCGTACGAGGCCTGCGAGTAGCGCGGCGAGCCGGCGGGCGCCTCTGTGAGCGCCGCGAGCACCGCTGCGGCGGAGTCGGTAACACCGTTCGCGGGATCCGACGGCGCGGTGTCGTTGCGATCGGTCGCGACGCGCCAGGTGACAGCAGAGGACGCCACCACGAGCAACGTGGCCGCAGCGGCCATGCGGAGCGTAGGTGACCGGAACCACCGGCGTTCGGCGCGGGCGAGAGCGGAGCTGGACGTATTGGCGTTGCCAGCCAGTCGCGCGTCGATCCCGGACCAGAGGTCACGGCTCGGCGTGAGCTGCGGCAGGGCACGCGCCGCGGCACTGATCGCGTCGAGCTCTGTCCACTCGGCGGCGCACTCGGTGCACGCCGCGCGGTGCGATTCGTCTGTGATGTCGTGTTCGGTCATTTGGTCAGCATCCTCCTCAGGAGCATCCGGGCGCGGTGCAGCTGCGCCTTGCATCCGCCAGCGGTCACGCCGAGCACTTCGGCGATCTCTTCGTGCGTGTAGCCCTCCACGTCGTGCAGGACGAAGACCTTCTTCGCCCCCGGCGGCAGTGTGGCGATGGCCCGCTCGAGATCGAGCGAGAGCCCCGGAACGGGGAGCGGACGCACATCGCCATAGGAGATGGCGTCCAAGTCCTCGATCCCATCGTCATGCCGATCCCGCCGTCGTGTCTCGGCTTCGCGTTCGTTGAGCACCACATTGACCGCGAGCCGGTGGAGCCAGGTGCTGAAGAGCGAGTCGCCGCGAAAGGTGCCGAGCTTCTCCCACGCTCTCACGAACGCGTCCTGTGTGAGTTCCTCAGCTCGTCCGCGGTCGCCGACCATTCGAACGCAGACCGAGAAGATCCGGTCGACGTTGTCGCGGTAGAGTCGTTCGAAGGCGCGTCGATCGCCGTTGGCGGCGAGCGTCACGTCGTCGGACGGAGCGGCGGGGGGAGAGGAGAGGGTCAGTGCGAGAGTCATTCGGCGCCGAGTGGTGGCACCGGATAGGATGGGACGGAGGCCCGAAAGGTTTGAATCGGGGCTTGGGGGGATGCGGGACCTACGATAACCCTTATCGTTGGGTGTCCGCGCGGAGCGGACGGAACCCCGGTCGGGCCGCAGCCGTATGGCGGTCAGACACCCCCGCTCTCGAGGAGAACCACCGTGATCGCGCACTCGCCGCTGCTCCAAGGCCCGGCTCAGGCTCCGACTCCGCCGCCGATCCCGGCGCTGCCGGGCCGGCCAGGTGCGGCGACGGGGGGAGGGTCCAATGCGCCGGCGGCGTTGCCGGGGCCGGCTCAGGCGGCGCGAGATGCAGCGACTGCGGCTCAGGACGCTGCAACTGCAGCGCAGGACGCCGCGACTGTTGCGCAGGACATCGCGACCGCCGCCCGCGATGGGCAGGGGTTCACGCCAGGGGCACAGACCACCGGTTCGGGGATCCCATTCGACCCCGAGGCGTTGATCAGGCAGACGATTCCGATCGTCGGCATGACGCTGTCGATGGTCGTCGTGATCTTCATAGGCTGGCCGCTCGCGCGCGCCTTCGCCCGCCGGCTCGACCGCCGCACTGAACTTGGCACTGTGCGGGCCGCCGACCTCCAGCCGCAGATCCGACAACTGCAGGAGAGCATCGATACCATTGCGATCGAGCTCGAACGGATCAGCGAGTCGCAGCGGTTCCAGGCGAAACTGATGGCGGAACGGCCGCAGGCGCTGCCGTCGGAGCAGAAGCGCTCCTGAGCAGCAGTATCGGGGCGGTGCGCGCCTGATCGCGCGCCGACGGTGGCTCATCGCCAACTGAACCGCGTCCCGCACGATCCTGTAGTAGAGCGCCCAGCCGGCGCGCGAACGTCGCGTCGTCGACGTCGGCGCGGAGTAGGTCATCGATCCTCCCTTCGCGCGCCGCCTCGAGCGGGAGCCCGAGCACCCGCATGAGATGCTCATGCCGCTCCGCGAGGACGGGTCGCGCGAGTGATGGCGCGCGCTCCAGGAGTCGCGCGAGGCGACCGCGAACCCGCTTGACCCTTCGCTCGCTCGCCGAGTTCG
>JANOWT010000175.1:0-4361 GCA_031418115.1 Gemmatimonadota bacterium
ACCCATGAGGTCGACGACCACGCCACCCTTGATCTTCTTGACGAGCACACCTTCGACCGGCTGGTCGGACTCGTACGCGACGCGGATCCGCTCCCACACGCGCATGAAGTCGGCCTTCTTCTTCGACAGGACGACCGAACCCTCGCTGTCCTCGAGATGCTCGAGGAGGACCTCGACCTCGTCACCGATCTTGAGGTCGGGCATGTCCTTGAACTCTTCGAGCGGGATCGTGCCTTCGGACTTGAATCCGATGTCGAGGACGACGAGGTTCTCGCGGATCTCGAGGACGGTCGCCTTCACGATCTCGCCCTCTTCGATCGAGGCGAGCGTGCCGTTGTACATGTCCATCATCGCGTCGAACTCGTCGGAGGACAGCTCGTCCTCGTCGTACAGTTCGGGGCGGCGGTTGGCGAGGGGGCGCAGCTGTGCCTTCTGGGCGTCGCGCTTCTTGCGCGCGATCGCTTCGGGCGACAGGGTCTCGGTCTCTTCGATCTCGATGCCGGTCATGTGTGGTGCTCCAATTCCGCGGAGTGTTCGGCTCGCCGCGTCGAGGCTCGGGGTGGGTGGTACGGGAAAGGCTCCCGAGGGTCGGCAGGGCCGGACCACGGGAGCCTTCAAACATACCCGCCAGTCGGTGGGCGGTCAACCGCTCGGCGGCCTGTGCAACTGCTTGTCGCCGCTGGACCTGCCCCGTCGCACCCACTCGGCCGAGGAGCCCTCGGACCTCAGTCCGGAGTGGCCCGAAGCGCCTGCCTCGCCAACGCCACGATCCGTGCCACCTGCTCCTCTTGGGTCAGGTGTGTGGTGTCGATCAACAGCGCATCGTCCGCACGCTGAGTCTGGAACTCGTCCTTGGCGTCCCGATGCACGAGAGCGTCAGTCTCCTCCGCGATCTCCGCTTCGGTGGGCTGCCGTTCGAAGCGCTGGACGAGCCGACGCTTGGCCCGCTCCCATGGGTCCGCCACGAGGAAGATCTTCACCCGGGCCTTCGGGAATACCGCGGTTCCCATGTCGCGCCCGTCCACGACCACGGGGTGCCCCTCAGCCGCCTGCCGGACCAGCGCGTTCACCCAGTCGCGGACGCGCGGCATCCTCGCCACGAGCGACACGCGCGATGTGACCTCACTCCCGCGCAGTTCGGCCTCGGCAGCCTCACCCGCGAGTCGAGCATAGAAGGTCGTCTCGCCGGGAACGAGCGTGATGTTCGCTGAAGCGGCGAGCACCGACTCCTCGGTCCATCGTGCACTGTCGGACTCTCGGCGCAGCGCGCTCGCCGTCGCCGCACGGTAGAGCGCGCCCGAGTCGACGTGTCGCATGCCGAGCTCGGAGGCGACCCACTTGGCGGTCGACGACTTGCCGGAAGCTGCCGGTCCGTCGATGGCCACCACGAGAGGGCGGCGGCGTTCAGCGGCGTCGGACATGGGAGAGATCATCCCAAAAGGTAGGGTACGAGACGGCTACGCACGATGGATCGTCGAGGGTGATCGTGTTTCCCGCCACGGCACCGAGCACGCCGAAAGCCATGGCGATGCGGTGGTCGCCATGCGTGGTCACTATGCCCTTGAGCGGCCGGTCGCTGCCTCGCACCACGAAGCCGTCCGGCAGTTCCTCAGCCTCGGCGCCGATCGCACGCAGGTTGGAGACGATCGCGCGGATCCGGTCGCTCTCCTTCACACGGAGCTCGCCGGCACCGGTCACGCGCGTCTCTCCGCCAGCACGTGCCGCGACGCAGGCGATGAGCGGCAGTTCATCGATCAGCGATGGGACTTCGTCGGGCGCCACGACGGTCGCCCGTAACGTGCCTGCTGATGCCACGACCGTTGCAACGGGCTCGCCCCCCTGCTGCGACTCGTCCGCATATCGCAGCGTGACACCCATACGTCGCAGCACCTTGAACGCGCCGGTGCGCGTCGGATTGGTCCCCACGTTCGCCAGCGCGATCTCCCCCGCCACACCCATCGCCGCGAGGCCCACGAAGAACGCTGCGCTCGACGGATCACCCGGCACGTCGATGTCGCCCGCATCGAGACGCCCGCGCGGCACGAGCGTGACCGTGAGCTCCTCGCTGCGTACGTCGACGCCTCGGGCCTGCAGCATGCGCTCGGTGTGGTCGCGCGTCGCGGCGGTCTCATGCACCTCGACCGGCACGTCGGCGACGAGGCCGGCGAGCAGGATCGCCGTCTTCACCTGCGCGCTCGCGACGTCGGAGTGCCAGGTCACTCCATGCAACGGGCCACCGTGGACGATCATCGGCAGGCCGCCATGCTCCGGCAGTTCGACGCGCGCGCCCATGGCTTCGAGCGGCGCAGCGACGCGGCGCATGGGGCGAGCGCTGAGACTCGAGTCTCCCACGAAGCGCGCGGTGAGGCCCGCTCCGGCGACGATGCCGGCCATCAGTCGCGCTGTGGTTCCGCTATTGCCGCAGTCGAGTGCCTCCGCGGTCGCGCAGAGCCCGCGGAGCCCGAGTCCGTCGATCTCGAGCGTGTCAGCGGCGAGATCGGGGATGGTGGCGCCGAGCGCGCGAAGCACGGCGGCGGTCGATCCGACATCGGCCGAACGCAGCAGCCCGCGAATGCGTGAACGACCACTACCTAGCACGGCGAGCATGAGCGCGCGATGCGAGATCGACTTGTCGCCCGGGACGCGAAGGGCAGACATCAGCGCGAAGCGCGGGTCAGCGGCACCGCGACGCTCCGTCCTCAGCGCTGGTCATCGCAGCCACCCCTCGAGTGCGGTCGCGAGATCGGTACGCTCGTCACGGTACTTCACGATGAGTGGCGTTTGCAGCGACAATCCCTCTGCAGCGGCAAACCCGCCCTTCACCGCGCGCGCACCGGGGACCACCACGGCGCCCGCCGGGATCTCCAACGGCCGCTCAGGCGTGCCGCGATACACCCGCTCTCGCACGAGATCGAACACCGGCGTACCTCTGGTCAGGATCACGCCCGCCGCGAGCACGGCCTTCTCGCGCACGACCGTGCCCTCGTACACGCCGCAGTTCCCACCGACCGTGACGTCGTCCTCGATCACCACTGGCGAGGCATTCACAGGCTCGAGCACGCCGCCGATCTGCGCCGCCGCGCTAAGGTGCACGCGCGCCCCGACCTGCGCGCACGAGCCGACGAGCGCGTGTGAATCGATCATCGTCCCTGCCCCGACCCAGCTGCCGACGTTCACGAACATCGGCGGCATGCAGACGACCCCGGGCGCGAGGTAGGCACCACGGCGGACGGACGATCCACCGGGCACCACACGCACGTTGTCGGCGAGAGTGAGCGGGCGCGCCGGATAGGTGTGCTTGTCGAAGAAGTGGAACGGCGTGCCCTCGATGCCGTGCGAGACGATGCGTCCGACGCGGAATCCGAGGAGGATGCCTCGCTTCACCCATGGCACCGCATTCCAGTTCCCCGCCGCATCCTTCTCGGCCGCACGGATCACTCCTGCCTCGAGCGCGCCGAGCAGCGTGACGACGACACGCTCCGCCTCGGGTGGCAGTTGGTCGGCCGTGAGCGGGAAGAGCTGCTCGACCAGCGCCTCGAGCGCGGCGTGGTCGAGTTGGGTCACAGTGTCACTCCGGCAGAGGCGAGCGCTGCGCGCAGTGCCGGATCATGACGCGGGTCCATCGGCACGAGGGGGAGGCGCAGCACGTTGCGCGCGCGGCCCATCATGGCGAGGGCCGCTTTGATCGGCAGCGGGTTCGACTCCACGAACGCTGCGTCGACCAGTGGCGCGAGTTGACGATGGATCTCACGCGCCGTGGCGACATCACCGCGCAACGCCGAATAGACAAGTGCAGCGCAGGCGCGCGGCACCGCGTTCGAGATGACCGAGATCACTCCGTCGCCGCCCGCGATCACGACGGCGAGCGTGAGGCCGTCGTCACCAGAGAGGACAGCGAAGCCTTCCGGTCTATGGCGGATGATCTCATCGATCTGCGCGAAGTTCCCCGACGCCTCCTTCACCGCGCACACATTCGGGTGTTCGGCCAAGGCGAGCGTCGTCTCAGCGAGCACATTGCTCCCGGTGCGCCCGGGCACGTTGTACACGACGACCGGAACGGGCGACGCATCGGCGATGGCGCGGAAATGCGCGAGGATGCCGCGCTGCGGAGGCTTGTTGTACATCGGCGAGACATGCAGCAGATGCGTCGCGCCGGCCTTCGCGAGCGCCAGTGACGCCGCGATCGCGACCGCGGTGTCGTTGCAGCCAGCCCCCGCGATCACCGGCATACGTCCTGCCACATGTTCGACCGTGATCCGCACGACTCGTTCCCGCTCAGGCAAGGTGAGCGTGACGGCCTCTCCCGTCGAACCCACCGGTACGAGGCCGTGGATGCCTTCGGCGAGCTGCCAGTCGACCAG
>JANOWT010000176.1:0-17350 GCA_031418115.1 Gemmatimonadota bacterium
AGCCAGCCCGGCGGCACGAACACGGTCGGCGGCGCGACGATCTCGACTGCGGCTGCCGAGCGCCTGTTCGGACGCTCCATCACCGCGATGGCGGTCGGCACGACCGGCGGAATCGTGAGCGGCCACTGGGCCTATGCGTGGCGGCCGACGTCCTCCCCCGCGCGGAACGTGGTCGCGATCCTTCCCGGCTCCGACCCCACACGGGCCGCCGAGTACGTGCTCGTGGGGGCGCACAACGACCATGTGGGCACCACCGGCGCACCGGTGGATCACGACTCGCTTCGCGCCGTGAACACTGTGACGCGGCGTCAGGGTGCGAACGACCCCGCCTGCCAGCCGACCGTCGATCAACAGCGAACGATCGACTCGCTCATCGCGCGCGCACGTCGCATCCGCGCCGCGAGCATGGACTCGGTCTTCAATGGCGCCGACGACGATGGCTCGGGCACGGTGGTGCTGCTCGAGATCGCCGAGCGGTTTGCGGCCGAGAAGCCGGCCCGCTCGATCATCTTCATCTCGCACCAGGGTGAGGAGTCCGGACTGCTCGGCTCGCGTTGGTTCGTCGACCATCCGACCGTGCCATTGGCGAACATCGTCGCCGCGCACAACATGGACATGCTCGGCAAGGGTCGCGCCGACCAGGTGAAGTTCGGTGGCCCCAACTCGGTGCAGATGCTCGGTGCGCGCCGCCTGTCGCGGGAGTTCGGCGACATCATCGACTCGGTGAATGCGGGGAGCAAGGAGCCGATGGCGATCGACAAGAGCTGGGACGTGACCGCGAATCCGATGAACCGCTTCTGCCGCAGTGACCAGGTGAACTATGTGAGCAAGGAGATCCCGGTCACGTACTTCTCGCTCGGGTACGCGCAGGACTACCATCAGCTCACTGATGAACCGCGTTACATCGAGTACGATCACTCGGCGCGGCTCGGGCGGTTCATCCATGAGGTGATGAGCGCGATCGCGGCGCGTCCGATGCGACCGGCGATCGTGGGGCCTGACCCGAGCTACCCGAGCTGCGGGCGCTGAGCGCGCGTCCCGACCCTTCGATCCGGAGCACCGTATAGGGCGTGAAGACGGTGGTGAAGAAGACCGTGAAGAAGGCGGTGAAGAAGACCGCGAAGAAGGCCGCTTCCAAGAAGTAGACGACGCGCTGGCTTCTCGCTCCACTCGCCAGCGCTCGCGTACACCGATCGTTCCTCCAACGTCCCGACGCTCGCCACGGCGCGCGCCACTGCCGGAGTTCATCCTGTGCCTTCGTCCGCCCGTTCCACCTCGGCCGTCCTCGTATTCGCGTTCGCGCTGCTCGTCCCCGTGGCGCGTGCAGAAGCCCAGTCGGCCACTGCCTGGGACCCGCAGGTGATCCTCAAGACCGAGCACTACGTCCGTCCCCCCGCCGTGATCGAACGGATCGTTCTCGCGCCGCGCACGGACATCTCATTCGATACGCCGAACGCCGACCGCAGCTGGTTCCTGCGCACCACCGGCAAGGATCGCGCGACGGTCGCGACCTTCGGCGTCCCGCATCGCTATCTCGGTGGGCTGCAAGTCGACGAACGTGCGAACCGCGCGCGGTCGCTCACCACGAGCACGCGCACCGGCCTGCTCGTGGTGAACCCGCGCACCGGCGAGTCGCGGGCACTCCAGACACCGACCGGAGCGTCGATCAGTGCCGAGGAGTTCTCACCGACGGGAACGCAGGTGGCGTACATCGCGAACTTCCCTGACGCGTCGTATGCGTATGTCGCTGACGTCGCGACCGGACGCTCGACGCAGGTGAGTCGCGCACCGCTGCTCGCGACGCTGGTGACCGGTCTCAACTGGACCGCCGACGGCAAGCAGTTGATCGCCGTACTCGTCCCGGAAGGCCGCGGCGCCGCACCGACGCATGGCGCGAACGGCATCGAGGATGGCCCGCAGGTCCGCCTCACCGGCGGTCGCGCGGTGCCGCAACCGGTGCACGCGAGTCTCCTCGAGGACCCGCACGATCAGGCGCTGCTCAAGTACCACACCACGGGTCAGCTCGCGCTGCTCGACGTCGCGAAGAAGACCATGCGGCGCATCGGTGCGCCGGCGATGATCCGCGCGGTCGACGCGTCGACCGATGCGATGCACTTTCGCGTCACGCGCATGGCCGAGCCGTTCTCGTACTTGGTGCCGGTCTCATCGTTCGGCTCCGTGCAGGAACTCTGGGACGGCACCGGGCGAGTGATCACGACGTTGCAGACGACGCCACTGCGCGAAGAGGGTCGTGGCGGGTTCGGCGGGCCTGCCGGCGGCGCGGGCGCGGCGGACACCGGTAAGCGGAACGTGCAGTGGAATCCCGTTGGCACCGGACTCGTGTACCTGCAGTCAGTCTTCGCGCCGTCCAACGGTGCCGAGGCACGCCCGGCACGCGGAGCACAGGGCGCCGCCGCGAGAGGCGGCGCTCCCACACGGGCACAGCCGACGAGCGTGCGCTACATGCAATGGTCGCCGCCGTATGGGCCGACCGACGCCAAGCCGATCTACGAGGGCGGCGCGCAACTGAGCAACGTCGCATGGAGTGCCGATGGCAAGACGATGTTCGTCTCTGACAGCGGAATGGTCTCTGCCATTCGCGTGAGCGAGATGGCCAGGAAGTACCCGCTCGGCCGCGGCGTCACGATCCCCGGCGGCGGAGGCGGCTTCGGCGGTGGCGGCGGTGGTGCCGGCGGCCCCGGTGGCGGCAACGCTCCGGCCGACACGATCGGCACCGGCGGCGCGCTCAGCACGCGGCGAGGCGCGAACGGACAGTCGTTCATCATGCTCACCAGTGACGGCACGGGTGTGTTCGTGAGCGGTCAACGCACATTCGGTGCCGCCTGGGAGACGCGTGCGCCGCGGCCTTGGGTGGACCGGATCGAGATCGCGACGGCCGCGCGCACGCGTCTGTTCGACAGCCCTGCAGACGCCTTCGATCGCTTCGTCACCGCGCTCGACGACGACCATCGCGAAGTGATCCTCACTCATCAGACCGCAAGTGTGATCGAGGACGCCTGGCTCCGCGATACGCGCACCGGCGCCATGCGACAGCTGACCAAGGCCGTGGACGTCGCGCCCGAGGTCACGCAGGCGATGCGGAAGCGCATCAGCGTCACGCGGCCGCGCGATGGGTTCAAGATCTGGGTCGATGTCGTGTTGCCGCGCGACTGGAAGCGCGGCGGCGAGATGCCCGGCGTGATCTGGTTCTACCCCCGTGAGTACGCGACCGATCAGGCGTACCAGCGCACGCGCTGGGTGACGAACATCAATCAGTTCCCCGCCGTGCCTGCCGCCCGGCCCGCGACCGCGACCGAACTCTGGGTCGCCGGCGGCTATGTGTTCGTCGAGCCCGACATCCCGATCTTCGGCGACTCGGGGCGGATGAACGACAACTACACGCGCGACCTGAGGGAGAATCTCGACGCCGTGCTCGACGCGGTGGTCGACTCCGGATACGTGCGGCGCGACATGATGGGGATCGGCGGCCACAGTTACGGCGCGTTCAGCACGGTGAACGCCATGACGCTCGTGCCCTACTTCAAGGCGGGCATCGCCGGCGACGGCATGTACAACCGGTCGCTCACACCGTTCGGCTTCCAGAGCGAGCGTCGCAACTTCTTCGAGGCGCAGGAGACGTATCTCGACATGTCGCCGTTCTTCCGTGCGGAGAAGATCTCGGGAGCGCTGCTCATGTACCACAATCTCGAGGATCAGAACACCGGCACCGCGCCGATCAGCTCGACGCGCATGTTCGCGGCGCTGCAGGGGCTCGGCAAGGAGGCGGCGCTCTATCTCTATCCGTACGAGGATCACAGCGTCGCGACCTACGAGAGCGATCTCGATCAATGGGCGCGGTGGCTGGCCTGGTTCGATGTGCATGTGAAGGCGCAGCGCCCGACGTTCACACCATGATGATCCAGCGCGTGCGCGCGGCCGCGGCCATCGCGGTGCTACTCACGGGCGGTGCGGCAACGGCGGCGGCGCAGGTGCCGGGCCTCACCGGCACCGTGATCGTGACGAACAAGAATCCAGCCACGGCGACGCTCGTCGACGTGGCGAGCGGGGCGACGCTCGCGACATTGCCGACCGGCAACGGTCCGCATGAGATCGTCATCTCGCGCGACGGTCGCACCGCCGTCGTAACCGACTACGGAACCGGTCCGGCGCCGGGCAGCTCGCTCACGATCATCGACGTGGCGGCTCTTCGCGTGATCCGCACCCTCTCGCTCGGCGACTATCGCCGTCCACATGGCATCGTCTTCCTCCCCGGCGACTCGCTCGTCGCCGTGACGGTCGAGGCATCGCGCGCCGTACTCATCGTGAACGTCCGCTCGATGCAGGTCGTGAAGGAGGTGCGCACGGAGAAGAATGGCTCGCACATGGTCGGCGTCGCTGCCAACGGCATCAGCGCTTGGACGGGTGACATCGGCAGCAACACGGTCACGCAGCTCGACCTCGCGTCCGGCCGCGCGCTGCGGAGCATCGACGTGCCCGCTCAGCCCGAGGCGATCAACGTGACGCCTGACGGAACGGAGGCGTGGGTCGGCAGCAATGCGACCGGACGCGTGAGTGTGGTCGATGCTCGGACAGGGAGCGTGACGACCGCCGCCGAGGGCTTCGGCTGGCCGTATCGTGTGCTGTTCACGCCCGATGCGCGCACGGTGTTGATGCCCGACTATCGAGGAGAGTCGCTGCGTTTCGTCGAGCGCGCGTCGCGGCGCGAGCTCGGGCGCATGGAGTTCACGGGCGGCGGTCCGCAGGGGATCGCGATCACGGGCGACGGGCGGCTCGCACTGCTCTCGCTGAGTGCGACCGGAAAGGTCGTGGCGATCGACGTCGTGCGGCGTGTCGTGATCGGAGAGCTTCGCGTTGGGCAGACGCCCGACGGGGTCGTGTACTCTCCGGTGGTGGTGCGTCGGTAATCCGGTCGTCTATCTGTTCGCTGAGCCGGTCGCCCATCTGGTGCTTGACAGTCGTACTGAGTGGCCTTACTGTTCCCTCCGCATGGGAGTCGCGTCCCGCACGTTGCAGCAGTCGGAGAACACACCGACCGCTCTTCCGAGACGCGACTCTTTTTCTTTTCCGACCACTTCCCAGCTGAGATCCGCATGACACACCGCTCCGCCAACGCATTCGCCAGCGCCCCGTGCGCACTCGACGGTATTCGCCGTCTCGGGTTGGCGTGCGCGTCAGTGAGAGTCACGAACATGAAGACCACGCAGGCAGGGGTGACCGGACGCTGATGCACTAGCGCCCACCGCCCCTCAGGGATCGAACACCGACCCCGCCTGCGCTCTCCGGAGCCAGGCGGGGTCTTCGTATGTCGGTCCTGCTCCACGCACCATTTGCTCCACGCACCACCTGCTCCACGCACCACCTGATCCGCCCAACACCGGCGGCGCGGGGTCGGATTGTACGGTACCACGAGCGGAAGGCACGCGACTCCCGATGCTCGCTGGTATCACCGCGTCGACCGGCAGGACCCCCGGAGCGCTCGCGGTGCGCACCTCGCCCCGCTCCGGGGGCGCGAGAGGAACGCACCATCACCCACTCATCCCGCCGGAGGCGGGAGGACGTCACATGAAGATCTTCGGACAGCACGACGAGAAGACCCTGATCCAGTTCGAGTCCGTGCGTGCCAACACCGTCGACGCGGCGCTGATGGCCGACGGCCACGTCGGCTACATCATGCCGATCGGCGGTGTGGCCAGCTACCGAGACCAAGTGTCGGTCGTCGGCATCGGGTTCGACATCGCCTGCGGCAACGCAGCCATCCGCACCGATCTCACGCTCGCCGCGCTCGGCGACGACGAGGACGCCCGCCGGCGTACGCTCAGCGCGCTCGCCGACGAGATCAGCGAGACCGTGAGCTTCGGCGTCGGGCGAAAGAATCGAGCGGACGACGCGCCGACCGACCACGCGCTCTTCGACGAGCAGACTTGGGAAGCGGTGCCCGCGACGCATCGGGAAGCACTGCGTCAGAAGGCGCGGGTGCAACTGGGCACCGTGGGGAGTGGCAACCACTACGTCGACGTCTTTGTCGACGAATCGGAGGTCCTGTGGGTCGGTGTGCACTTCGGCAGTCGCGGACTCGGCCACACGATCGCGTCGGGCTTCCTCGCACTCAGTCAGGGTGAGGCGTGGGGCACGCAGGTGCGGGAGCGCGAGGTGTTGCTCGACCTCGCACAGCCGCTCGGGCATGACTACTGGGAGCTGATGTCGCTCGCGGGTCGCTATGCCTACGCGGGCCGCGAGTGGGTGGCGCGGAAGGTCGTGCAGCTGATGGGTGGCCGCGAGGAGGAGCTCGTGCACAATCACCACAACTTCGCATGGAAGGAGGAGCACGGAGGCGAGTCGGTCGTCGTGATCCGCAAGGGCGCGACTCCCGCCTTTCCTGGGCAGCTCGGCTTCGTCGGAGGTTCGATGGGAGATGACGCGGTGATCGTGCGTGGCGCCGTGGCAGACGATGCTGCTTCGCCGGTCGCCGAGATGCAGCGTGCGGCACTCTTCTCCACTGTGCACGGTGCTGGGCGCGTGATGTCGCGCACAGCGGCGGCGGGCACTCGCCGGCGGAAGCCGGGGCGTCCGGGCATCCGCGGCGCGATCTCCGAAGGGATGATGCAGGCGTGGGTGCAGGAGAAGGGCGTTGTCCTCCGGGGCGGCGGCGTGGACGAGAGTCCGCACGTGTATCGTCGACTGCCGGCGGTACTCGAGGCGCAGGGTGGAACGATCGACATCCTGCACACGCTGCGGCCGCTGATCGCGGTGATGGCGGGGGCTCGCGAGTTCGATCCGTACAAGGACTGAGGAGATGGGCTCGGCGAATGTTGAGCCCACCTCCCCAAGCCCGTACACCATGTCGGGTATTCCCCCGATGCCACGCCTGCGCGCCCTTGGTAGCGTGTAGAGGTCACATTCCCCCGCGCGCCCGAGATGAGCCCATGACCTCCCCCAGCCGCTGGATCCGCGAAGGCGTCGTCACCGGACTCCTCGCCTACGTCACAGTCGCGTTCTTCTACCTCGCGTTCGATCTCGTCGCGGCGCGCGGTGCGCTATTCACCGTGAATCGGATCGGACTGTTGATGCTTGGCGGATCGACGGGCCTCGCCGCGGTCGGTCAACCGATCCCGTTGGACATCGCGGCCGTCGTCGGATACAGCGCCATGCACCTCGCCGCCTCCCTGTTGATCGGCATGCTCGTTTGTCGCCTGGTCCACGAGGCTGAGTTGAAGCCGATGATCGCGCAGGTCGCGCTGCTCTTCATCGTCGCGGGGTTCGCCGCAACGATCGCTGGCGTCGGGTTGCTGTCGGCGCCGATACGCGATGTCCTGCCCTGGTGGTCGATCATGGCCGCGAACGCACTCGCGGTGCTCGTCGCCGGACTCGTGATGATCGAGCGTCACCCTGAGTTCCTCAGCCGCATGACCGTCACGCCGCGCCGCTAGCGCGCCGCCCGAAAGAGATCGTCCGACGCCTGCAGCAGCTTCCCGCGCAGGCGCGGGGAGAGCTCTTGGTGCTGTTGCAGGAACTCCGCGACGATCGCCGCCGCCTCGGCCGACCGATGCCCGCCGAGCGTGGCGTTGAGCCAGTTGAGCGGGAAGAAGATGTCGCCCGTCGCCTGGATCTCGGCCGTCAACGCGAGCGCCGCGTCGAGATTGCCGATCGCGGCGCGCGCACGCAGCGGATGGTTCATCGCCGACTGCGCGTCGAGCACCCAGCTCTCGCGCCGGCGGTTCTCCACCTGAGCGAACGTCTTGAACAGCGAATCGCGCACGGTGCGGTCGGCCGAGAGTGCGGCACGCATGAAGCGCTGACGCGACTGGCGATCGGGGTTGGTGATCCGCGCTTCCTGTTCGTCGAGGATCGCCTCCGCGCCCGGCACCTCGCGGATCGCGAGACCCCCCGCGATCGCGATGAACTGTGATTCCGAGACCGGGAAGCCGCTTGGCACTTCGCGCTTGCGCCAGATGCGCTCGAGTCGCGCGACGCCGTCTTCGGTGAGTGTGACGCCGATGATCGTGCCGAAGATCGAGCCTTTGCGGCCGGCATTGGGGGCGCGAGCGAGCGCGGCCCACAGCACGCGCTCGACCTCTGGTGCCACGGCGCGCCGCGTGGAATCGTCGAGCCAACGCCAATAGGTCCCTCTGATCAGGCCGGTGAGCTGCGACGCGACGAGTTCGTCGCGCTCCGCCGTGAGCGCAGCGAGCGTGGCGTCGAGCAAGGCGCGCGCTTGAATCTTGCCGTCGAGCATCTCCTCATAGAGCGACTGCCAAGCGACCGCGCGTTCGAGCGGGCGCTCGAGCTCACCGGCGCGCGCGAGCAACCGGGCGCGCGTGGACTCCGAGAGCGGGAAGCGCGCATAGCTCTGACCGTCCACGCCGGGCAGGATCAGATCGGGTTCGCCGGTGGGCACGCCGGGCTGAGCCCGCAGAGTAGCCACTGCGGAATCGCCGCGCAGCGCGCCTCGGAGGAGTACGGTCCTGCCACTCCAGCCGAGGAGCACGGTGACACGTTGGGTCCATCGCAGGTCGCGCACGGCCTGCACCGCTCCGTTCGGCGCGCCTGAGGGTTCGGGCACGGAGAATCGACCCACGAGCGCACTCCAGTCGTCGCGCTGTTCGAGCACGAGCGCACCGTTCTCCCATCGCGATACGATCGTCGGCCGCCCCGGTTCCTCGACCCACGAGCTGCTCCATCGACGCACGTCCTCCGGTGTCAGCTCGTCGAGCACGGCGACGAGATCGTCCCAGGTCGCATTGCCGAATCGGTGCGCGTCGAGGTAGCGTCGCAGTCCGTCACGGAAGGTGGTGTCGCCCACCAACGTCTCCAGCTGCTTCATCACCACTGGCGCCTTCTGATAGATGATCGCACCGTAGAGCGAGCCCGCCTCGCGCAGATTCGCGAGATCCTGCCGGATGGGATTCGCGCCAGGCGTGCGGTCCACGCCGTAGGCCGACGCATGGTGCGCCTGGAAGAATCGCAGATCATGATCGATGTCGGGGAACGACGGCTGCACGATCTTCGCCGCCATGAAGTTGGCGAAGACCTCCTTCATCCACACATCGTTGAACCACCGCATGGTGACGAGGTCGCCGAACCACATGTGCGCCGTCTCGTGCGCGATCAGGCTCGCACGGCCGAGCTCCTGCGAGCGCGAGGGTGACTCGTCGAGGAAGAGTGCGTCGGCACGGTACCAGACCGCCCCCGGATGCTCCATGCCGCCGAACTGGAAGGCAGGGACCGCGAAGAAGTCGAACTTGCCGAACGGATACGCGATCCCCGTGTACGCCTCGAGCCAGCGCACCGACGCCGCATGCAGGTCGAAGATCGCTTTCGTGTTGCGCGCGACCTTCGCGCCATCGGTCTCGCGGTGGAACATCGTGTAGCGACGACCGTCCCGTTCGCCCTCGAGCCGCTGCAGCTTGCCAGCGGCGAACGAGATCAGGTAGGTGCTGATCGGCTCAGTTGGCGCGAAGCTCAGCGTGTGCCGACCGTTCCCTCCCGCACTGTCGCGCGACGCCAGCGCGCCGTTGGAGAGGGCATCCCACTCGCCCGGCATCACCAGCGTGACGGCGACGCGCGCCTTGAGGTCGGGCTGCTCGAAGACGGGGAAGGCCGTCGACGCACGATCGGGCACGAACAACGCGTATAGGAACTCCTCGTTGCGATTGAGCGCCGCGTCAGTGCTCCGGAACGCGACGCGCACGCTGCGTACGCCGTCCGCGACCTGCGCGCCGGGGATCACGATGTGATCCTGCTCCACGCGAGGGTCGACCGAGACACCGTCGAGTGCGACGAGTCCGACGTTCTCGGCCGGCGCACGGAAATCGAGTACGAGGTCCTGCCCTCCGCCCTTCCAGTCGAACGTGGCCACGACGACGCCCGTCACCGCGGAATCGCGTGCGAGCGGAACGTCGAACCGGACGCGATACCGGAGGTCAGAGATCGCCAGCGCGCGGGACTCGGCCAGCGCGCGCGCGACGCCCGGTTCGATCGCCGACGTTTCCCCGCGGCGATCGCAGCCTGAGCTCAGGGCTCCAGCTGACATGAGCACTGCGACCACCACTCGCGCCCGCCGACTTGTCCGCATCGCTCTCCCCAGAATGGTCATCGCTGCTCGCGGTGGCGCCTACCAGCCGCTCCCCGAATCCGGACAGAAACTTCCCTCGCTGACAACGGCCCCGCAATGCGCCGACTCCTCGGTGGGCGACCTCCCGATGCGGCCGGGATCGGACCGCCGTACATTCGCAGCATCTGCCGGAGGGCTGCGCATGCGCGACGCGACGCTGCAGGCCGAGGTCCAGGACGCACTCGGTGCCGCCTACACGCTCGAGCGGGAGTTGCCGCGCGGTGGCATGTCGCGCGTCTTCGTCGCGACCGAGAACGCACTGGGCCGACACGTCGTGATCAAGGTCCTCTCGCCCGAACTCGCGGCGACGCTCTCCGCAGCGCGATTCAAGCGCGAGATCATGCTCGCCGCGCGACTGCAACATCCGCACATCGTGCCGCTCCTCGCGGCCGGCCAGGCTGGCGCGCATCTCTACTACACCATGCCGCTGGTCGACGGAGAGTCGCTCCGGCAGCGGATCTCCCGCGAACGCCCGATGGCGATCGCTGACATCGTCCGCATCGTGGAGGAGGTCGCTCGCGCGCTCTCGTACGCGCACGAGGAAGGCGTCGCGCACCGCGACATCAAACCCGAGAACGTGATGTTCTTCCACGGGCAGGCCGTGGTGCTCGACTTCGGCATCGGCAAGGCATTGGAGCGTGCCGCCGAGGGGCCGGGCACGGCGACGGCGGCGATGCGGATCACGACGCCCGGCATGAGTCTCGGCACGCCGACCTACATCGCACCGGAGCAGGCGGCCGGCGATGACCGACTGGATCACAGAGCCGACCTCTACGCGATCGGTGTCATCGCGTACGAGATGCTCACGGGGCACCCCCCGTTCACGGGCAAGACGCCGCAGATCGTGATGGAAGCGCATCGCACCCGCGCGCCAGAACCGATCGGCCCGCGACGACCGGACGCGCCGGCGCATCTCGTGAGCGCGGTGATGATGTGCTTGGAGAAGAAGCCCGCCGACCGGCCGCGGACCGGCGACGAACTCGTGCGACTGCTCGACCCTGACGCGGGCCCGTTGCGGCTCAGCGGCGCGCGACGGGCGCTCTCGCAGGTTCCGTTCTGGGTGCCGTGGGCGCTCGCGGCGGTCTCACTCGTCGCGACGATCGTGCTCGCGGTGGTGCTCGCGCTGCGCTGAACGACGCGCCGAGCACGCGCGCAGCGCGCGCGACTGGTGGCTCCCCACCCCGACCGATAGCTTCGCTACATGAATCGCCACCGTCCCCTCCACTCCCTGCGTGCTCATGCGCTCTGAGTACCGCGCCGCCGAGGCGACCAGCGCCGTCGAGCGGTACGGCGCAGCCTGGGGTGCCGACCTCGCGCTCCGCGTGCACACCTCGCGACTGCTCGGCGCCGACCCCTCTCTCGTGCTCCACGGCGGCGGCAACACGTCGGTGAAGTCCGTCGCTCGCGAGGCCTCCGGCGATCCGGTGGACGTGCTCTTCGTGAAGGGGAGCGGCTGGGACCTCGGCACGATCGAGCCCGCAGGCTTCCCCGCCTGTCGGCTCGCGCCGCTGCTCCGGCTCTGCGAACTCGAGTCGCTGAGCGACGACGCGATGGTCGCCGCACTCCGCTCACAACTGCTCGACCCGTCAAGCCCAACGCCCTCGGTCGAAGCGCTGCTTCATGCGTTCCTGCCGGGCAAGTTCGTCGATCATACGCACGCCGACGCCGTGCTCGCGCTGCAGGATCAGCCCGACGCGCGCGCACTGGCCGCGCAGGTCTGGGGCGACACGTTCCTCTTCATCCCGTACGTGATGCCGGGCTTCGCGCTCGCGCGGCGCGTGGTCGAACTCGGACGCGATCTCAAAGGCAATCACGGACTCATCCTCGAGCAGCATGGGATCTTCACCTGGGGCGAGACCGCCGAGGAGAGCTACGCGCGGATGATCGCCGGCGTGACCGCTGCCGAGTCGTGGCGCGCGAACAAGTGGCCGTCGGTCGACACACGACCTGCCACGACGACTGCACGCACCTCCGCGGTGACGGCGGCGGTGGCGCTGGCGACCTCAGTCGACGCCGACCGCCGTCGCACAGCCGTCGCCCCGCGCCTTCGCGGTGCGATCGCGCGCGCCGGCGCAGGCCGTTTCATGTTCGAGTGGCGCGCCGACGCGGCGATCCTCGCACTACTCGCGCATCCCACTGCGCGCGAGATCACCGCGCGCGGGACCGTGACGCCCGATCATGTGATCCGCACCAAGCCACGTCCCATGTGGCTCGACGTCAATGCCGACGCGAATGGCGATGCGATCACCGCGGCCTGCGAGATCGCCATCGGCGAATATGCGAGGTGGTATCGCGACTACTTCGCCCGCGGTACGGCGCACGCGGAGCGCCCACTCACGATGCTCGACACCGCGCCGCGCGTGGTCTTGGTGCCCGGACTCGGCGCGCTCACACTCGGCCGCACACTCGCCGACGCACGCGTTGCCGGCGACATCGTCGCAAGAGCGGCGCAGGTGATGCTCGACGCGGAGGCGGCAGGGCGCTTCCACCCGGTGAGCGAGCAGGACCTGTTCGACGTGGAGTACTGGAGCCTTGAGCAGGCGAAGCTCTCCAAGAGCATCGCGACCGGCCCACTCGCCGGGCAGATCGCCCTCGTCACGGGCGGAGCGGCCGGCATCGGCCGTGCGACCGCGGAGCATCTCCTCGCGCTCGGCGCGCACGTCATGGTCACCGACCGCGACGCCGCCGCACTCGCTCGACTCGCAAGCGAACTCGGCGCGCGGGCCGATACGCGGCCCGGTGCGCGCCTCGCGACCGCGGAGATGGACGTGACCGACGCAGCATCGGTGCGCGCCGCAATCGAACGATGTGTGCTGACCTTCGGCGGGCTCGACCTGTTGGTGTCGAACGCGGGGACTGCGCCGCAGGGGCTACTGCATACCGAGGCCGGCGAGCGAGCACTCGAGGCGTCGATCGACATCAACCTCCTCGGTCACGAACGTGCTGCGCGCGCGGCGACCGACGTGCTGCTCGCGCAGGGAATGGGCGGGTGCCTGCTCTTCAACGCATCCAAGAGCGCAGTGAACCAGGGGCCGGAGTTCGGTCCTTACGCCGTTCCAAAGGCCGGCCTGCTCGCACTCATGCGGCAGTACGCCGTGGACCTCGGCGCGCACGCGATCCGCTCCAACGCCGTGAACGCCGATCGGATCCGCACCGATCTGTTCGGCGGGGGCGTGCTCGAGGCGCGCGCGAAGGCGCGTGGCCTCACCCCCGATGCCTACTTCAAACAGAACCTGCTCGGTCGCGAGACCACCGGTACCGACGTCGCTGCGGCCTTCGGTTGGCTCGCGCAGGCTGAGGCGACCACGGGGTGCGTCGTATCCGTCGATGGCGGCAACGCTGCCGCGTTCATGCGGTGACCGGCGCGAACGCACGACGTTAGGAGCTGCTCCCATGCGCATCAACATGTTGCTGATCGGCCTGTGCTTCCCCGCTCTGCTGGCCGCCCAACAGGGCGCGACCTGCGGTGGGCAGCGGTGGACCGTGAAGACGCTGACCGATCCCGACCGTGACTCGGTATCATCGACCGTAGAGCCAACGTCGATCCCAGCGCTAATCTCACTTCCCGAGCCGCGCGAATCTCGACCGTCGCACGGCCGCCTCGCGATGGAACGCCGCACTTTTCGCGTGCGTGCCGTGCTGTTGCGAACGCGCCTCGAGTCCGACGGCGACCTCCACCTCATACTCGCCGATCCGTTGGATTCGACCAGCCTTCTCATCGCCGAGATCCCGGACTCGGCCTGCGCCGTCGGCGGTCGCCATGCGTCGGACTTCGCCGAAGCGCGGCGCGCAGTGGACAGTCTCCCATTCGGCCTTCTCGTCGAGGTCACCGGCGTCGCGTTCTGGGACAACGACCACGGACAGCTCGGCAACGCGGCGAACGGCATCGAGCTCCACCCCGTCCTTCGCGTCGATCCGGTCCTCAGCAAGAACGACATCCTGCGCATGGAAGTCGGCGCCGACCCGCCGGACCCGACCGACGTCCGTGTCTGGCTCAACCAGTCGTCGAAGGTCTATCACTGCCCTGGCTCAGCCAACTACGGCACTACGACACGAGGGGCGTACATGCCGGAATCCGCGGCCGTGCGTGCCGGTGGCAGACCGGCCGGCGGCCGTGCCTGTCATTGAGGTCATGGACCGAGCGCCGGTCGAGTTCATGGACCGGACTTCAAAGGTCAAATAGGGGAGCATTCCCCCTATATTTCGTCACCTATGACCGCCGCTCCCATCTACCTCGACCACGCCGCAACGACCCCAGTCCGTCCGGAGGTCTTCGAGGCCATGGCCCCCTACTTCGGGCCGCGATTCGGCAACGCATCGTCCACGCACCGCTGGGGCCGTGAGGCCCGTGCCGCCCTCGACGAGTCGCGCGAGCGCATCGCCCGCTGCCTCGGTGCGGCGCCGGACGAGGTCTGCTTCACCAGCGGCGGCACCGAAGGCGACAACCTCGCCGTGCTCGGTGGCTGGCGCGTGCTCAAGGCCAAGGGCAAGACGGCGATCGTCTCGTCGTCCATGGAGCACAAGGCCGTGCTGCAGTCGGTGCATCAGGCCGCGAAGGAAGGCGCTGAGGAACGGCTGTTGAGGTCCGAGAGCAACGGCACCGTCTCGATGGATGACGCGCGTGCGCAGATCGGCGCCGGCGGTCTCGCCCTCACCTCGGTGATGTGGGTCAATAACGAGACCGGCGTCATTCAACCGATCGACGAACTCGCGCAGCTCACCAAGGCCGCGGGCGGCCTCTTCCATACTGACGCCGTGCAGGCGTTCGGCAAGATCGACATCGATGCACGGAAGATCCCCTTCGACTTCGTCGCCGTGAGCGGCCACAAGTTCGGAGCGCCCAAGGGCATCGGCGCCTTCTTCATCCGCCGTGGTACACCGCTCGAGCCGCTCTTCTTTGGTGGCACACAGGATCGCGGCCGTCGCCCCGGCACCGAGAACGTGCCCTACGCGGTCGGCCTCGCGCGCGCGATGGAACTCGCGGTCGAGGAGCGCGAGGCGCATTGGATCACGCTCGAGGTCATGCGCGACCGACTCGAGGCCGCACTCCTCGCGCGCGTCCCCGATGCACTCGTGCATGGCCGCGGCGCCAAGCGCGCGCCGCACATCCTCAATGTCTCGGTGCCCGGCACCGACTCCGAGTCGCTGCTCATGGCGCTCGACCTGCAGGGCGTTGCCGCCTCGAGCGGCTCGGCCTGCCAGAGCGGGAGCGTGACGCCGTCGCACGTACTCGCGGCCATGGGTGTGCGCGCCGATCTCGCGAGCGCCGCCGTGCGCATGAGCCTCGGCGCGCTCTCCACGCCCGCCGACATCGAGCGAGTGGCCGAGCTCTTCCCCGCGCTCATTCAGAAGGCGCGCGGGCTCGCCGGCGTCGCGTGACCCTACCGACTCGATGATCGACGACACCTGCCACCTCGACGTGCCCCTGCCGGCTTCGCTGCCGGCCGGCACGCGTCCGCGTGTGCTCGTCGCGATGTCGGGCGGTGTGGATTCGTCCGTGGCGGCCGCGATGCTCGTGCGCGACGGCTACGACGTGGTCGGCGTGACGATGAAGCTCTTCCACGATGGCGGCGAGGTCCCTGACCGGCCCTGCTGCTCGCTCGAGAGCGTGAACGACGCGCGCCGCGTGGCCGAGCACCTCGGGATCCCTCACTACGTGCTCAATCTGCAGGACCGCTTCGGCCGCGACGTTGTCGCCGACTTCGTCGCCGAGTATGCCGCGGGTCGCACGCCGATCCCCTGCGTGCGGTGCAACACCTTCACCAAGTTCCGCGACCTGCTCACCAAGGCCGACGCGATCGACGCGCCATTCATCGCGACCGGGCACTACGCACGCGTGGCCGACGGCCGGTTGCTGCGCGGCGAGGACGACGCGAAGGATCAGACGTACTTTCTGTGGGGCATCGACCGCGCGGTGCTCGCGCGCATGATCCTGCCAGTGGGCTCGATGACGAAGCAGGAGACGCGTGCGATGGCGCGTGAGCTCGGGCTCATCACGGCCGAGAAGGCCGAGAGCCAGGAGATCTGCTTCGTGCCCGACGGCGACTACGTGAAGGTGCTCGAACGCGAACTCCCCGCCGACGCGCCGGCACTCATGCGGGGGCCGATCGTCACGCTCGACGGCACGGTCGTGGGCCAGCACGAGGGGTTCGCGCGCTACACGGTGGGCCAGCGGCGTGGACTGCCCGGCGGATCCCACGAACCGTTGTTCGTGATCGCCCTGCGCCCCGAGGACCGCGCGGTGGTGATCGGGCCGCGCGAGGCGCTGCTCGGGCGCGGGCTCATTGCGCGCGAGGTGAACTGGCTCGTGACCACGCCGCCGGCGGTCGGCGCCGCCATTCAGGTGCGCATCCGCCACCGCGCGCCACCGGTGCCCGGCACGCTCGTGCGTAGCGACGTTGGAGAGGTCGAGGTCATGCTCGACTCAGCGGTGCACGCGATCTCGCCGGGCCAGTCGGTCGTGCTCTATGACGGCGACGTTGTGCTCGGCGGCGGCGTGATCGCGAGCGGCCGCCGCGTACTGCCCGTGCGCGCAGCCTGACGCTCAGGCGCTCAAGCGGCGCCAACCTCGCAGGCCCCATACCGCGATACCCAGTAGCGCCGCCGCACTCACGATCTCGCCAAGTATCGGTCCACCACCGTACGCCGTCACCACCTTCGGCGCCGCGAACCAGTAGTACGCCACGATCGACGCGGCGCCCAAGAGAAAGAGACCGACGGCACTGCGCACGCGGCTCACCAGAATGAGACCGATCGCGATGAAGAGGCTCGCCGCGCTCCACAGTGCCACATGCCCATACACCGCGAGCGCATTCGCGAACGGACCGTCCTCGGTCGTGAAGTAGCCAATAATGAATCCCGGGAACGCGGCGGCGAAGAGTCCGAACGGGGTCAGCACCCAAGCTCGCTTGCCTGACGCCACGACGCTTTGCACTGCACTCTTCCGCCCCGCGAGATCCACGCACCCCAGCGACGCACACTTGTTGCAATCCGAGCAGCGTGCACTCCCCACGTCCAGGAGCGGCGCCTGTCCATAGAGCTTCTCCACCGGGAGCACAGGGCAGATCGAGTTGCAGAAGCCACCGCGCCGCGACACCACGAACCCCGATGCCAGCGCGAGCACCGCCACGCCGCTCACCGTGACGAGCATCGGCAGCCCGTGTGCATTGAACAGGAAGCGACGCGCGGGGACCAAGAGCACGAGCAGCACGATGCCGA
>JANOWT010000177.1:0-1679 GCA_031418115.1 Gemmatimonadota bacterium
CTTGTAGCGGGCCATGAGCGAGGCGGGCGGAGGAGAGGAGATGCCGCGGCCGCGGCGATCATTCTCCGCGTATTCCTTGCATCAAGCGTGCCGCCGCATCAGAATCAACCGAGAGGTTTTTCTACACCCTCGTTAGCTCGATTGCGCCCGGGATGGTTTGTGGAGAGATTGCTTCGAGCGCCCACCGGAGCCTGACATGCGCACATTCACTGCCGTCATCGAACGCGACCAGGAAACGAGCCTCTTCGTCGGCTACATCCCCGGATGGCCCGGCGCGCACTCCCAGGGAGAGACGCTGGACGAGCTTCACGCGAATCTTCGTGAAGTCGTCGACATGCTCCTCGAGGACGGTGAGCCGACCCTCGACGCCGAGTTCGTCGGGACGCAGACGCTCGAAGTCGCGTAGCGCTCGTGGGTCGTGTTCCGCCGCTTCGACCGCGCGAGGTCATCGCGATACTGGCATCCCTCGGCTTCGTCGAGGTGCGCCAACGCGGCTCGCACAAACAGTTTCGTCATGCGGACGGTCGTGGCACGACTGTCCCAGATCATCGCGGGCGTGACATCTCTCCGGGGCTCATTCGGCAGATCGCAAAGGACATCGGCCTCTCGGCAGTCGACTTCATCGCGCTGCGCTAAGAACGAGCTAACGGCAGTTGGTGCAGACGGCCGTCTAAGGTAGCAGGTGGGCGGCCGCACCTTGTCGTACCTTTCGGTACGGTGCGGCCGCCCACCTGCATCTTATGGAAGCGGCCGCGGCACAACTTGACGTTATGCGCATGCAACTGAGGTCGTGGTGCGGTAAGTTTCTCGGATGGGAATGCGATTCAGTTGGGATCCGCGGAAGGCCTCCGCGAACGTCAAGAAGCACGGCGTATCGTTCGTGGAGGCCAGCACCGCGTTCGCGGATCCCCTCTCGATCACCATTCCTGACCCCGAGCACTCCACCGACGAGACCAGGTTTCTGCTGATTGGTTGCTCCACCCAGCAACGCCTTGTTGTCGTGATTCATGCCGAGCGTAGTGAGTCGGACATCCGGCTCATCAGCGCTCGCCTAGCCAGCCGCCGCGAGCGGCGCACCTATGAAGAAGACACCTAACCGAGTACGGGAGGTCAGCACTATGCGCGCGGAATACGACTTCAGCGGCGGTGTGCGTGGGAAGTACGCGAAACGGTATGCGCAGGGCTCGAACATCGTCGTGCTCGAACCCGACGTGGCCGAAGCCTTCCCAACAGCGCGTGCGGTGAACACGGCGCTGCGCAAGTTGCTTCGCGAGTCGCCGAGTCTGCCGCGCCGCAGGTCCCGCCCCCGCAGCGCATAACGGCAGTTGGTGCTGACGGTCACGGTAGGGAAGCGGCGGCTCCGCCGCCGCATTTTATGGAGTGCCCGCAGCACAACTTGACGTTATGCCGAGCACCTGCCGTCGGAGCGATCATCCGCAGCGCGTGAAAGCGAGACGTTCTCTTGGGGGGAACGACGGTGCGCGTCGCGCTCGGCCGTGCTCCCGAGAGTGCATCGCCGTCACCGGTCGTCGCTCCTGAGGTTCCGCGATCGCTGGCGGTGCCGCGCCTGGCATAACGGAGGTTGGTGCAGACGGCCGGTCTAGTGAAGCAGGTGGGCGGCCGCGCTTTTTCGTACCTTACGGTTCGCCCGGCCGCCCACCTGCATTTTTTGGTCGCGG
>JANOWT010000178.1:0-2445 GCA_031418115.1 Gemmatimonadota bacterium
CGGTCATCGGTCGCGCAGCAACGCGGCCCGGTAATCCGCCGTCGCGCCCGAAGCGAGATTGTGCGCGTGTGCCGAGACGCCGAAGCCGATCAGCACCCAGAATAGCGTTCCGGGCGCACCGGTGAAGATCTCCGAGATCAGCAGGCTCGAGAGCAACGCCGCCGCTCCCGAGCGGACCGCGTTCGCGAACTGGTCGAACCGCGCGTCAGCGAGGCGCATGCCTTGGACCACGATCCCGATCACACCGAGGAAGAAGAGCATCCCACCCGGCCATCCGAACAGATAGAACACTTCGAGCAGGCCGTTCTCGAAGTTGCGGATACCACCGCGCGCGCGCGCGGTCACGGCACTGCCGGTCGCACCGAGCCCAGCGCCTTCGGCATAGTCGAGCACCAGCAGGTAGCCGGCGCGTGCGACCATCACGCGACTGCGCACGCTCGAGTCGTCGCCCGACTGCGTGATCGACGCGATGCGGTCGGTGATGCCTTCACGGATGCGAGGGATCGTGATCACCGGCAGCGAGAGCAACCCCATGACGGCGAGCGTGATCCAGTTGCGCGGGAGTCGGCGCACCGGCTGCGTGACGAGCTGCAGACCCAGTCCGAGCACGAAGCCGATCCAGGCGGTGCGAATGCGTGAGAGCAGCAGGCCGATGAACCCGAGCACGAGCGACGGCAACCGACCACGCACCTGCGCAGAGAGCAGGAGCAAGAGTCCCACTTCCATGACGACCGCGAAGGTGCCCGGCATGGTCATCGATCCGAACACGCGAGCGCCGAACGGCACCGGACTCCCGATCGACTGGAGATCGGTCGAGATCATCCAGTAGCGATCCCACGGCGGCATGACGACGAACTGCACGATCCCGTAGAGCGCCGCTGGTCCGATCCCCCACGCGAGCGTTCGCAAGAAGACGTCGCGGAACTCGGGATAGCGCCGCCAATGGAGCGCCGTGTGCAGGCCGACCATCGCCGGAGAGAGCCAGGTGAGGTACGCGTACAATGCAGGCACCAGGCCGTTGCGGAGCGCGCCGACAAGGAACCCGTAGGTCACCGCCGCGATCACCAGCAACGCCGGCGCGAAGAGCGTCCCGCGCAGTTCGCGACCGAAGCGCAACACGGTGAGGATCGCGACCGTGGAGGCGAGCACGGGCGCCGCGAGCGCGAGGTTCGTCGGCTGGAATCCATGCTGCAGGTCGAGCACACGCCGCACGAGCGGCGTGTAGAACCAGAGCGAGACCGTGAAGGAGAGGAAGCCCGCCGGCGATCGCAACACGAGCGCGAACGCGGTGAATGCCGCGAGTATGGCCCAAGCCGGCGCGAACACCCGCCCTCCCACACCAGCGAGCCCTGCCAGCGTCACGACGATGAAGCCGGCGACCGCCATCGTCTGCAATGAGGGCATGGCGGACCTGGAGCGCGTGTCCGTCACGGGCAGCGAGGAGGACGTCATGCCTCGCTCAGCGATGCGGCTTCGGGTGTTCCTTGCGGGGGTCGCGCGCCGCCGGCACCCACCCCTGCTCGCGCATGCGGCGGCGGAGCCGACGTCGCGCCGACGAAACGGCGTAACCCAGAAGGCTCACGCCGACCGTCGCGGCGGTGCCGTGCACGAACAGCGAGAACGGCGCGAAACCGTCTCCGTTCATCGGCACCGCGAGTGCGCCGGTGGGTTGCGTCGCCACTGCCATGCCGTTCAGCTGTTGGATCAGCGAGACATCGGCGCCCCAGATCATCAGCGGGAGCGTCGTCGTGAAGCCGGAACTCAGCTCCGGGTCGCTGGCGCGGAAGATGAACATCACGCCGAGCCAGAGCCCGACGAGCATGATCGTGCTCAGATAGAGGAGTCGCGAGGTCAGCCCCTTTCGCCGCCGACCGCGCCGACGACCCGACCAGGACTGATCGAGCAACCACCACGTGACCAACGAGACGGCGAGCGTCACGGCAAGCACCAGCGGGGCTGCGAGCAGCTCGAGCGCCACGAGGATCACGCCGACGAGTAGCGCCGCCCCGAAGCTCCCCGACGACGCAGGGGCCTCGGCGGTGGTGTCGAAGAGTTCCGGCACCAGCTCCGGCGTCGCCGGATCGCCCGTGTAGGCGGGCACGTCACCGCGCGTGCTCTTCATGTGGTCCTCGGCGGGCGTCTCATTTGCCGTAGTCGTAGTAGTAGCCGTAGCCTGAACGGTAGCGCGAACTGCGACGGAACTCCACGTCATTGAGGATCGCGCCCGCGAGGTTCACCTGCACGTTGCGCAACTGCGCCACGGCGAACTTCAGCTCCTCGCGTTCGGTGCGATCCGCACGCGCGACCAGCAACAGCGCGTCGGCCTGCGCACCGATCAACGCTCCGTCGGTGAAGAGGTTGAGCGGTGGCGTGTCGAGCAAGACGTAGTCGTACTGCTGGCGGAGCCGCTCGAAGAGCGGCTGCAGGCGCTGCGCCACGAGGAGG
>JANOWT010000179.1:0-4052 GCA_031418115.1 Gemmatimonadota bacterium
TGTCGCACGAACTGACCGAGCGATGGGCGGTCGGGGAGCAGGATCGCGAAGTGAAAGAGGCCCAGCCGGCCGCGACCCTCCAAGGGACGTGCGTTCTTCAGTTCGCGCAGTTCGAGCAACGGCCGCACGCTTGCGAACGCCACGAGCACAGCGATGTTCTCATCTCGCCTCAAAACGCTGAAGCCGAGCACCGACTCGTAGAAGCGCAGTGACCGGTCGAGGTCCGACACCTGCAGCACCACCGGACCGAGCTGCGTGCCGTCGGGAAGGCGAAAGCCCGGAGGGGCCTCGCCGTAAGTGCCGGGAAGTGCGGGAACAGGACCGTTCACGAAGACGCTCTCACAGGTTGACGTTGTGAAGCTCAGTCGGCATGCCCAACTTCCATCGTCCACATCGCACGCCCACGCCCGCCAGACCGATGACTCCTACGCAACAAGAATACGACTGGATCATCATCGGTTCCGGTTTCGGCGGCAGCGTCTCGGCGCTGCGTCTGAGCCAGAAGGGCTATAAGGTCTTGGTGATCGAGGCCGGTCATCGCTATGCCGACGACGAGTACGCCAAGTCCACCTGGGACCTCAAGCGCTTCCTCTGGGCGCCCACGCTCGGCCTGCGCGGCATCCTCGAGCTCTCACCGTTCAAAGACATCTTCATCGCATCGGGCGTTGCGGTCGGCGGCGGGAGCACGGTCTACGCGAACACGCTCTACCGCGCCAAGCCGGCCTTCTTCACCAACGCGCAGTGGGCGGGTCTGGAGGACTGGAGCACGGTCCTGCGCCCACACTACGAGGCCGCCGAACGCATGCTCGGCGTCACGACCGTGCCCTACCACAGCGGAGGGCAGGACCTGCTCCGCGGCGTCGGCGAGCACTTCGGCGTTGCCGACACCTTCACGCGCACACCGGTCGGCGTCTTCTTCGGAGAGCCCGGTCGCGAAGTGCCCGATCCCTACTTCGGTGGCGAGGGACCGTCGCGCACGGGGTGCACGCGCTGCGGTGAGTGCATGGTCGGCTGCCGTGTTGGTGCCAAGAACACACTGCTCAAGAACTATCTCTGGTTCGCCGAGAAGGAGGGCGCGACCGTGATCGGCGACCGCGAGGTCTGTGATATCCGTCCCACCGGCGCAGCGGACGGCAGCGAGGGTTACGAGATCACCACGCAGACACCTGGCGCCTGGTTCGCGAAGGATCGGCAGAGCGTACGGGCGCGCGGCGTGATCGTATCAGCGGGGGCGCTCGGCACCAATCGCCTGCTCGCCAAGTGCAAAGTGAATGGCTCGCTGCCACGCCTCAGCGACCGGCTCGGTGAGCTCGTGCGCACCAACAGCGAGTCGATCCTCGCGATCACGCTCCCGGACGATTCCTCGCAACCGTGGAAGGACGTCGCGATCAGCGCGAGCGTGCATCCCGACGCCGACACGCACATCGAGCTCTGCACCTACGGACGTCATGGTGACTTCATGGCACTCCTCATGGCGCCGCTCACTGGCAACGGCACGAGACTCACGCGGCCGTTCATGTTGCTCGGCAGCATCTTCCGTCATCCGATCCGTGCACTCAAAGGGCTGTGGCCGGTCGGCTGGAGCCGTCGTTCGCTCGTGATCCTCGTGATGCAGTCGAGCGACAACGCGATCGCGTTCCGCGCACGCCGCGGGTTCTTTGGCGGGGTGTCGCTGCGTACGGAACAGAACAAGGACAAGCCCAACCCGACCTTCATCCCGATCGCGAACGAAACGGCGAAGTGGCTCGAGCAACAGACCGGCGGCGTGGCCTACTCAAGCGCGCTCGAAGCGGCGGCGAACATTCCCACCACGGCGCACATCCTCGGCGGCGCGGCGATCGGTGCCGATGCGTCATGCGGCGTCGTCGACTCGAAGTTGCGGGCGTTCGGCTACGTGAACCTCATGATCGTCGACGGCTCGACGATGCCGGCGAACCCGGGCGTGAACCCGTCGCTCAGCATCACGGCGCTGGCGGAACACGCGATGAGTCACGTGCCGTCAGCCGCACCTGTGTGATCGCGTCGTCCATCGAGTCGGTGATCGACTCTTGGCCGAGCAGGTCACCCACTTGGGAGCGCTCGATCACGCGGCGCACACTCGGCTGGACCTCGGTGAGCAGCACGCGCGTGCCCTCGCGCTGACTCCGCTTCACCACGTCGTGCAGCGCATGCAGGCCGGTTGAGTCGATCACCGGCACATCACGCAGCCGGAGGATCAGGACCTTCGGGCGTGAGCCTACCTCGGCGAGCGTGTCCTTGAAGCGGTCGGCCGCGCCGAAGAAGAACGGGCCGTTGATCGCGTAGACCTGTACATCCTTCGGCAATGCCGCCACCCGCGGATCGAGCGCGCCGTTCGTGTCGGGTTCGTCGCTCGCTTCGCGACTGATCGCGGTCACACCGGAGATCTCGGACATGCGCCGCATGAAGAGGAACGACGCCATCACCATCCCCACGCCGATCGCGACGGTGAGATCCACGAGCACCGTGAGCAGGAAGGTCGTGATGAGCACCGCGAGGTCACTGCGCGGCCCCCTGAACTCGGCCACGAACACACGCCATTCGCTCATGTTGTAGGCGACCACCACGAGAATGGCAGCGAGCGTCGCCATGGGGATGAGCGCCGCCCACTCCCCGAAGAAGAGCGTGATCAGCAGCAACGTGACCGCGTGGATCATCCCCGCGACCGGCGTGCGACCGCCGCTCTTCACGTTCGTCGCTGTACGCGCGAGCGCACCAGTGGCAGGGATACCACCGACCAGCGCACTCGCGATGTTCGCGACGCCCTGCCCCACGAGCTCCATGTTGGAGCGGTGGCGTGTGCCGATCATGCCGTCGGCGACGACGGCCGATAGGAGCGACTCCACGCCGCCGAGGAGTGCGATCGTGAACGCAGGTCCCACGAGCGCCATCATCTGCGTGAACGAGAGCGCCGGCAGTGTCGGGATCGGGATCGCTGCGCTGATCTCGCCGAACCGACCGCCGATCGTCTCCACCGGCAGCGCGAGCCATTGCGCGGCGACGGTCGTGACGACGAGCGCCACGAACGGACTCGGTACCTTGGTCGAGATGCGCGGCCACCAGATCACGATCGCGAGCGCCACCAGCGCGACCGCGAGCGCGGGACCCGATGCCGTGCCGATCGCAGCGGCATACGCCTCCCACTTCTGCACGAACTCCGGCGGCGTGCTCCCCATCTGGAGGCCAAGGAAATCCTTCACCTGGCCCGAGAAGATGATGAGCGCGATCCCGCTCGTGAACCCGACCACGAGCGGATGCGGGATGAACTTGATCGCCGCGCCGAACCTGAGCAGCCCCATCGCTACAAGGATCACGCCGGCCATGAGGGTCGCGACTATCAATCCGTCCACGCCGTATTGGTGGACGATGCCGTAGATGATCACGACGAACGCACCGGTGGGTCCACCGATCTGCACGCGCGAACCGCCGAGCGCCGAGATCAGGAAGCCGGCGACGATCGCCGTCCAGAGTCCGCGGTCCGGCGTCACGCCACTGGCGATCGCGAAGGCGATCGCGAGCGGCAGTGCGACGATGCCGACGATCACGCCTGCGGTCAGGTCGGCGACGAACTGCGCGCGCGTGTAGCCCTTCATCGTGGAGAAGAGCTTTGGGACGAACATCAGCCCAGGGCCTTTCTCACGGCCGGCGCGACGACCGTGCCGTAGAGCTCGATCGCGCGCAGCATCTGATCGTGCGGCATGGAGCCGACGCTGAACTGGATCAACGCGCGCGTATGTCCGAAGAGTTCGTGCTCCCAGAGGAGCTTGTCGATCACGCGCTGTGGGCCACCGACGAAGAGCGCTCCCTGCGCGGAGATCTCGGCGTCGAACTGGCGCCGCGTGGGCGGCGACCAGCCACGCTCTCGACCGATCTTCCCCATCTGCGAGAGGTACGCGGGAAGGCCGCGTCGGCCGCCGCCGCGTCGGTGTCGGCGATGAAGCCGTGCGAGTTGATGCTCACCTGCAGCTTCGTTGCGTCATGTCCGGCCTTCGTCCACGATTCGCGATAGAGATCGACGAACGGCTTGAACCGCT
>JANOWT010000180.1:0-11497 GCA_031418115.1 Gemmatimonadota bacterium
AACCTCGACCTGTCGCCCGCGGAGATGCGGGCGATGGGCGAGGCCGTGGTCGCGCGCGCGGTCGAGCATCTCGCGACGTTGCGGGAGCAGCCGAGCCGTGGGGACTTCACGGGGATCGAGGCGATGTGCCGGGCGATGCGCGAGGCGGTTCCTGAGCAGGGGACGGCGCTCGAGCCGCTGTTGGGGCAACTGTTCGATGAATACATCCCGAGGTCGTTCACGACGCCGGGGCCGGGATACTTCGCGTACATCCCCGGTGGCGGGATCTACCCTGCGGCGCTGGCCGATTTCATCGCCGACGCGACCAACCGGTACACGGGGATCTGGCAGGCGGCGCCGGCGCTCGTGCAGCTCGAGGCGAACGTGCTCGAGTGGCTGCGCGACTGGATGCAGTTCCCGGCGACGACGCGCGGGCTGTTCACGACCGGCGGCTCGATGGCGATGTTCAACGCGATCGCCTGCGCGCGAGAGAAGCACCTGGGCGACGACATCCGCTCGGGGACGTTGTACGTCTCGTCGCAGGCGCACCACTGCATCGTGAAGGCGGCGAAGCTCGCGGGGATCGCGCATGATCGGGTGCGCACCGTCGGTGTGGACGGTGAGTTCCGCATTCGCGTGGACGAGTTGGTACGCGCGATCGCCGCGGACCGTGCGGCGGGGCTCAAGCCGTTCATGGTGTTCTCGTCGGCGGGCACGACCAACACCGGTGCGGTCGACGCGATCGACGCGGTGGCGGACCTCGCGGTGCGTGAGGAGCTCTGGCATCATGTCGACGGCGCGTATGGGGCGTTCTTCCATATGGTACCTGAGCTGCGGCCGTTGCTTCGCGGCTTGCCGCGCGCCGACTCGCTGACGCTCGATCCGCACAAGGGAATGTTCCTGCCGTACGGCACCGGCGCGCTGCTCGTGCGCGACGGCGAGGCGTTGCGCGCGCTGCATTCGTCCACGGCAGGGTACCTGCCGGCGAATCAGGACGAGTTCTACGATCCGGCGCAGTACGGGCCTGAGCTCTCGCGCGGATTCCCGGGGCTGCGCGTCTGGCTCACAGTGAAGCTCTTCGGTGCGGCGAAGTACCGTGCCGCAGTGTCAGAGAAGCGCGAGTTGGCGGTGTGGGCCGCCGAGCAGGTCTCGCGCATCCCGGGCATCGTGATGGACGCGCCGCCGCAGCTCTCGCTCTTCGCGTTCCATGTGACGGGCAGAGGGATCGACACGCTCGCGCAGCAAAACGCGGCGACGCAGGCGCTGATGGAGCGCGTCACGCGGCGCGGTGAGGTGATGCTCACCGGTGCGATGGTCGGCGAGCGCTACTTGGGTCGAGTGTGCGTGCTGAGCTTCCGCACACGTCGCGCCGACATGGAGCGGTGCGTTCGGCAGATCGCGGAGGAGACGGCGGCGTTGCTGGCGGATCCGTCGCGGATCGAACGACCGCCCATGGGCGCGCATGGCTGAGGTCGACGCCACCACCGTGCGTCGCGATCCCTACGCGGCGCTGCGGTACCCGAAGTTCACGCGTTACGTGGTCTGCCTGTTCGCGTTCACGCTGGGCATCCAGATCCAGGGGACGGTGGTGGGGTGGCAGATCTATGATCTCACCAAGGACCCGTTCGCACTCGGCATGATCGGGCTCGCCGAGGCGTTGCCGGCGATCAGCATGGCGTTGTATGCGGGGCATGTGGCCGACCGCCATGACCGACGTCGGATCGCGCTCATGGCGCTCGGGGTGCTGGTGCTCTGCAGCGTCGCGCTCTGGTTCCTCGCCGGCGCGGGCTCGCTCGGTGTGGAGCTGTTGTCGCGCACGCGACTGACCGCGATCTACTCGGTGATCGTGCTGAGCGGATTGGCGCGCGCCTTTCTGCAGCCGGCGCGTCAGGCGCTATCGGCGGAGTTGGTGCCGCGCGAGTTGTTCGCCAACGCGATCACCTGGCGCAGTGGAGCGTGGCAACTCGCCGCAGTGATCGGGCCGGCGGTGGGCGGTCTGTTGTATGCGCTGGGCGGCGCCTCACTCGCCTACGCGGTCGACGCGGCGCTCATGGTGTTCGCGGTCGCGGTGATGGTGTCGATCGCGAATCGCTCGCCGGTACGCGAGACGACGCATGAGGGAGTGTACGAGTCGGTGAAGGGCGGTGTGCGGTTCGTGTTCGGCGAGCCGGTGCTGCTCGGCGCGCTCACGCTCGACCTCTTCTCGGTGTTCTTCGGTGGCGCAGTGGCGTTGCTGCCGATCTTCGCCGCCGAGATCCTGCATGTGGGGCCCGTCGGGTTGGGCGTGCTGCGCGCATCGCCGGCGATCGGGGCGGTGATCATGAGCGTGTTGGTCGCGCGACGCCGCGACTGGGACCGTACCGGCCATGTGTTGCTCTGGTCGGTCGCAGGCTTTGGTGTGTGCATGGTGCTGTTCGGGCTCTCGACGAGCTTCTACCTCTCGGTCGGGCTGCTGATCGCGAGCGGGATGTTCGACATGGTGAGTGTGGTGATCCGCAGCACGCTGCTGCAGTCTCGCACACCCGAGGCGCTCTTGGGGCGCGTGAGTTCGGTGAACCAGATCTTCATCGGATCATCGAACGAGATCGGGATGTTCGAGTCGGGGCTCACGGCGCGCTGGTGGGGCACCGCGCGCAGCGTGGTGATCGGTGGCGTGGCGACGCTCGGTGTGGTGGCGGCGATCGCGTGGCTGATCCCGACGCTCCGGACGCTCAAGCGGCTCCACCCCGAGGAGAAGCACGGGGTCTGAGCCGCGGGCGAGACTCAGCGGGTGAGGGCGGTCCCTACAGGCGCCTCGAGCGACACCGCCTTTGCGTCGGCGGCCGGGACCATTGACGGCGTCATCGACGGCGCGACGGCCATGACCGCCACGCTCGTCATGTGCATCGCGACCGGCAGCACGGTGCCACCGCCGAGCAGGAGGGCGTTGGTGATGAGGACGGGGCCGGTCCATCTGTTCACGAGTTCGCGACTCTTGGTGCTCGCAACGATCGCGATGGCGACCGTGTCGATGGCGAGAACGCCGACGACGCAACTCCAGAAGACGAGCGAACCCGCGTTGTCGAGCCACTGCGCGAATGCTGCGAGCATGCGGTGCTCCGGAAAGCGGGTGGGGACGCGCTCCGACTCGGGCTATGTAACGCCGGTCGTCGGCCATGTCCAGCGGACCGCGCTTGTCGCTGGGCGTTCGTGGGGCGATCATTGGCGGTCATGGCCACCGCACCCGTCGCCCCGAAGGGCAAATCGTTCGACCGCTCGATCGTCGAGGGGCCGATCATCGGCGCGGTCTGGAAGATCGCCTGGCCCACGGTGTTGCAGAACGTGATCGGCGGGATGCAGGGGATCGTAGACCATGCGATGGTCGGCCGATTCGTGGGGTTCGCGGGCAATGCCGCGGTAGGCGTCGCGTTCCAGATCTTTCTCGTGGTGATCGTGTTCGTGATGTCGATCTTCACCGGCATGGGCGTGCTTGTGTCGCGCTTCGCCGGTGCGAACGACGCGGCGGCGGTGAATCGCACGGTGTACCAGGCGTTCCTCGCGACGATCGTCCTCGCGGTGTTCGTGATGGCCCCGGTCGGCTACCTGCTCTCGCCAACGCTGCTCGTGCTCGTGAACGCGGCGCCGTCGGTGCAGGAGGCGGCGCTGCCCTACCTGCGCACGATGTTCGTGGGTGGCGTGGGCATGATGCTCATGTTCATGCTCGGCGGTGCGCTGCGCGCGGCCGGTGATGCGCGCACGGGACTCCGCCTTGGCGTGGCGATGACGCTGCTCAACATCTTCTTCAACGTCATCTTCATCCGTGGGTTCGGCCCGATCCCCGCGATGGGTGTGATGGGCGCCGCGCTCGGCACCGTGCTCGCGGGACTGATCGTGAGCCTCTATGGATTCGCGCGACTGCTCTCGGGCCATCTCGTGATCCATTGGGAACGCGACATGGACTGGCACTGGGACTGGACGATCATCAAGCAGTTGTTCCGGTTCGGATTGCCGGCGGGCATTCAGGGGATCGCGATGAACATCGCGGGCGTGCTGCTGCTGCGGTTCATCGGCTCGCTCGAGAACAGCGCGCAGGCGCAGGCGGCGTACGCGGTGGGCTATGCGGAACTGTTCTCGTTCATCACGTGGACGAGTGTGGGGTTGATGGGAGCGACGGCCGCCGTTGCTGGCCAGAATCTCGGTGCCGGCAAGCCTGAGCGCGTCGAGCGGACGGTGCAGATCGCCTCGCGGCTCGGGCTCGGGATCGCGGTGACGATCGGACTGCTCTTCCTCACGATCCCGCGTTTCCTGCTGGGGTTGTTCGGCATGAACGACCCGATCGTGCTCTCGCTCGGCACACAGCTGCTGGGGTGGCTGAGTGTGTCGGGGCTCTTCATCACGACGGCGCTCACGTACACGGGTGGGCTCACCGGCACGGGTGACACGAAGGCGCCGCTCTACATCACGCTCGTCTCGCAGTTCGCGATCCCGATCGGGATGTTGACGACGATCCAGCTCACGCGGCCGCTGCAGCCGTCCGATGTCTGGATGGCGATCCTCTTCGGGCACATGATGCGGGCGCTGCTCACGGTGCGTCGGTTCAAGGGCGGGAAGTGGCGGGAGATACGGATCGAGGTCCCGGCGCGGGCGTGAGCACACCGACGCCGCGGGTGGATGTCGCGGTCCTCGGTGGTGGACCCGCGGGTGCTTCCGCGGCCGGCCTGCTCGCTCGTTGGGGACACCGCGTTGCGCTCCTCACGCGGCCGGCTGCGCTGCCAGCGCATGCGGAGTCGTTGCCACCCAGCTGCGCGAAGCTCTTCGATCTGTTCGGCGTGCGCGAGGCGGTGGATGCCGCGGGCTTCGTGCGCGCGACCGGGAATACGGTGCACTGGGGTGGGAGCGAGGCGCGTGTGGAGCGGTTCGGCGGCGGCGAACTGGGCTACCAGGTCCGACGCGATGCGTTCGACGAACTGCTGATCGACGCGGCTGGAGCGGCGGGGGTGCAGGTCACGCGCAGCGCGACGGTGCACGACGTGCGACTCGCGGACGATGCGCCGGGGCTCGTGCGCTACGACGTGGGTGACGAGCGGTGCGAGCTGAGCGCGACCTGGGTGCTCGACTGCACCGGCCGCACGGGACTCCTCGCGCGCCGCGGGTGGAGGCGTCCTGAGCCCGGTGCGCGCACGATGGCGATCATCGGCGTGTGGGAGCGCGCGGGCGCATGGCCCGGCCCCGATCCGTCGCACACGGTCGTCGAGAGCTTCGATGGTGGCTGGGGGTGGTCGGTGCCGGAGACGTCGACTAGGCGGCTCGTGACGGTGATGGTCGATCCGTCGCGCACGAAAGTGGAGCGCGGCGCGCGGCTCGAGGCGACGTACGATGCCGAACTCGCGCGGATGCGCGCGCTACCGGGCTTCCTCGAGGGCGCGACGCGTGTGGGGCGCGTGTGGGCGCGTGATGCTTCGTCCTACTCGGCGTCGCGCGTCTCAGCGCCGGCTGTGCTGCTGGTGGGTGATGCGGCGTCGTTCATCGATCCGCTCTCCTCATATGGTGTGAAGAAGGCCTTGGCCTCGGCCTGGCTCGCGGCGGTCGTCGTGCGCACGGTCCTGCAGGACTCGGCGATGCTCGCGCCCGCGCTCGAGCTGTACGAGCGGCGCGAGCGCGAGATCTACGCTGCGCTGCGGAGTCGGCTGGCGACGGTGACGCGCGACGCAGCGGCCGGGCATGCGGTCGGCTTCTGGGCCGATCGGTCGACAGAGGAGGAGCTGACCGCACCTGGCGAGCCGGACATCGCGGTGCTCCGCACCGATGATGCGGTGCTCGCGGCGTTCGAGTCGTTGCGCGCACGTGAGTCGTTGTCGCTCGCTCCTGCGAAGGCGCTCGTGCGCGTGCGTTGCGCGACGGTGCAGCGTGACCGCGTGGTGCTCGAGGAGCGACTCGCGTGCGCCGCGTTCCCGGAGGGGATCCGTCACCTGCGCAACGTCGATCTCGTGCGGCTCGCGGACCTGGCGCCGCGTCACCGGAGCGTTCCCGACCTCTACGAGGCCTATGCGCGTGCCGAGCATGAAGTGCCGTTGCCGGACTTCCTCGGCGCACTCTCGGTGCTGATCGGGAAAGGGATGCTCGAGTCGGCGTGACGCGGCGTGGTCGGCCTGGGACCGACCTGGGACCGACCTAGAACCGATCTGCTTGACACTCGCAGTATTGGGCGGTAATCTCGCGCGATGAATCGCCTGCGACCGCTCCTCGCCGCGTTGTCCATCCTGATGCTCAACGCGGGATCGGCCTCCGCGCAGGCCGCGCCCCGCGCCGCAAACCGGGACACGACGCCAGGTTTTCCGATCCATGAGCCCGCGATCATCCAGGCTTGTGCGGGCTGCCATGTGCGTGACTCCACCGGGATCATGCAGCGACTCTCCTACCTGCGAAAGACGGTAGAGGGGTGGGAAGCGTCGGTGCGGCGGATGGTGTCGCTGCACAACGTCACGCTCGAACCAACGGCCGCGCGCACGATCGTCCGTTACCTCGCGAACCGTCAGGGACTCGCGCCCGCCGAGGTACGGCTGGGGCAGTTCGACGCCGAGCGGCGGATGACCGAGTTCAACTACACGGCGAGTGCTCCGACGGAGCAGACCTGTCGTGCCTGTCACACGATGGGCCGCGTGGTGTTGCAGCGTCGCACGAGCGATGAGTGGACGCATCTGACGAACACGCATCGCGCGCTGTATCCGAATGTCGATTTCCAGAGTTTCCGTCGCGGCGGACCGCCGCCGCCGGACAGTGCGGGTGCGCCTCAGCCGGTGGACGCTGCGGTGAGTCATCTGTCGCGCGCCTTCCCGTTGCGCACGCCGGAGTGGGCGGCGTGGGAAGCGACGATGCGTGCACCGCGGATCGAAGGGAGCTGGCTCCTCTCGGGGAACGAACCCGGGCGTGGTCGTTTCTTCGGTCGGCTCACGGTCACCAAGTCCGCGACCGCTGACGATGAGTTCGTCACGCGTGCGAGCTACCGGTATGCGAACGACGGCAAGGCGGCGACGCGCGAGGGCCGGTCGGTGATCTACACCGGATTCCAGTGGCGCGGGCGGTCGAACGAGACGGGTGCGTCGGCCGACGCCGCGATGCGCGAGGTGATGATCGTCGAGCCGGGGTGGCAGCAGATGAGCGGACGCTGGTTCCGCGGCGGCTATGACGAGTTCGGGATGGACGTGACGCTGACGCGACTCGGTGGCGGCGCGATGCTCGCTGGCGTGTCGGATCGCGCGTTGCGCCGCGGGGCGTCGCATGACATCACGCTGTTCGGCGCCAACTTCCCGCGCGATGTCGCAGCCGCTGCGGTGGACTTCGGCCCCGGGGTGCGAGTGGAGCGTGTTGTGCGCGCCGGCGGGGACTCGATCACCGTGCGCGTGCGCGTCGATTCTGCCGCTGTGATCGGTACGCGCGACCTCTTCGTGGCGGGCGCGTCGCTCGGTGCGGCGGTGGTCGTCTACGATGAGTTGCATCGCATCAAGGTGCTACCGCTCGCGGGCATGGCCCGTACCGGTGGGCGTGAAATCCCCAAGCAACACCAGCAGTTCGACGCGTATGGTTACCTCAACGGTGTCGACGGCAAGCCGGAGACGGCGGATGACATCGAGCTCGGTCGCGTGGACGTTGCGTGGTCGCTCGAGGAGTACGCGACTTCATACAATGATGACGATCTGAAATTCGTCGGTTCGCTCGATGCGCGGGGACTGTTCACCCCGGAGGCCGACGGACCGAACCCGCTGCGCGCGGGGAACCGAAACAACATCGGTGATCTCTGGGTAGTCGCGTCGTACCAGCCGAAGAAGGTGGGAGCGGCGCCGATCAAGTCGCGCGCGCACCTGGTGTCGACGGTGCCGTTGTACATCCGGTTCGATCCGTGGCGGGGGGTGCCGTGACCGACATGTTGATGCGGGCCGAGCCGGCGGCGGTGCCGGCGGCAGTGCCGGCGGCAGTGCCAGCGGCAGTGCCAGCGGCAGTGCCAGTGGCCGCCGCGCCGCCGCGCACGCAACCGCTGTTGGCGCGTGGTGAGTACCATGCGTTCAAGTCCGCAGGTGCGTCGTTCCTGTATCTCGTGCCGTCGGCAGCGATCTACCGGCTCGACGACGCGTCGCGCGCGGTGCTCGACACTTTGGGTGACGAAGCGATCGCTCCGCAGGACTTGGCGACGTCGGTGAGTGTCCTGTTCCCGGAGGCGGAGGTCAGGGCGGCGATCGAGGAGCTCGTGCGCGTACGGGCGTTGCGGCTCGTTGCTCCGCCGGTCGCCGCACCGGTCCTGGTCGTGGCACCGGTCGCCGAGGCGCCGCGCAAGCGGATCCCGCTCACGACGCTCGTGGTGAACGTGACGAGCAAGTGCAATCTCTCGTGCACGTACTGCTACGAGTACGGCGAGGACAAGATCGTCGAGGCGAGCACCAAGCCTCGCTTCATGACCGAGGAGACGGCGCGTCAGAGCGTCGACTTCCTCTTCGCCGAGTCGGGGGAGCTCCCGCGGGTGAACCTGACGTTCTTCGGCGGCGAGACGCTGTTGAACTTCAAGGTGCTCAAGAGTGCGCTCGCGTATGCCAGGGAGAAGGGCGCGGCGGTTGGCAAGCGGGTCGAGACGAGTCTGACGACCAATGCGACGTTGCTGCGCGAAGAGGTGATCGACTGGATCGTCGAGAACGACGTCGGCGTGACGGTGTCGATCGACGGCGACCGCGGGGCACAGGACACGCACCGCGTGTTCAGCAATGGGATGGGGACGTACGACACGATCCTCCCGAACATCAAGATGCTGATCGCCAAGCATCGTCGTCGTCCCGTCGGTGCGAGGGTGACGCTCACCAAGCAGAACCTCGACGTCGTCGGCATCTACCGGCACCTGTTCGAGGAGATCGGCTTCTATGAAGTGGGTTTCGCGCCGGTGACGACGTCATGGAAACGCGACTACGCGATCCAGGACGAGGGCTTCTTCCAGATGCTCGGCAGCTTCGAGACGCTGGCGGCGGAGTATCTGGAGCACACGCTCGCGGGAAAGCGGCACGGTTTCTCCAATGTGCGCGACTCGCTCGAGGAGATCCACAAGGGAATGAGCAAGGCGTATCCCTGCGGCGCGGGTCTGGGACTCATGGGGGTGGCGACCGACGGGGACGTGGCGCTCTGCCACCGATTCGCAGGGTCGGACACGCACAAGCTTGGCTCAGTGACGGCGGGTGTGAGTCGCGAGCTGCAGGACGACTACCTGAAGCGGCATCACATCGCCAACAAGACCGATTGCGCGACCTGCTGGGCGCGTCCGCTCTGCGCCGGCGGGTGCTACCACGAAGCGAACACACGGTATGGATCGACCGAGCACGCGAACCTGCACTACTGTGATTGGATCCGGAGCTGGACGAACACCTGTCTCGAGGTCTACGGCGCGCTCGCAGAGCAGCGGCCGGAGTTCCTCGCGCAGTTCGACGCCTGATCGGAGGACGGATGGGACATGTGAGGGCCGTGAATCAGAAGGCACGGCGGATCGATGCGGAGACCACGATCGCTGCGGACGGCGGAGCCGCAGGCGACGTCGTCGCGCTGCAGGGCGGTGGCGGGCTCAACTCCACGGGGCCGCACGTGCCGATGGGCTGCTCGTTCGTCTTCTCGCCGGGGTGGGAGGTGGACAGTCGCGGTGGGACGTCGGGGCTCTGCCAGCCGGTGGAGCGCGACATCTTCGACTGCTACATCACCTGCTTCTGGCCGGCGCACGTGCCGGACCTGTACAACCACGCGCCGGAGTGGACCTCGAAGTGCGCATCGGCGCAGAAGGATTGGCGGAAGGTGGACCTGATCTTCCCATGAGCGCACGGATCGCGGTACTCGCTGGTCTGTTGTTGATGGGAGCCGGGGCACCTGCCCCTGTCACCGTCGCGGGCGACGGCATGGTGTACATCGGCACGTACTCCAAGAAGATCCTCGTGCTCGACGAAGCGACACTGACGGTGCAGCAGGAGATCCCGCTCTCGATCGGGATCCCGCTCGGGATCTTCCCGTCGTTCGACCAGAAGCGGCTCTATGTGCTCGATGCACGATTCGAGCACATCGAGATCATCGACCTCGCGACGAGGCGTGCGACCGGATCGTTCACGCTCTCGACGCCGCAAAAGCAGGTTCGTATGTCCGGGATCAACGTCGACCCGACCGATCGGTTCGCGGTGCTGTTGGTGAAGATCTACACCAAGAAGCTCGACCGCTACGAGATCTCGGCGCCGACGCTGCTCAAGTACGACCTCGCGCGCCGAGTGGTGACGGACACGATCCCGTGGCCCAAGGGAGAGGAGCGCGACTTCGCGCAGATCATCTTCTCGCCTGCCGGCGACCTGATCTACTTCTTCACGTCCGACGATGTGCTGATCTACGACGCGGCGACGCTCAAGCAGGTGGATCGTTGGGAGCTCTCGCGCACGTTGTTCCAGGACGGGCTGGGGCGGATCAACTTCGGATTCGGCGGCGACCTGTATGACGAGCCGGGGTTCTACACCGGGCTCTTCCGTTCGACCGATCCGGTGAACCGCCGGACGATGATGGGCGTCGCGCGCATGGATCTCGCCAAGCGGTCACTGGAGTTCTACACGCTCGGCCCGAGCGCACCGGTGGGGTTCGCGATGGCCCCTGGGAAGACGCGTGCCTATGGGATCCGCAGTGAGGTGGGGGACTGGCAGTTCTGGACCTTCGACCTCGACGCGCGCCGGATCACGAACCGGGTGCCGTTCACCGGTCGGCCGCGCATGGGGCTCACTGTGGGAACGGGCGGCGATGTGCTCTACGTGCACACCGCGGGGAACACGGTCGAGGTGTATGACGTCACGACCTTCCGGAAGCTCCGCACCGTGGAGTTCGACGACGACATGACGGACTTCGTGCTGATCCCGGCCGCGAAGCCGCGGCCGGGGAACTGACCGACACGCGTCGAGCCGTCCCTGCAGAAGGACCCCACTGAGTTCCGCCGCGCCCTCCGGTACGTTGCGCCGTACTGGAGGCCGCTCGCGCTGGTGGTCGCGCTCTCGCTCCTGGGCACCGCGCTCGGGCTCGTGCTGCCGTATCTCTCAAAGCTCCTCGTCGATCGCGCGCTGCTCGGACGCGATGCGGGCGCGCTCGTGCGGATCCTCGTCGCGTTCTTCGGGCTGACGTTCGCGAGTTTCGCGTTGAACGTCGTGAGCGGACTGCGCTACACGAACGTCTCGGCGGACATCCTGTTCGACATGCGCCTGGAGTTGTTGCGGCACCTGCAGCGCCTCTCGCCTCGCTTCTACGCGCGCATGCCGCTCGGGCAGATCGCGAGCCGCATCAACAGCGACATCGGGGAGATCCAACGCGTTGCCGCGGAGTTGGCGCTTGCCTGGGTCGGGAACCTGCTCTTCTTCTTCGGCAGCGTAGCGATCCTCCTCTGGCTCGATCCGGTGCTCTTCGGTGTGAGTATCGCTGCGCTCCCGCCGGCACTCTGGGCGCTCGTGCGGTTCCGTCCGCGACTCGAGGAGTCGGTGAGAGATCTGCGCGAACGGAG
>JANOWT010000181.1:0-3682 GCA_031418115.1 Gemmatimonadota bacterium
CCGTCATCGTCGGCGCCGACGTGACGGCGCGCACGCCGAGTGCTTCGATCTCACGCCGGAGCGGCTCGGCGTTCGCGGGAGTGCGCACGAGCAGCGACACGTTGGCGCCCGCTGCGGCGAGATGGCGCGCGATCGCGGCCCCGATCCCACGGTTGGCCCCGGTGACGAGGGCATGCTGACCGGCGAGCGGCTTCACGTGAGTTCTCCCTTTGGTGGTGCGGGTGCGGCCGCGGCGATCGCCGCGCGCTCCCGTTCCATGAGACGTTCGAGTTGGACCTTCGCGGCCCGGTACTGTGGCGGCCAGAGCGCGCTCGTGCCGCCGAAGCCGAGCCGAGCGGACTCGGCGAGCAACCAGGCCGGATTCGCGAGATGCGGCCGGCCGATCGCGACCAAGTCCGCGCGCCCCGACGCGATGATCCCGTTCGCTTGATCCGCGTCGCTGATCGCACCCACGGCGATGACAGGCACTGGTGCCGTCTGACGCACGAGGTCCGCGAGCGGCGTCTGCCACATGCGGCCGTAGACGGGCTTCTCCTCCTTCACCACTTGGCCCGCTGAGACGTCGATCAGGTCAGCGCCGGCTTCATGGAACAGACGCGCGATCGCCACCGCGTCCTCGCCGGTGCTGCCGCCGGGCGTCCAGTCATGCGCCGAGATGCGCACCGACATCGGTCGCTCGGCAGGCCACGCGCCGCGCATCGCGCGAAAGACCTCGAGTGGGAAGCGCGCGCGTCGCTCGGCCGAGCCGCCGTAGTCGTCGTCGCGCCGATTGGTGAGCGGCGAAAGGAACGCCGAGAGCAGGTAGCCGTGCGCGCAGTGGAGCTCGAGCCAGTCGAAGCCCGCTGCTGCTCCCAAGCGCGTGGCGTGCACGAACTCGTCGCGTACACGGTCCATGTCGGTGCGTGTCATCGCACGGGCGCGCTGCGAGATCCCAGTGAGGTACTCCGTCTCCGTCGGTGCGATGAGTGGCCAGTTGCCATCGGGGAGTGGCTGGTCGATCCCGTCCCACATCTTCTTGGTCGAGCCCTTGGCGCCCGCATGACCGAGCTGCAATCCGATGCGCGCCGGCGAGTAGTCGTGCACGAAGCGCACGATGCGCGCCCAAGCGTCGCGGTGCGCGTCGGTCCAGAGGCCTGGGCACCACGGGGTGATCCGCGCGTCGGCGGCAGGGCAGGTCATCTCGGTCATCACAAGTCCGGCACCGCCGGTCGCGCGCGCGCCGAGGTGCACGAGGTGCCAGTCGCTCGGCGTGCCGTCGGTGTGGGCGCTGTACTGCGCCATCGGCGAGACGACGACGCGGTTGGGGAGGGTGCAGCCGCGGACGGTGTACGGCGTGAGGAGGGGCGGGATCGGCGGGGCCGGCGTCGAGGTCGCTCCTCTTCGTGCCGGATCGGGAGCGGTCACGCCATCGTCCGCTGCACACTGCGCGAACCAGCGCTCGAACGCCTCCACATAGCCCGGGTCGCGCTGCCGCAGGTTCTCGTGCGAGATCCGCTGTGACCGGGTGAGCAGCGAATACGCGAACTGCTCCGGCGCCAACGTGGCGTAGCGGTCGACGTGCTCGAACCACTCGGTCGAGTTGCGCGCAGCGTTCTGGAGCTTGAGCACTTCCACCGCGCGCTCGGCCTGGTAGCGCTCGAGTGCGCCGCGACGGTCCTGCGGCGTCGCCGCGATGCAGACGTCGAGCGCGATCGCGTCCTCGAGCGCGAGCTTGCTGCCGGAGCCGATCGAGAAGTGCGCCGTGTGCGCTGCGTCGCCCAGCAGCACGAGCGGAACGCTGCCGTGCGGCGACTTGACGTAGTGCACCCACTGAGCGCAGGTGATGCGTGGGAAGCGGATCCACTGTGCCGAGCCACGCAGGTGCGCGGCGTTGCTCATCAGCGGCGCGCCTTCGAGTCGGCTCGCGAAGAGCTTCTCGCAATACGCGATCGACTCGGCGGCTTCCATCCGATCGAACCCCGCGCGTTCCCAGACCTCCTGCGGCGCCTCGACGATGAACGTGCTCATACCCTCGTCGAACTGATACGCATGCGCTTGGAACCAGCCGTGCTCGGTCTCGACGAAGTCGAAGGTGAAGGCGTCGAAAGTGCGCGGCGTGCCGAGCCAGGTGTAGCGGCAACGGCGGAGATCGGTCTCGGGCTTGAAGACGCTCGCGTAGCGGTCGCGGACGCGGCTGTTGATGCCGTCGGAGGCGATCACGAGATCCCACTGGTCAGTGGCGACGAGCGTGTCGAGGTCGATGGGAGTCTCGTGCTCGAATCGGAGCACCACGCCCAGGGCTTCGCACCGCTGCTGGAGGATCCGGAGCATCGCCTTGCGGCCGATGCCGCTGAACCCATGGCCACCTGAGCGGATCGTCCGGCCGCGGAAGTGCACGGCGATGTCGTCCCAGTGGTGGAGCGCGCGGGCGATCTCGTCGGCGCTGGCGGGGTCGGCGGCACGGAGGTTCGCGACCGTCTGGTCTGAGAGCACGACGCCCCATCCGAAGGTGTCGTCAGGGCGGTTGCGCTCCTGCACCTCCACGTGCGCGTGAGGGTGCCGCCGCTTGAGCAGCAGCGCGGCATAGAGTCCGCCCGGACCACCTCCGACGACCAGCACGCGCACGTCACGGCTCCTGTGGGATCGCCGCTATGGTACGACGAAATGCTTGAAGTTTCAAGTAAAGCGATCGGATCTCAGGTGGAGGGCTGTGCCGCGGGTCGCTCGAGGCCTCCCGATGATGAGGCGAGGAGGGTGCTATGAGGGGGGGCGCCGACGTATCTTTCGGCCCGATGACAACTATTTCTCCCTCGATCCGCGGTCGCTGATGGCGACCTCACGCGGAGGGCGCGGGCGGCGTCGCGGTGGAGCGGCGAAGTCTGCCGCGGCACCGGCAGCACCAGCGGCCACATCGGCAGCGGCGCCCGCGAGTCCCAAGAAGAAGCGACGGCGCGGTGGCGGCGGTGGTGGTGGCGGCGGGGCTCGCCAGCCGCAGCTGACCTCGGTGCCGACCGGGCGCGCCGCATACGTAGAGACGCGGCGCTGGTTGCTCGAGCGTTTCGGTCCGACCTGCGCCTACTGCGAGCGCATCGTTCCCGAGCGCACGATCACGCTCGACCACGTGACGCCGCGGCGTGGCCAGACGGCCTACGATCGGCGCGACAACCTCGTCCTCTGTTGCAAGGTCTGTAACGCGGCCAAGGCCGACAAACCGATCCTCGTATTCCTGCTGGGGAATCGTGCGCGGGTGGTCGCGCTCTTCAAGTACGGCCAGCACCTCAGCCATCAGCTCGTCGAGATGGTGAAGGACCTGATCCCTCCCGACGAATGGCCCGCGATCCCGCCGCCGCACAGCCACGGTCGTCCGAAGGGGCGCAAATCGTCGCGCGAGCTCTTTGGCGCGGACGATCGCGGACCCTCGCCCTATCTCGACGTCTGACCTTCTCGTGATCCGCTACGTACTCACCGCCGACGCACCGTCGCCCGCCGGTCACTACTCGCAGGCCACCGTGCACAACGGCGTGGTCTACGTGGCGGGACAGCTCCCGCTGGACCCGGCGACGCGCGCACTCGTGCCGGGCGGGATCGAAGCGCAGACGACTCGCACGCTCGCGAACGTGCGCGCCGTGCTCGAGGCATCGGGGAGCGACCTCGCACATGTGCTCAAGATGAACGTCTACGTGAGCGACATCTCGCTCTGGGG
>JANOWT010000182.1:0-3267 GCA_031418115.1 Gemmatimonadota bacterium
GGACTCGTCGCCGAACTCGTGTTGCTCGAGCACTACGAGGACCCGCCGCAGTTCATCCCGTTCGGCCTGCTCACGCTCACGCTCATCGTCACGGCTTGGCACTGGATGGACGGCAAGAAGCGCAGCCTTCGAGCCTTCCAGTTCGTGATGCTGTTGCTCGTGATCGCCGGGCCGGTCGGCATGTTCCTGCACGTCAAGGGGAACTACGAGATGGAACGCGAGTTCGATCCGTCGCTCCTCGGCCTCGACCTCTGGCTCGAGGTCATCCGCGGCGAGGCACCGATGCTCGCCCCCGGCACGCTGGTCCAGTTCGGCCTGCTCGGCCTGCTCTACGCCTACCGCCACCCCGCTCTCTCAAACAAGGAAGATTGAAATGCGTCGGCTCCCCTCCCGCTCCTTGCTCGCGCTCGCCACCGCTCTCCTCATCGCCACGCCGGTCGAGGCTCAGGTCGGCAAGTCGGTGACGGCCAAGGACGCGAACTCCGCCCCTGAAGCCGAGATCGCCGCATTGCCGCACATGACCGCGGCGCTCGCCAAGGAACTCGTCGCCGCGCGTCCATTCGCGAATGCGACCGCCTACGATGCGTTCCTCGCGCCGAAGCTCACGAAGGAACAGCGCACCGAGCTCTACCCGAAGCTCTTCGTGCACCTCGACCTCAACTCGGCGACCCGCGAGGAGATCCAGCTCGTGCCCGGAATGGGTCCGCGCATGACGCGCGAATTCCTCGAGTACCGTCCCTACGCGAACCTCGCCGTCTTCCGTCGCGAGATGGGGAAGTACATCCCGGCCGAGGAAGTGGCGCGACTCGAGCAGTACGTGTTCGTCCCCATGAACCCGACGACGGCCAGCGATGAGGATCTGAACACCATCCCCGGTTTCGGCCCGCGCATGTTGCGCGAGTTCAAGGAGTATCGGCCGTGGACGAGTGCGGAGCAGTTCCGGAAGGAGATCGGGAAGTACGTGAACGCGAAGGAAGTATCGCGCTTGGAGCGGTTCTTGAACTTCTGATGGGAGAAGTGAGAGGGGAGAGGTGAGGATCAGGCGGGGCGTGGTATCGTCGCTGGTGGCGTCGCTGGAGTCGGAGGAGCCTGTGGTGCCGGTGGCGTGCACAGGTACGTGAGCGCTACGCCCGAGAAGTTCGACGTGAACACCGGGCCGAATCCCGGCTGCCTCGGCGTCCGCTTCTCGTAGATCGTCCCTTTTCGCTCGTCATGCCAGATGATGTTCTCTTTCACCGCGACCGTCTTGCGCGCACAGTTGAACATCGCGATCGCGCGCGAGCCGGTGATCGGTCCTTTGGGTGTCGGCGTCGGTTCCTTGAAGACGACACGCACGGTCGCGGTGATGATGCTGTCCTTCTTAGAGATGCTCGACGGATCGATGAAGACCTGGCTTCCCGTGACGGTCGTGCCGATCGGTTTCCACCGCTGCGCCTGTGCTGCGAGCGGTGTGAGCGTGAGGACGAGCGCTAGTAGTCCGAACCGAGTATTGGGCGTCATTGGTCAGATCTCGATCAACCGGACCACGCGGTGCGCGCAGGTCCCACACTTGCCGATCAGGGCGAGTTCCTTGCCGCGGATCTCGCCCTCAGTGAGCTCGAAGTGCCTCGTCGTCAGGCAGTGCGCGCAGAATCCGCTGTCGAGCAGGCGGCTGCGCGTGGCCTCTGGTACCTGGTCCCAGATCGCCTGAGCCTCAGTCGTGAATGCCATCATCGTCTCCGGGCGGGTGATCCCACGCCGCTAGGATGCCGTACGGACGGCCGCGGCGCCAGTCGGCGCGCGCCGGGCGCGAAGTTGACGCGGGCGGATGCTGGTGGCACGTGAGGAGTGCGCCGGGGTAATATCAATCGAGTTCCGGCGTCAACTGCGTAGCCGCTCTGAAGCACTCCAACGTCCACCCAGCCCATGCAGAACGACCACTCCTCCTGCGACTTCGACTCCGACGGCTGTGACGCAACCACCGGTCGCCGCGCCTTTCTGCGCGACGGTCTCATGGCGGTCGCGGCGTTGACGGCGATCGCGGGGGCAGCCGCGCCGCTGCAAGCCCTCGCACGCGAGTACGCGACCGGACGTGCGGGCTCGGCCGGCACGGTGAGCTACGGCATCCCCGCTGCCGACGGCGCGACGATCGACAAGGCGAACAAACTGATCCTCGTCCGCTTCCAAGGTATGGTGCACGCCTTCAGTCTCGAGTGCCCTCACAAGGGCACCATGGTGCTGTGGCAGCCGGAGCAGAGCCGATTCTACTGCCCCAAGCACAAGAGCACGTTCAAGGCCGAGGGGTCTCGCATCCAAGGCAAGGCGCCGCGCAGTCTCGACCGGTACGCGGTCCGGATCGAGGGCGGGAAAGTGGTGGTCGACACCGGACTCGTGCTCGACGCCAAGCAGAACGCCCCAGGCTGGGCTGCGGCCGGCGCGCGCATCGGGTAGTCGCTACCCCGCGTCACCTGCGACTTCTCGCTCCACGGCCGCGCGCAGGATGCTCATGAAGTCCTGCGCATTGGTGACCACGCCCACGGCCTGATGCGTCCCACGGTCCTTGAGCTTGCTCACGAGGAACTCGCTCGCGTCCACGCAGATCGTCGGCAGCTCACGCAGTTCGCCGGTCGAGTCGGTGTAGTACGACGGCAGCATGTTCCCGACCGCGATCGAATGCAACGCCGTGGCGATCATGACCGCCATGGTCGCCTTGATCGTGTGCTTGCGCGTCGCTTCCTGGGCAGCGACCGCGTCGGTGTACACATCGGGCAGCGGACCGTCGTCGCGGATCGAACCGCCGAGCACGTACGGGACCTCCTCCACCGTGCAGGCGTGCATGATGCCGCCGGTGATCAGTCCCGCCTTGACAGCATTCGCGATCGACCCCGCGCGTCGCACGGCATTGATCGCCCGCATGTGTGCCGCGTGGCCACCGAGCGTGGGCTCGCCTTCGCTCGTCATGCCGAGCGTCGTGCCGACGATCGCGGCTTCGATGTCATGCACCGCGACCGCGTTCCCCGCGAGCAGCGCCTGCACATAGCCGTTGCGGATGAACCAGACGAGGTTGTCGCGCGCACGCGAGTGCACGAGCGCAGGGCCGGTCACCCAGAGCGTGTACCCACCGCGGCGCTTCTCCTCGACGAGCATCCGCGCGATCGCGCGGTAGTCGATCGGTTTCTCGCGCGAGACCTGGCTGCTCATGAAGTGGAAGTCGCCGTGCGCGCCCGCTTCGCCGGCGAATCCGCTGGCGTGAACGAGCATGCCTTCGCTCCCATCTTCCGCCGCGCC
>JANOWT010000183.1:0-13696 GCA_031418115.1 Gemmatimonadota bacterium
TCCCGCATGAGCCGTATCATTTCGACGAGCAGTGCACGCCGGTCGATCCGTGGTGGCCGCACACCGACCAGGACGAGTCCTTCGATGTGGTCGGGCGCGCGTACGCCGCGCAGGTCCGCTGCTTCGCGCCGCGCATCCTACAGACCATGCGCACGATCATCGCGCGCTCGAAGGTCCCGCCGGTGATCCTCATCCAGGGCGATCATGGGCATGCGCGAATGTTCACCAACCTGCTGCGCGGCTTCACGCTCACGCGGGACGAGATGACCGAGGAGCAGGTCGGAGAGCGTCACGGCGTATTCGCCGCCTACCGCTTTCCCGGCGCCGACTCGGTCGTCGCCGACGAGATCTCGGCGGTGAACGTGATGCCGCTCGTGGCACGGGCACTCTGGGATCTTCCGTACGAACGCCTGCCCGATCGCTCGTACTTCTCGTCGTATCAAGAGACGTTCCGCTTCACCGAAGTCCCCCCACGACTCACGGTTCCGCCGTCGCCCAAGTGACGATTCTCGATCGCCTGCCTCGCCCTTCGGCGCGAGGCGTCATGCTCGTTGTGCTCGTGATCGGTGCCGTGATCCTCGGCTCCGTGCTGCGCGACGGCTGGTACCCGCACGACGAGGGCGCGTTGGGGCAGTCTGCCGAGCGTGTGCTTGGCGGGGAGGTGCCGCACCGGGACTTCACGGAGATCTACACCGGACTGCTCAGCTACATGAACGCAGCGGTCTTCGCCGTGCTCCCCATCAGCAGTATCGCGATGCGTGTGCCGCTGCTCCTCTGCGCACTGCTCTGGCTCGGCGTGATGTACCGCGTGCTGCTGCGGTTCACGCCACCATTGGGCGCGGGCCTCGCGGCACTCGCGGCGTTCGTGTGGAGCGTCCCGAACTATCCCGCTCCGATCCCATCGTGGTACATCCTGTTCGTAGCGACGTTCGCGGCGCTCGCGCTGTTGCGCTGGCATGAGACGCGGCTTGCACGATGGCTCGTGGTGGCCGGAGCGATGGGCGGAGTCGCGTTCCTGTTCAAACTCACGGGGATCTTCGTGCTCATGGGCGCAGGATTGGCGCTCGTTGCCGCGGAGGTCCCCCCTCATGTGGCGCCCGCGCGTACGGTGGATCAAGCTGCGTCGGCGTCCGGAGCGCAGGGCGGTCGCGGTTCGTTCGCGTGGGTGATTCCGTCGCTCCTATTGCTCGCGGTGTTCGCGCTCGCGCGCGTGGCTGGGGGTGCTGACCGTGAACTGCTGCGCTTCGTCGTCCCGACCACGGTTCTCGCGCTCGGGATCGTCGTGCGTGTCAGTCAGCGCACCTCCGTGGCGGATCGTGATCGTTGGCGCGCGCTCGCCGCCCGACTCGCTCCGTTCCTGCTCGGCGCCGCGGCACCGGTGTTGATCTACGTCGCACTCCAGGCAGCACTCGGCGCGCTGCCATCGATGATCGAGGGGGTGTTCGTCGCTCCATTCCGGCGCGTGACCTTTGCCTCGATGCGACCGCCGTCGATCGCCTCGCTGCTGTTCTTCGCTCCGCTCGGTCTCCTACTCTGGGTCCCTTCCGCGCACGAGCGCGCGCGGCGCGTGGTCCCACTGCTCGCCGCACTCTGGTTCGGTGCGATCCTATTCTACTCGGCGACGTCCATTCGGGCGTACCAGCTCGGCTGGATGTCGGGTTGGGGGCTTCTCTTCTTCGTCGCGCTGGAGGGTGCCGTATTCGCGAGTCGCGGGACCACGACCGGGACCACGACCACGACCGCTGCGGCGATCACGCTCGCGTGCATGGCGGTGAGCGCGGCGCTCGTTGAGTTCCCGTTCGCGGCGCCGATCTACACGCTCTATGCGCTTCCGTTGACGATCGTCGCAGCCGTGGCGCTCGTGCGCGTGGCCGACCGCATCCCGAGTGCATTGCAGGTCGTAGTGATCAGCTTCCTGCTGACATTCGGCCTCCTGCGCGTGGTGCCGGGTTCTCCGGGGAGCCGCGGGCTCGGATTCGCGCCGAGCAAGAACATCGCACCGCTCGATCTGCCGCGCAGCGGTCTGCGCGTGGAGCCGCTGGAGTCGACCGTATACGAAGGTGTGATCAAGCTCGTGCAGAGCAAGGCGAACGGCGGCGCGATCTGGGCGGGGCCGGATGCACCGGAGATATATTTCCTCAGCGGACTGCCGAACCGCACGCGCACGTTCTTCGATTTCCTCGACGGTCCGGCGCAGGACGGTATTTCTCTCGTCGATCGCATCGGCACGCTCGACGCGAAGGTCGTAGTGGTGAAGAAGAACGCGCAGTTCTCGCCGGCACTCAGTCTGGCGGTGGTCGACTCGCTGCGCCGCACTTTCACGTCGCAGCGCGACTTTCCGGGATACCTCGTCCTGTGGCGTTGATCCCCTCTCACGCGACGGCCTACCGATGAACCTGCTCCGCAAGGCCGCCGATCGACTGCTCGAGATGCCGATCGTCTATGGCACGCTGCAGGCGCCGTTCGCTGGCAACAAGGTGCGACCGTTCCTGCGACGGGTCGACCTCGGGCGCGTGCGACGCGTGCTCGACGTGGGCTGTGGACCGGGTACCAATGCGCGCGCCTTCGCCGGTTCCGACTACGTTGGTATCGATATCAACGCCGACTACATCGCGACCGCGTCGCGCCGTTTCAACGGCCGCTTCGTCGTCGGCGACGTCGCTGACGAGAAGGTGCTGCCAGACGAGCGGTTCGACTGCGTGTTCGCGAACTCGCTCATGCATCATCTGCCCGACGAAGTCGTCTCATCGTTGCTGGCGCGAATGTCGAGACTCGTCGCACCCGGCGGCGGCGTGCACGTACTCGACCTCGTCCTCCCCCATGGTCTCTCGCCCGCTCGCGCGCTGGCGCGACTCGATCGTGGCCGTCATGCGCGCCCGATCGCAGAGTGGCGGCGACTGTTCACGCAGCACCTCGAGGAGCGGCATCTCGAGGTCTACCCGCTCGGGTTGCCGGGCGTCCCGCTCTGGTGGATGGTCTATTTCCACGGAGTTCCCAAGTGATCACGCGTCGCGTCACGATCGCCATCCCGATCCATAACGAGGAAGAGGTGCTCCCCGCCCTCCTCGCACGCGTCATCGCCGTACTCGATGCGACGCCGGGTGGTCCGCACGAACTCCTGCTCGTTGACGACGGGAGTCGGGACCGCTCGCTCACACTGCTCGAGGCGGCCGCGCGCAAGGATCCGCGCATCACTGTGGTGGTGCTCTCGCGCAACTTCGGGCATCAGGCGGCACTCACTGCGGCCTTTGACCATGCGCGCGGCGACGTCATGCTGCTCATGGACGGCGATCTGCAGGATCCGCCCGAGGCATTGCCAGCGCTGCTCGCGCGTCTCGACGAGGGGTACGACGTCGTCTACGTGCGCCGTACGCGTCGCAAGGAACCGTTCTGGCTTCGCGCGAGCTATCACGTCGCCTACCGCATCATCGCCTCACTCTCGAGAATCGCACTCCCGGCCGACGCTGGCGACTTCGCTATTCTCTCGCGCCGGGCGATCGACGCGGTGCGTAACCTGCCTGAACGGCAGCGCTACCTGCGTGGCCTGCGCAGTTGGGTGGGCTTCCGGCAGACCGGCCTCGACGTCGAGCGCGCCGCGCGTGCGGCTGGCGTCAGCAAGTATTCACTGCGTCGCCTGATCGGCCTTGCGCTCGACGGTGCCTTCGCGTTCTCCACGGCGCCACTGCGCTTCATCGGCGTCGCGGGTGGCATCACGCTGCTCGGCTCTATCGCATTCTCACTCTTCGCCATCTACGCCAAGCTCGTGCTCGGCCGGTCACCGCAGGGCTTCACGGCGTTGACGGTGCTGGGCACGCTCGTCGGCGGCATGATCCTCCTCTCGCTCTGGATCATCGGCGAGTACGTGGGGCGCATCTACGAAGAAGTGAAGCGACGGCCGGTCTATCTGGTCGATCGCGTGGTCGGGCGCACGAACGACAGGGCGAACTAGTGGATGAGGGCTACGGCGCGCGTTACGCCGAGCTCTACCGAGCGCACTGGTGGTGGCGAGCGCGCGAGGAGTTGCTCGATCGGCTGCTCCGCCGGTTGCTCGGCGCGGGACGCAAGGGAGAAGCAGGCGGCGCGGGACGCGAATCGGAGTCGCTCGACGCCAAAAGCGGCGACATTCTCGACTTCGGTTGCGGAGACGGGCTCTTGTTCCCCGTACTCGAACGCTACGGCACGCCGTACGGCATCGAGCCCGATGCGCGACTCCTCGACCCTTCTGGCCCTTGGCGTGATCGTATCAGCACCGATCCGCTCACCCCTGAGCCGACTGAGACCGGCCGCTATCGCCTGATCGTCGCGCTCGACGTGCTCGAGCACATCGACGATCCGCGCCCGGTGGTGCACGAACTCGCCCGTCGACTCGCGCCCGGCGGATGGTTCGTCGCGACTGTGCCGGCGTTCCAGTCGCTCTGGACCGCGCACGACGACCTGAACCATCATGTGCGTCGCTATCGGCTGAGTGAGCTCGAGACGTTGGTGCGCGAGCCTGGTTTGCAGATCATCGATTCGCGCTACTTCTTCGCGTGGCTCGCGATCCTCAAATGGGGTGTCGCGCATGTTGAGCGCGTCGCACGACCAGCGCCGAAGCCACCGACCGTGCCATTCGGGCCATTCAATGCGGCCGCGCTCGGCTTGTCACGCATCGAGCAGCGATTTCTGGGTGATTCGCACCCGCTGTTCGGGAGTTCAGCGCTCGTCGTGGCGCGCCGCTCGACCTGAGCCGACTCTCTGCCCGTGGCTCAGCAGAGATGCACCGCCATCGCCTTGAAGGTCGCGACCACTGCGAGTCCGGGCACGATGCTCAACTCGGTCGCCGATCGCGTCGTCAGTGCAGCGACGAGCTGAGTCCCTCGCACATCGATCGTCACCCGCGTGAGCGCGCCGAGCGTCGCGACCTCGATCACTCGGCCGCTGAATCGGTTCCGCGCCGAGTCGTGCGACTGGTCGCGTGCGATCGTGATCTCCTCGGCACGGATCACTGCGTGGCCCGCACCGGGCGCGAAGTCACCCACGGCATAGAGCGTGAGCCCTTCCGTCTCGAACGCGAACGCGCGATGCCCGTGCGCGAACTCGCCGGGGGCGCTGTCGATCCAGTCGGGTGCTGCCTCGCCGAGGTCGCGTGCCATGCCGCCGAGCACGTTCTCGGCACCCAGGAACTCAGCCACATAGGGCGAGGCGGGCCGACGGAACACCTCGGCGGGCGTCCCCGACTGCAATACCCGACCGCCGTCGAGGAGGATCGCCTGATCGCCGAGCATGCCCGCTTCGGCGAAGTCGTGCGTGACCTGGAGCGTCGTGAGGCCCCAGGCACGATGCAGCGCGCGTACCTCACGGCGGATGATCGCGCGCCGGCGTGGATCGAGCGCGCTGAATGGTTCGTCGAGCAACAACAGGCGTGGACGTCGAGCAAGTGCTCGCGCGAGCGCGACGATCTGACGTTCGCCACCGGAGAGCCCGCTCACCTCGCGACTGAAAAGCGGTGTGACACCCATTCGCTCGGCCGCCTCGTCGAACGTGGCCGCGTCGGCGGCTCCGTAGGCGACGTTCTCGCGCACCGAAAGGTGCGGAAAGAGGAATGCGTGTTGATAGACGAGCCCGACGCCGCGTGACTCTGGTGCGAGCCCGCGTGCGTCGATGCCGTCGAGCAACAGTGTTCCGGACCTCGGTGTGAGTAGCCCCGCCACGACTTCGAGCAGTGTCGTCTTTCCTGAACCGGCGGGCCCGATCACTACGCCGAAGCTGCCTTGTTCGAGTGAGAAGCTCAGGTCGGCGAGTGTGAAGCGCCCCTTCTTCGCACTGATGCCGTTGAGCCGGATCACCGCTCGCTCCGCGACTCGGTACGCAGCGCGCGCAGGAGCGTGAGCGGCAGGAGCGCGAGGAGCGCGAGCGCGGCGGCGACCGGGAGTGCTTCACTCAGCCCGTAACTCGTGAAGCGGTCGTAGCTCAGTACGCTCGCGACCTTGGGGTTGTAGGTGAGGATCACGATCGCACCGAACTCACTGACTGCGCGCGCCCACATCACGACCGACGACGCCAGGAGCCCGCGGCCGGCAAGCGGGAGCGTGACGCGGTAGAACGCACGCCAGGGTGTGTCGCCAAGCGTGCGCGCGACGCCTTCGTATCGGGGATCGACCTTGGCGAATGCCTCGCGCGCGCCGCTCACGAAGAGCGGCGCCGAGACGAAGAGCATCGCCGCGATGATCCCCAGCGGCGTGCCGACGATCCGGAGTCCCACCGCGAGCGCCGCTCCACCGACCGCGCTCTCGCGTCCGAGCAGTAGCAACAGCGCGATGCCCGCCACCGGATGCGGGATCAGCAGCGGCAGGTCGAGCACGGCGGCGAGCACCGCGCGCCCCGGGAACTCGCGGCGCGCGAGCAGATACGCGAGCGGCGTCGCACCGATCACGCCGAGAAGTGTTGCGGTGGTGGCGCAGAGTGCGGTGAGGAGGAGCGAGCTGCGGAGTTCGACGTCGTTGCCGAGCCGGAGGAGGCCTTCGCCGCCGCTCGTTCCCACGAGCTCCACGAGTGGGGCCGCGAGGAAGAGCAACAGAAGCGAGCCCGCGAGCGCGGCAAGCACGCTCAGCAGGCGCGGCACGACGCGCGAGTGGGACGACCTCAAGGCATCCTGCCGACGAGTGACATCGTGTCCGACGCTGAGGGCATCCATGCCGCTCGCATACCGCGCACGACCGGCACATCCACCGCGTCGAGCCACTCGCGTCGCAGGATCGCCCGGCCCTCGGCGGAGAGGAGGAAGGCGCCGAAGCGCGCCGCCAACGCTGGATGCGGTGCCGCACGCGGCACCGCGAACGCATAGACGATCGGTGCGCCGCGGAACGTGACCGAGTCCCCTGCGCGTGCACCCCTCACCGTGATCGCCGCGCGCGCGTACGAGGTGGCGGAGTCAGGTGAGCTGAGGTCGATCGCCGGGGACAACCGCACGTACCGGAGACCGATCGCACGCGCGATCGACTCGTATGACCAGATGTAGTCGAACTCCCCCGCCTGCAGCAGCCCGATGAGATCGGCCTCCTTTGGCCTCACGTTGCGCAGCGGACTCGCAGTCTCCAGTCGCGTCGCGAGTCCCGGTTCGCCGTAGTACTGCTCGGCGAGTTGCCAGACCAACATGCTGCGGTAGCCGTTGGGGTCGAGATGTGGATCGGAGCGCCCCGTCTCTACGCCCGGGCGCAGGAGGATCCGCCACCAGGTGTCGGGTGCCATCTCCTGAGCGAAACGCGATCGATCCGTGTACGCGAGCACCATGCGATTCTGCGCGAACTCCACGTAGCCGTCCACCTGCGCCGGCACGAGATACCGCGGGAAGACCTCGGCGTCAGCGAGGGCGATGAGATCAGGCACCTTGCCGAGCTCGGTGAGTTTGCGCGCGGTCTCGAGCGAGCCAGCGCTCTCCTGCTCCACCCGCACGCCTTCGTGCGCGGCGAAGGTGTCGAGCGCCGCACGAATGGGTCGCGCAAGGCTGCCGGCGTTGAAGACCACGAGCACGCGCTCGCCACCGCCACGCTCGGCACTGCCCTGCCCGGCGGCGCCACGCTCGCTGCCGCCGCTGCCCGTGCAGCCGAGCAGGAGCGCAGTGATCGCCGTGAGAGTGAAGCCGGGGGCACGCATCGCCCGTAGTGTCGCGAGGCGAGGGCACCCACACCAGCCCCTGCCCATATATTCCCTGTTCCTTCCCCCTCGACCACTGATGACCGAACTCGCGATCGACATCCGGGGCATCTCCAAGCGCTATGCGGAGCACGTGGCCGTCCGTGACCTGAACCTCGCGGTCCCGCGCGGCGCGGTCTACGGACTGCTCGGGCCCAATGGCGCTGGCAAGACGACCACCATCCGGATGATCCTCAACATCATCGGGCCCGACACGGGCACGATCCATCTCCTCGGCCGCCCCAACACTGACGGCGCGATCCTCGATCGGCTCGGCTACCTGCCAGAGGAACGCGGTCTCTACAAGAAGATGACCGTGCGCGACGTGCTGCGGTTCCTCGCCGAGCTCAAGGGCGTGGACCGTCGCACGGCCGACAAGCGGATCGACGAATGGCTCGAGCGTCTCTCGCTCAAGTCGGCCGAGAAGGATTGGGGCAAGGCGAAGGTGGAGGAGCTCTCGCGCGGCATGCAGCAGAAGGCCCAGTTCATCGGCACACTGCTGCACGACCCCGATCTCGTGATCCTTGACGAGCCGTTCAGTGGTCTCGACCCGATCAACGCGCAGGCGCTCAAGGACACGGTGGTCGAGCTCAAGCGCCGCGGCAAGACGGTGATCTTCTCGACGCATCTCATGGACAATGCCGAACGCCTCTGCGACTCGGTCTGCATCATCGCACGCGGCGAGAAGGTGCTCGACGGCAGTGTCGCCTCGGTGAAGGCGGAGAACGCTGGGCGCACCGTCGCGCTCTCGCTCGATGGCAGCGCGACGCCTGAGGTGATGGCCGTGCTGAACGACCGCTCGCTCGTGGAGCGCGTGGACGACCAGAGTCGCTTCTTCGAAGTGGAGCTCGTCGCCGGCGCCGACTCGCAGACGCTGCTGCGTCGCGTGCTCGAGACGGGCGCGCGTATTCAACGATTCGAGCGGGTGCAGCCGTCGCTGCACCAGATCTTCCTGCAACGGGTCGGCGCCACGGGCGTCGAAGAGGGGATGACCGGCCATGGGTAAGCTCCTCGCAGTCATCCGGCGCGAGTATCTCGAGCGCGTCCGCAACAAGTGGTTCGTGATCGTGACCGTCTTCGGTCCGGTCTTCTTCGCCGTCGTCATGATCCTGCCGGCGTATCTCTCCGTGCGGGGCATGCGTGACGCCAAGGTCGCTGACGTGCGCGTGGTCGACGCGACCGGCACCGGGCTCGGTGCGCGCGTGGCAAGGCGGATCGCTGAGCCGCGGCGCGGTGCGATCACGCCTGCTGTCGCCGACACGTCGACCGCAGCGGCACCCGCCGCATCCGCCGCACCCGCCGCACCCGCGACGCCGCCCAGAGTCGTGCGCGTCGATACCGTGAGCGCCGCAGGACTCGCGGCCGCCGAGTCGACACTCGTACTCGACGTGGTCGCCAACCGGCTCTCGGGCTATCTGATCCTCGACTCCGCGACCGTCGGCAGCGGCCGGGCACGATACGCGGGCCGCAACGCGTCGTCGGTCGGTGAGAACGAGCAGTTGGAGAATGCGGTTCGCGACGCCCTGCTCGGCCTTCGACTCGAGACCGCCGGTGTGACTGCATCGGCCGCGGACTCGATCACGCGCCTACGTGTGAACCTCGACGCCGAGCGCATCACCGACTCGGGCAAGGGCGGGTCGGGTCTGGGCGGCGCCATCTTCGGCTTCGTGATCGCCTTCACACTCTACATTGCGATCATCCTCTACGGTCAGCAGATACTGCGCGGCGTGCTCGAGGAGAAGACGACGCGCGTCGCCGAGGTGATCCTCGCGAGCGTGAAGCCCGACATCCTCCTCGCCGGCAAGGTCATCGGTGTCGGTGCGGTCGGGCTCACCCAGTTCGGCATCTGGATCGCGAGCGCGATCTTCTTCTGGAGCGAGCGCACACGTTTGATCGGCGCGATCGCAGGCCCGACCGCTTCGGCCGCGGGTGCGATGCCGACCGGTTTCGCCTTCCCGACCATCGAGCCGTTCACGATCGTCGCCCTGCTGCTCTTCTTCCTCCTGGGCTACGTCTTCTACGCGGCGCTCTTCGCCGCGGTCGGGGCGATGGTCGGCACGCAGGAAGAGGCCAGCCAGGCGGTGCAGCCGGTGATGATGCTCCTCATCTTCTCGATCATCTTCGTGCAGCCGGTGATGACCAACCCCACGGGGCGCTTGGCCGAAGTGATGAGCATGATCCCCTTCTCGGCGCCGATCATCATGCCGATGCGCATGACCGCGACACCGGTGCCGGTGCTCACTGTGATGGCGTCGCTCGCGGGCGTGGCGCTCGCGGCGCTGGCGGCGATCTGGTTCGCAGCGCGGATCTATCGCGTGGGTCTGCTCATGTACGGGAAGCGGCCGACGCTGCGCGAGCTACTGCGCTGGGTGCGGCAGTCTTAGCAGGGCGGCGGCGCAGCGCCCCTCGCTGCGAGACCGAAAGCGCGTGAACGACGAAGGGCGCTCCGTATGGAGCGCCCTTCGTGTATCGCGCAGTCAGTCAGTGCGCGCCGCTCGTCTGCGCGCAGTGCGTGTCGAACGCCTTGGTGAGGTCGGCCGCGATCGACTCCACGCTGCGCCCCTCGATCTGCCACCGCTCCACCATGTACACGAGCTTGCCATCGCGCAGCAGCCCGATGCTCGGTGAGCTCGGCGCATAGCCCGTGAAGTACCCGCGCGCCTGACGCGTCGCGTCGGCATCGTTGCCGGCGAAGACCGTGAACGACCGGTCGGGCTTCACTGCATGCTCGAGCGCCGCCGCGATCGCCGGGCGCAGGTTGCGCGCTGCGCAACCGCAGACCGAGTTCACGACCACGAGGCGCGTGCCCGGGGCGTCCTTGAGTGCCTCGTCGACCGAGGCGGACGTGCGGAGTTCTTCGACGCCAAGTCGGGTGAGCTCGGCGCGCATCGGAGCAACGAAGCGTTCGTCGTACATCATGGTCAGGTTCAAGGCTTGAGGATGTTCGTCACTCGCGCGATAGCGCGAGGATAGCGGCCTGCGGTACCACGAGGTAGCGCTCGTTCTCGAACGTGATCTCCACGGCCGCCTTCCTGAAGAAGATCGCATAGTCCCCGACATGCGCCTGCATGGGAACGAACTTCGTCTCCTTGGACGCACCGATGCGCCAAGGCTCTTCGAGATGATCGTTCACCTCGGGTAGCGGATATCCCGGACCCGTCGCGATGATCTTCCCGCCCTGCACCGCCTGGTTGTCCACTGCCGTCGCCGGGAGGTAGAGCCCGACCTTCGTGCGCTCCTCGCCCTCCTCGAGCTTGATGAGGACGCGGTCGCCGACGACGATGAGTTCCTTGCGGCCTTTACGCATACGGGAATGAATCTATCTGGTTCAGCGGACCAAGAACAGCCGGTCCTGCCGACGGATCGCCCAGACCGCCTTTCCGTCGGCGGGGATCACCATGTCCTCCTCCTGCGCCATCCGCACCCGCTGACCGCCCCACTCGGCGACAGGCGTCGTCGCCTGCAACTCGACCGAGAACCACATGTTCGCGATCGTCATCGCGTCGCCACGGCCCGGGACGCCGTCCTGATAGTCCCACAGGCCCACCAGCGGGCCGGCACCATGGCCGTGCTTGCCGATCGGATGCGAGTAGAAGGTCCCGTCTATCCCCGCCGAACGCATCCGCGCGCGCGTCGCCGCGAGCACCTCGTTGCCGGTGCGGCCCGGACGCAGTTCCTCCATGGTGAAGTCCTGCAGGCGGTTCGCATTGCGTAGCGCAGCAGTGAGACCCGCCGGCGCATCAGTCTCGCCGGGCAGGAGCACGTACGCGTTGTGCTGCGTGTCCGTGTTGAGCCCGAGTGCCGTGATGCCGACGTCGCAGTGCAGCACGTCACCGCGCTGGATCACCGGGTCATCGCCCAGCTGCGCCTCGCTCATGCCTTTCCGCTGCACTTCGATGCTCGGCTGGAACCAGGTGCCCAAGCCCATGTCGTTCACCTGCTGACGCCACCACCAGACCAGATCGCTCGTCCGAGTAACGCCCGGCTTGATCGCCTCGGCGGAGAACATGCGCTGCGTGAGTTCCCACACGAGTGTCTGCAGTTTGCCGTAGAACTCCACTTCCTCTGGGAGCCGCGTCGCGATCAACTCGAGCGCGAGCGCCTCGGCTGGCCGGAACCTCGAGGCGAAGGCCGGGCCGAGCGCCTCCGTCATGCCGTCGCGCTCCCCTGCGGTGAGGCCGTCGGTGAAGGCGAAGGTGCGCGACACATCGATCGCGATGACCTTCGGCTGACGCTCCTCGAGCACCGCCTTGAGCACCTGCCACTGCTCGTCGCCCCAGAGTTCGGCCTGCCGCCCGCTGATGTCGCCCGATACCGCCTTCATGGCGCGACGCGGCTCGTAGACGCCGCCCTGCGAGGTGCCACCAAGCGCTATGCGCTCGACGCACGACCCGTCGCCGGGGTCCGCGCGACCGGCAGCGGCGCAGCGATCGTAGAACGCATAGATCGTCCGGCGCCGCGCCGCGAAGGTCGTCGGCGAGACGAGCGACGAGAACACCGGGTCCTCGTTGTACTCACGCATCGGCACCACCCAGGCGTCGACGCCATGCTTGCGCATGAGCGCGGGAAGCACGGTGCGCATGCGCTTGTCGAGCCAGCGCTGCTGCACGTCGGCCTGCTCGCGCAGGGTACCGAACGGGCGGCGCGGGGTCGCGGTCTGCGATTGCGATTGCATCGGCATCTGCATCTGCGTCTGCATCTGCGCGTGCGCGGTCAACGCGCCGAGCGCGAGGGCACCGCCGGTGGCGACGCAGAGCAGCGCAACACGGAATGCTCGGTTCAGGAGCGGGAGTCGGGTCATGGTGTCGTCTGGTGAACGGGTTTGCGCGGCAGGAGCACCAGCCGCACGAGCGTGGACACGAACGCGAGCACGAGCGCGAAGAGCACGATGCCGACGAACCGCACGACGAGGATCTTGAGCGCCGAACTCTGCCAATCTTCGATCGTCGCCGTGAGACTCCCGATGCGTTCGAGCCCGGCCCAGGTGAGCGCGAGGCTCACCGAGACCTCCATCGCGGCCTCGAGCAGCGCGAAGAACGGCGCTCTCCACGCCCAGCTGCGCACGGGGTAGTTGCCGAGGTGCATCGTCGCGAGCAGGAAGAGGATCCCCATGCCGCCGAGGAAGGTGCCAGCGATCCAGGTCCAGCTGTTGCTCCACCCGGCCTGCAGGATGAGCGCGCGGTAGAGCCGCAGGCTCGCGCCGGTGAGCAGGCCCATCACGACGATGTTGAGCGAGAGCTTCCGGATGAACGTCGGTTCGTCCGGGAGATCGAAGTGGCCCAGCACCATCGTGGGGCGGAGGAGCGGCATCAGCGCAGCCCGATCAGGCGGTGGCGATGCATTCGATCTCCACTCGCGCATTGAGCGCGAGACCATTGGCTCCGAGCGCACTGCGTGCGGGAAGGCGGCCCGGCTTGAAGTAGGTGCGATAGATCGCGTTCATGCGATCCCATTCTTTCATGTCGGCCATCATCACCGTGCACTTCACGACCTTGTCCATCGACGAGCCGACGGCGGTGAGTGTGGCTTTGATGTTCTCGAGCGTCTGCCGCGTCTCGGCCTCGATGCCGCCGGGGACGGGCGAGTTGCTGTTGGCCGAGGCGCCGTCGGTGCCGATCTGCCCTGAGAGGAAGATCAGGTTCCCCACGCGCACGGCCGGCGAGAAGGGCCGTGTCGGCGCGCCGAAGGGCGTGAGGTACTGGGCGGTGTCGCCGGCTTCGGCCGCGGCGGTGACGGCCGTTGCGATCCGGTCGGTACGCCGCGCACGCACCCCGCACGCGGCGCTGGAGAGCGTGGCGGCGAGCAGGCAGGCGAGTGCGAGAGGTCTTGTCATTTGAACCTGTGTCCAATGCGCGACCAACGGATGTCGGTGAGCGCGGGCCATGGACGGTCGGAGTCGTCAGCGTTCCACGAGTAATACACGAAGAGCGGGCGGCCACGCACATTGGCGCGCGGCACGAAGCCCCAGAAGCGGCTGTCCTTCGAGTTATAGCGATTGTCACCCATCATCCAGTAGCGCCCCTCG
>JANOWT010000184.1:0-2355 GCA_031418115.1 Gemmatimonadota bacterium
GAGATCAACGAGCGCCACCGGCACCGCTACGAGGTGTCCAACCAGTACCGTGAGACGATGCAGCAGAAGGGGATGCGGCTCTCGGGACTCTCGCCGGACGGTTCACTCGTCGAGATGATCGAGCTCGTCGATCACCCGTACTTCATCGCGTGTCAGTTCCATCCCGAACTCAAGTCCCGTCCGACCAGGCCACATCCGCTCTTCTCGGCGTTCGTCGCCGCGGCGGCGCAGCGCGCGACGGCCACGGTGGACGACGCACGCGCGAAGGCGGAGTTGGCGGGGGCCAACTGATGGCCGCCGAGTTCCCGAGGGACCGGCTCTTCCTGATCGCGGGTCCCTGTGTGATCGAGGACGACGATCTCCTGTTCCGGGTCGCGGATCATCTCGCGCGTCTCGCCGAGCATGTGCCGGGTGGGATCATCTTCAAGGCGAGCTTCGACAAGGCGAATCGCTCCAACGCCGGGGCGCATCGCGGTCCGGGCATGCACGAAGGACTCGCGGCCCTCATGCGCGTGCGCGAACGCACCGGGCTCCCCGTGCTCACCGACGTGCACCTGCCGGACCAGTGCGGCGCGGTCGCCGATGCAGTGGACGTTCTGCAGATCCCGGCGTTCCTCTGTCGGCAGACCGACCTGCTCGAGGCGGCCGGCGCGACGGGAAAGCCGGTGAATGTGAAGAAGGGGCAGTGGATGCATCCGGAGGGCATGGTGGGCGCCGTACGGAAGGTGCGCGCCGCTTATCCGAAGTCGTTGCAGGAGAACGCTGGCGAGTGCGTGGTCGCGGTCACCGAGCGCGGGAGTTTCTTCGGCTACGGCGATCTGGTGGTCGACATGCGGAGCTTCGCACGGATGCGCGAGGCCTGTGCCGCACCGGTGATCTTCGACGCGACGCACTCGGTGCAACGGCCGGGGCTGGGGCAGGGCGGTGCCTCCGGTGGCGCGCGCGAGTTCATCCCACCGCTCGCGTTGGCCGCTTGTGCGGCGGGCGCGGACGGACTCTTCCTCGAGACGCATCCCGATCCCGATCATGCGCCGAGCGACGGGCCGAACATGGTCCCGCTGCACCAGCTCGACGCGCTCGTCGAGAAGTGCGTCGCCACTTGGGAGCTCGCGCGCCGATGACGCTGGGCACGTCCGCGCACTCACTCGACCCCGCGATCGCGCGGCGGGTCCGGCTCGTCTGCTTCGACGTGGACGGCGTGCTGACTGACGGCGGCGTCATCCTCGGCGACGCCGCCGGTGCACGTGTGGAACTCAAACAGTATGACATCCAGGACGGGCTCGGGATCAAGATGCTGCAGCAGGCGGGGATCCTCACCGCGATCGTGACCGGCCGCGAGTCGGTGAGCGTGGCGTTGCGTGCGCAGGAGCTCGGCGTGGACGACTGCGTGCAGGACAATCAGGCGCGCAAGGTGCGTGCGCTCACCGGCCTGCTCGCGAAGCACGAGCTCACCTGGGAGGAGGTCGCGTTCGTCGGCGATGATCTCCCGGACCTTGGTGTCATGCGACTCGTCGGCCTCCCGGTGTGCGTGGGCAATGCCACCGCCGAGGCGCGGGCGGCTGCGAAGCACGCACTCGTGCGCACGGGTGGCGCTGGCGCCGTGCGCGAGTTCTGCGAAGCGCTGCTGCGCGCGCGTGGCGAGTGGGAGACGCAGGTCGAGGCGTACGTCGCGAGCCGGTCGGAGGAGTCGTGAACGAAGCAGGCATCAATGAACGCGTCATCGAGCGCGGGCGGCGCGTGCTCCGGCTTGAGCAGGAGGCGATCGGCGGCGCGGTGGATCGATTGGGCGTCGGGTTCGCCAAGGCCGTCGAGCTCATCAAGGGACGCACGGGTCGGGTGATCGTCTCGGGCATCGGCAAGTCGGGATTGATCGGCCGCAAGATCGCCGCGACCATGACGAGCACCGGGACGCCGGCGACCTTCCTGCACCCGACCGAGAGCGTGCATGGCGACCTCGGCATCGTAGGGAGCAACGACGTCGCTATCCTGCTCTCAAAGAGCGGTGAGACCGTCGAGCTGCTCCCGCTGCTGGAACAGCTCACTCGGCTCGGTGTACCGTGCATCGCCATCACGGGAGACGCGAACTCGACGTTGGCGAAGAACTGCACCGCGTCGCTCGACGGGTGGGTGCGCGAAGAAGCGTGTCCGCACGACCTGGCGCCGACCACGAGTACCACGCTTGCACTCGCGCTGGGCGACGCGCTCGCGGTGGCACTGCTCGAGGAGAAGGGGTTCCGTCGTGAGGACTTCGCGCGTTTCCATCCGGGCGGATCGCTCGGCCGCAAGCTGTTGCTCCGGGTGCGCGACGTGATGGTCGGCGAGGCGTTGCCGATCCTCGCGACCACGGCGACGATG
>JANOWT010000185.1:0-12365 GCA_031418115.1 Gemmatimonadota bacterium
GACTTCCGTTGGTCGCCCGACGGCAAGTCGATCGCCTTCACGGCCGCCGAGCCCGAGAGCGATGCGCGCAAGCACGACCGCGAGCGGCTCGGTGAGTTCGCTGTGGAAGACGCCGAGTTCGTGATGACGCACCTCTGGGTCGCGGCGGTCGCACCCGAGGAATGGGCAGCGGGCAAGGTCCCCGAGGCCACGCGCCTCACCGGCGGCACTTCGTTCACCGTCGGGAACTTCGCCTGGTCTCCTGACGGCACACGCGTTGCATTCGACCACGCCGACGATCCGCTCATCAACTCGTGGGCGAGTCAGGACATCTCGGTGATCACGGTCGCGACCAAGGCGGTGCGTCGCCTTGTCACCACGCGCGGCACCGACGGGAATCCCGTCTGGTCCCCTGATGGCCGGTGGATCGCCTACACCTCGACCGGCGGCGACACGACGAGCAACTACTTCAAGAACGGCCAACTGCTGCGCATCGCCGCTGACGGGGGCGCGACGACCCGCCTTGGCGCCGACTTCGACGAGCAGATCGGCGGCATCACCTGGAACGCGCGCGGCATCTTCTTCGGCGCGCGCGCGCGCACGGCATCGCGACTCTATCGGATCGACCCCGAACGCGGCACCACGGCGCCCGCAGTGGAATCTCCGTACAACGTGAGCTCCGTTTCATTCTCCGCCGCCGGCGACCGGATCGCCTTCATGGCGCAGGACGCGAGCACGCTCAACGAGGTGTTTACGGCATCGCTCGGCGACTTCCGGCCGACGCGCATCACGTCGATGACGGAGCAGGTCGCCTCGTGGACGATCGGCACCAGCGAGGTCGTCCGCTGGAAGAGCCGCGACGGCGCGGAGATCGAGGGCGTGCTGCACAAGCCACGCGACTTCGACCCCGCCAAGAAGTATCCGTTGCTCGTGGTGATCCACGGCGGCCCCACCGGCATCGACGTGCCGCAACCTCTGCCCGGCAGCGTGTATCCGATCGCGCAGTGGGTGGCGCAGGGTACGCTCGTGCTGCGGCCCAACTATCGCGGCTCCGCCGGCTACGGCGAGGCCTTCCGCTCACTCAACGTCAAGAACCTCGGCGTCGGCGACATGTGGGACGTGATGAGTGGCGTCGACGATCTCGTGCGCCGCGGAATGGTCGACACCACACGCATGGGTTCGATGGGCTGGAGCCAGGGTGGCTACATCTCCGCCTTCCTCAGCACCAACACCACCCGATTCAAGGCGATCTCGGTCGGCGCCGGGATCTCCAACTGGGTGACCTACTACGTCGCGACCGACATCCACCCCTTCACACGGCAGTACCTGCGCAACGATCCCTGGCGTGACCCGGCGATGTACGCGCGCACCTCACCGATGACGAACATCCTCAAGGCGCGCACGCCGACGCTCATCCAGCATGGCGAGTTCGACCGCCGAGTGCCGATCCAGAATGCGTACGAGCTGCTCCAAGGCCTGCAGGACGTCGGTGTTCCCGCGAAGCTCGTCGTCTACAAGGGATTCGGGCACGGCATCACCAAGCCTAAGGAGACGCTCGCGGCGATGACGCATAACTGGGAGTGGTTCGCGCGCTATGTCTTCGCGTCGACGCCTGCGCTGCCCTGAGACTCGGCGCTCGGGTGTAACCCCATTGTGCGATGGTCCCGTGGCGCAGCATGATGCTCCATACAAGCACCACTGCTGGCTCGCTTATTCCCTGAAGGAGAGTTTCGTGACCGAGAAGCATAGTGCGACATCCTCGATCCCAGTAGAACGAACGACCTCACAACGGCTCGGCTTCGCCGGAGCGGTCATCTTCGTCGCGGCGCCGATCGGCTTCGGCGTGTACCGCTACCTGAGCACCGGCTGGGACCTCCGCATGTTCTGGATGGCGCTCGTCGCGTCCGTCTTCGCCGCCGGTGTGCTCGCCTCGGCGATCGGCAAGCGCCGCAGTCGGCACCAGGTGCTCGTGCAGTCTCTGATCATCGTGCTGGTCGGCGCGGCAGTGGCGGTGGGAACGGCCAAGCTGCTCGGCCCGACCGAAGGACCGGGCGTCTGGATGGTCGGTGCCGTGCTGGGGATCCTGCTCGGGATCGCCAGTGAGTTGATCGCGTTCGCGCGGGTGAAGCCGCACTGAGATCGACCGCTCAGCTCGTCACTGTCGCCGTCGCCGAACGAAAGAAGAAGTCGAGCATCGCGGTGAGCGATGACGGCTCACCGCGCAGCCGACTGCGCAACGCCGCACCCTCCCAGCAATCCACGAGCAGGCTCGCGAGCCGCTTCGTGTCCGTCTCCGCAGGGATCTCGCCAGCGCGACGCGCTTCATCCAGGCACGCGCCCGTCCGCTCGGCGATCCGCGAGAGGCACTGTTCGATGCGAAGGCGAAAGACCTCGTTCGCTCCCGACAACTCCTGCCCCAGTCCGCCGAGCAGACAGCCCAAGTACCCCTCACGCTCGTACGACTGCTGCGTCATCTCGAAGAAGAGTCGCACCCGGGCCAGTGGCGGCCGATCGGTCGCGCCCAGGCACGCGTCAAGTCCGGCGTGCACTCCCACCATGTACTGATCGATGACCTGGAGGGCGAAATCCTCCTTGTCAGCGAAGTGGTGATAGAACGAACCCTTGGGCGCACGCGCCGCCCCGAGCACGGCCTGGATGCCCAGACCGTGATAGCCATGCTCGAGGAGCATGGCGAGCCCGACGTCGAGCAACCGCTGCTTGGTCGCGTTGGTCAGGCGGAGACCTTCGCGATCATGTGGTCGATCACCAAACTGTGTTCGTGTTCCGGGCTGAACATCACGATCTCCGCGTCGGCGTCGACGCGAACGTTGTGTCCGGCGGGCCAGTGGAACAAGTCATTGGCGTGAACGGTCTCCTGCACGCCGTACTCGTCGGTGGTCGTGAGCGCACCGCTCAGCACGTAGCCCCAATGCGGGCACTGGCAGAGATCGTGGTCGAGCCCCTTGAAGAGCGCGGTCGTGTCCACGCCCGCCGCCAGAGTGAAATACTCGCCGCTGATCCGGTCGAAGCCGCGCACCGTGCCGAAGTCCTTCCGCTGCCGGATCACCACGCCAGGGATCGCCAGCCGGACGTCCACCTGCTCTCGGGCCACTCGCATCGCAAAGCTCCTGAGTCTGTATGTATATAGAATACTAGACCGTTCGGTCTACTGCCGAATATAGAGCCGATTCGAGGGCCGTCAAGCGCCGAACGCCATGCACTCGCGCCGCGTACCCACATCGTCCAGCTTGCAGCGATCGTTCGCGATCGACTTCGATTTCGTGTTCAACGCCCTCCTCTCTTCCCGCCCGCTCCATGCGCTCATTGATCCGCGCGACCACGGCCCTCGCACTCGGCGCAGTCGTCGGCGGCGCCCAGGTCCCCGACTCCTCCGTCCTCGCCGGCCTCCGCTGGCGATCGATCGGCCCGGTAAACATGGCCGGCCGCATCACCGACGTCGAAGTGCAGCCTGGCAGCTCCAAGATCTTCTACGTCGCCGGCGCGACCGGTGGCATCTGGAAGACCATCAACGCGGGCACGACCTTCATTCCTCTCTGGGAGAAGTCGCCGATCGCCTCACTCGGTGATCTCGCGGTCTCGCCGAGCGATCCCAACATCATCTGGGCGGGCACCGGTGAGGAGGACTCGCGCAACTCGGTCCAGCCGGGCTACGGCATCTACAAGTCCGTCGATGGTGGCGTGACCTGGCAGTCCATGGGTCTCGAGAAGACGCAGCATATCGGTCGCATCATCGTGCACCCGACCGATCCGGAGATCGTCTGGGTCGCCGCGCTCGGCGCCCTCTGGGGGAGCAACCCCGAGCGCGGCCTCTACAAGACCGTCGATGGTGGCCGCACCTGGACGCTGAGCAAGTTCATCAGCGAGCGCGCTGGCTTCGTCGATCTCGTGATCGATCCGCGCGATCCCGACGTGCTCTACGCCGCGAGCTGGGAACGCGTGCGCAAGGCGCACTTCCTCAAGAGCGGCGGCCCCGGCTCGGCGCTCTGGAAGACCACCGACGGCGGCACCACATGGACCGAGGTGAAGGGCGGCGGCTTCCCTGCGACGACCAAGGGGCGAATCAGTCTCGCGGTGGCGCCGAGTGCTCCCGATGTGGTCTACGCGATGGTCGAGGCCGACAGCGTGCGCGGCGCCAAGCCGCAGCGACTGCTGAGCGGGTTGTATCGCTCGGCCGACGCCGGCCGCACCTGGGAGTGGATGAGCACGATCAACAATCGTCCGTTCTACTTCTCACAGGTGCGCGTCGATCCACGTGATCCGAATCGCGTCTACCGCATGGCGGTCGATTTCGCTTCATCGACTGATGGCGGTCGTTCGTGGAAGCTCGGCATGGTCGGGATCCACGAGGACTATCATGCGATGTGGATCGATCCTGCCGATCCCGAGCATTACATCGTGGGCGGCGACGCCGGGCTCTTCCAGACTTGGGACAAGGGCGGCACCTACGACGCGCTCAACAACATGGCGATGGGGCAGTTCTACGGGATCAGCTACGACTATCCGGTGCCCTATCGTGTGTGTGGCGGTCTGCAGGACAACGGGACCTCGTGCGGCCTGAGCCGCCGCGCCAACGCACCGCTGCAGATGACCGACTGGTTCGCCGTCTTCGGTGCCGACGGGCTGCAGACGGCACAGGATCCGTTCGAACCCGAGTATGTGTTCTATGAATCGCAGGGCGGCAACATCTCGCGGCGCAACGTCGCCACCGGTGAGACGGTGAACATCCGCGCCCGCACGGTGACGCGCACACAGTTCGGCGGGCAGATCGCACGTATCCGCGGTGACGGCACCAAGCCGCTCACCCCCGAGCAGACCAAGCAGATCGCCGACATCCGCGCCGAGATGAAGAAGCAGCTCGCCGACCCGAATGTCGCGACGCGGTGGAACTGGAACACACCCTTCACTCTTTCGCGGCACGATGCGAACGTCTTCTACAGCGGCGCCGACAAGCTCTTCAAGTCGGTGAAGAAGGGGCTCGATCCGTTCGCGATCTCGCCCGACCTCTCGTCACGCGACGAGGCGCGCATCCGCATCACCACCGGCTTCGATGCCGAGGGCAATGCCGCGGTGGATGCGACCGGCGGCATCACGCGCGACGCGACCGGTGCGGAAGAGAACGCGACGATCGTGACGATCGGTGAATCGCCCGTCCGTCCAGGCCTGCTCTATGTGGGCACGAACGACGGCAAGGTCTGGCTCACGCGCAACGACGGTGGCACCTGGGAGGACCTGAGCGGCCGTTTTGCCGGCGTGCCGCCCTTCAGCCACGTGAGCAAGGTGGAGCCGAGCTTCAGCGATTCGGCGACGGTGTACGTGAGCTTCGACAATCATCGCGACAACGACTTCGCGCCGTACGTCTTCGTCTCCAACGATTTCGGCAAGACCTTCCGGTCGATCGGCGATGGACTGCGGACCGCGCGCCCCAACTCGGTCTATGTGGTGCGCGAGGATCCGGTCAACGCGAACCTGATCTACGCAGGCACCGAGTTGGGTGTCTATGCCTCGCTCGACAAGGGTACGAGCTGGTTCATGCTCGACGGCAATCTCCCGACCGTGCCGGTCTATGACCTGCAGGTGCATCCGCGCGACCATGAGCTGATCGCCGGCACGCACGGACGCGCGGTGCAGATCCTCGACGTCGCGCCGTTGCAACAGATGTCCGCAGCGGTGCTCGCCCGGGGCACGCATCTCTTCGCACCGACGGTCGCGCTGCAGTACGGTGAGCGGCCTGTGGCATCGGAGCCGAGGGCGAACCGCATGTGGCGTGGCGATCGGACGGCGGCGGGGGCGGCGATCACGTATCGTCTCGCGACGGCGGGCACGCCGGCGCCGCGGATCTCGATCGTGAATGTCGCTGGCGACACGGTGGGGCGCGTGGCGGCGACGAATGCGGTGGGGATGAACACGGTCTCGTGGAATCTGATGAACACGGGGACTGGGCCCGTGTTCGCGGGTTTCGGTGGTGGTGGTGGTGGTGGTGGTGGTGGTGGTGGTGGTGGTCGGTTCGGCGGTCCCACGGGGCCGGTGAACGATCCGGGATTCCCTGCCGGATTCAACGCGCGGCCGGCGGAGTCGCGCGCGGCGCCGGATAGCTCGCAAACGCCAACGGCGCAGGAGCGGGTGCTCATGGCCATGGCGACGGCGGCGGCGAATGCGCCCGCGGGCGGTGCGGGCGGCGGCCAAGGTGGCTTCGGCGGTAACCGCGTGATGCCCGTCGAGACCGGTGACTATCGCGTCGTGCTCGAAGTCGGCGGGCAGATCTTCACGCAACTGCTGCGCGTCGTTCGCGTCGGCCCTGACGAGACCAGTGTGCTCGTGCCGGCGAAGCGATAATGCCGACGAGACGCGCCCTCCTGGTGATCGACGTCCAGCAGGGCCTCTGCGATGGCGCCACGCCACCGTTCGAGCTCGACGCCGTGATCTCGCGGATCAACGCGGTCGCCGCGCGCGCGCGCGCCGCCGGCGCGCCGGTGATCTTCATCCAACACGAGGGCAATGCAGGCTATCTCGAGCACGGCACGCCTGCTTGGCAACTGCACCGCACCCTGCAGGTGGAGCCAGCAGACCTGAGACTGCGAAAGACCGCCACCGATTCATTCCATCGCACGGAACTGCAGGCGCTCCTCGAGCAGCACGGTGTGACCGAGCTCGTCGTCTGCGGCATGCACACCGAGTTCTGCGTCGACACCACCATCCGCCGTGCGCTCGCGCTCGGCTTCCCCGTGATCCTCGTGGCCGACGCGCACACGAGCGAGGGGAGCGCCGCGCTCTCCCCCGCGCAGGTCATCGCGCACCACAACGATGTGCTCTGCAACATCACGAGCTTCGGACCGCGGGTGAGACTCGCCCCCGCCGCCGACATCGACTTCGTCGCGTCCTAGCGCACGACCGGCAGCGGGTACGCCCTACCGAGCGCGTTGACATAGTCGCCGAAGAGCGCACGCGTCGCTGCGAACTCACGCTTGACGCGCGCCCTGAAGTCCGCGTCCGTCACGAAATCATGCAAGAGCGCCGACATCCCCATGGCGTCGAGTCGGAAGCCGGTGTGCCCGATCTCATTCAGCGCGTCGGTCTCCATCTCGTACGTATGGAAGCCGCCACTCGAGGTGTACGCGCTGAGCCCCACACCGGGGATGTCCCGCGAGACGCTGCCCGTCTCCTCCCAGCCCTGCGGCTTCTGCGGCTCCTCCTTGATTCGCGTCGCGCCGAACTTCCGTAGGTAGGCGAACGCGACCTCGTTGAGCGCTCCGACCGAGACGCCATCGCGCATGCTGCCGTAGGGCTCGATGCTCACCTTCGTCCCTGTGGCGAGCGCTGCGCCGCGCGCGGCATCGTCCACCAGCTGACGGACCTGCGCGAGATACACCTCGTCTGGATATCGCACATAGAAATCGGCGACCGCGCGGTCGGGCACCACGTTCGGCGCCTTCCCTCCCTCCGTGATGATCCCCTGGATGCGCGCTTCGGGCCGGATGCTCTTGCGCAGCCCGTCGATGTTCACGAACAGGCGCACGACCGCCGAGAGCGCGTCACGGCCTTCCCACGACGACATCTGATGCGCCGGTGCGCCGGTGAACACGTAGCGCACGCCGTCGATGTTGAGGCAGCATGAGCCGAACCCCGGCGCCGGACGCTGTGTGTCGGTGGAGGAGTGCGATCGCACCACCACATCGAGCCCGGCGAACACCCCGCGTTCATGCATCACCGTCTTCGACGGCGGCGGCATCATCTCCTCGGCGGGCGTGCCGATCACGGTCACCGTGCCGGGCGTCCCCGTGCGTGTGAGGAACTCCGCGACCGCGACCGCGGCGGCGAGTCCCACCGGCCCCTGCGCGCTGTGCTGATCGCCATGATAGTCGCGCGATGTGCCGCGCAGCGCGTCGTATTCCACGACGATGCCGAGGTTGGGCCCCGCAGTCCCCCGACGGTAGCGCGCCACGAAGGCGGTCGGGAGTCCGGCGACGCCCATCTCGACTTCGAAGTCATGGCGCCGCAGCCACTCAGTGATGATCCCGACCGACCGCGTCTCGGCGAAGCCTATCTCGGGGTGCTTCGTGATGTCGTCGGACATCGCTTGCAACTCAGCGTCCCATAGCGACTGCGCGCGAGCGACCACGGCGTCGCGGTTCGCGCTGCGCGCCGTCGTGAGGCGGCGCGCGAGGGCGGGCGCGTCGATGCTGTCGCGGAGCGCCGCGAGACGGCGGATCACGTCGGGGGCCGCAGCGCGTTGGGTGGGAGTCTCCTGCGCCGTGAGCACGGACGGCAGCAGAGCGAGCATCAGAACTGTAGCGAGGCGCATGATCGAGTTCCGCACTTGAGCGGTGGTAGAGAGCTTGCCGCGGGACTCACGATTCTATCGCGGTGACCGCGTCGGCGTGAGTGCCCTCCGCGCTCGAGTGCGTCCCGGCGACTCAGCGCGATCGCAGCGCCTCGACCTCGTCTGCCGTGAGGTCTCGCCACGCGCCCTTGGCGAGTGCGCCGAGCGTGAGCGGACCGATCGCGATGCGCACCAGCCGGAGCGTCTCCAGCCCTTCCGTAGCGAGCAGTCGGCGGATGTGCCGATTCTTCCCTTCGTCGAGCACGATCTCGAGCCAACAACTGCTGCGTGACCCGACGCGCAGCAGCGCGAGCCGCACGACATCGAGTCGCTCGCCGGTCGCGGGCTCAACGACGCCGGCCGCGAGTCTCGCGAGTGCTGCCGCATCGGGCTGACCGCGCACCTGCACATGGTACGTCTTCTCCACGCGCGAGTCGGGACTGATGATCGCGTCGGCCCAACGTGTGTCGTTCGTGAGGAGCAACAATCCTTCGCTCGCCTTGTCGAGGCGCCCGACCGGTCCAACGAATGGCAGGTCGGCGCCCGCGAGGCAGTCGTACACGGTGCCCCTCTCCTGCGGATCGCTGCGCGTGGTGACCAGGCCGCGCGGCTTGTTGAGCGCGAGGTACACATGGGCGACTTTCGCGACTCGAACGCCATCGACCTCGATCACCGCCTGCTCTGGAGTCACACGGTGGTTCACCTCGCGGACGATCACCCCCTCCACACGCACGCGGCCGGCCAGCACGAGGCGTTCACCTTCGGCGCGGGAACAGTGGCCGAGTTTGGAGAGGGCGCGGGCGAGACTGACGGTGCCGCGCGAGGTCATGAGGACGGTGACTGGGACAAGGAGGGAAGGTTGCAGGACTGAAGAGTACCCGTGAACTCCCAACGGGCGCCATCGTCCCCGAGTACGTTGCGTGGCCGGCCCACTCGAACACAGGCAGCCCGTGCGACCGCTCGCCCCTTTGCTCAGCATCCTGCCAATGGCGCTCATCTCGCTCGGCGGTTGCCGGAGCCAGCAGGTCGACACACCGTTGCCCTCGACTGCCGTGATCGACTCCATCGCGCGATCGCTCATGGCTCGCGAGAGCGTTCAAGGCCTCGCCCTCGCGGTCATCGACGACGGCGCGGTGCGGCACGTGGCCGCGTACGGCCGCCGCAACATCGAGAAGGACCTGCCGCTCACGAAGCAAACCATCATGTACGGCGCATCGCTCACGAAGACGGCGGTCGCGTACCTCACCATGCAACTCGTCGAGGAGGGAAAGCTCGACCTCGACGCTTCCGTCGCGACGCTGCTCCCCAAGCCGCTCCCCGAGTACGACGACTACCACGACCTCGCGACCGACCCGCGCTGGCGCACGATCACTCCGCGGATCATCCTCACGCACTCGACCGGCTTCGCCAACTTCCGCTGGCTCGAGCCCGACGGCAAGCTGCGCATCCACGCCGACCCCGGTACGCGCTACGGATATTCAGGCGAGGGTTTCTATCTATTGCAACTCGTCATCGAGGACGGCCTCGGCCTCGACCTCGGCCAGGAGATGCAGCGTCGCGTCTTCGATCGGTTCGGCATGACGCGCACTAGCATGCAGTGGCGCGCGGACTTCGCCGACGATCTCGCCGACGGGTATCGGCTCGACGGCACGATGGAGCCGCACGACGAGCGGAGCAGCCCGAGCGCCGCTGGTTCGATGGACACGAGCATCGAGGATCAGGCCCGACTCTGGGCCGGCATCGTGCGCGGCGACGGGTTGACCGCTGGATCACGCGCGGCGTTGGTGCGGCCCGACCTCGCGATCACGTCGCTCAGTCAGTTCCCGACGCTCCGCACCGATCCGGCACCGGGCAATGCCTCGATCGGCCTCGCCGCCGGGTTAGGCATGGTCACCTTCACCAGCGCTGCCGGGCCCGCCTGGTTCAAGGGCGGCCACAACGATTCGACCGGCAACATGGTGATCTGCCTTGAGCGGCAACGGCGCTGCCTCGTGTTCATGGCGAACGACGTGCGCGCCGAACGGATCTTCCCAGCGCTCGCACACGCCGTGCTCGGCGAGATCTCGATGCCGTGGACCTGGGAGTACGACTGGATGGCGCGCTGACCGCAGCGCGCCATCGTCATCTCCACGCGAGATCAACCACGCTTGCACGATGAGCCCCACGAGCCAACCCGCCGCCGTGAAGCCGTGCAGCGTTCAACTCGACCTCCTCACGAACTCCGACTTGAGTTGCATCGCGCCCACACCGTCGATCCGGCAGTCGATGTCATGGTCGCCGTCGGCGAGCGCGGAGCCATGTGCATCGCGCGAGACGCACACGCCGGACAGGGTGGGAGTTCGGTCACGGCCTATCTCCCTCGCAGTGCGCGCGTGAGCGCGCGGTCCAGTGCATTCGCGAACGCCTGCTTCTCTCGCGGTCCATAGGCGCCATGGCCACCGGTGTCGACTCCCGTGCTGCGTAACCCCTCCATGAAGTTCCGCACCGAGAGCCGCTCCCCGATGCTCTCTGCCGTGAACACCTCACCGCGCGGGTCGATCGTCTCCACGCCTTTGGGCACGAGCAGCGCCGCGAGCGGGATGTCCTGCGTCACCGCCACATCGCCCGCCTCCGACTGCTCGGCGATGTAGCGGTCCGCCGCATCGGCGGACCCATCGACGCGGACGCTGCTCAAGAAAGCGTAGCCCATCGGGAGCTGCAGTCGCATGTTCGCGACGAGCACCGTCTCGACCTTGAGGCGATCGGAGGCGCGGTAGCAGATCTCCTTCACGGCGACCGGCGCGGCGTCCGCGTCGATCCAGAGCTTCATCGGGCGCGCCCACCCATCAGGGCGCCATGGTCCCAGCCATCATGATGTGCGCCTTGAGTGTGCCGGGGAACATGAGCCAGGGGCCGTCCTGCCGCGGCTGCGCAGTGATGCCCGAACTCTCGGGCGTTGCGTTCGGCACATAGATCACCGCGAGCAGGTTCGCGCCGGTGACCTTGTTGGTCGCGGCATCGAAGTTCTCCTTCTTGGTGGTGATCGAGTACAGCGTGCCCATCGCCGGCATGGGGAGCTTCTTCTCGCGGACTTCCCTGAAGCGAGTGCTGTCGACCTGCGATCCCGTCACGCCATTGGCGCGCAACTCGCGGCCGCGTGCCATGAACGGCTCGAGTCCCGCGTGGTAGCACGCCACGTGGAACTCGGGGCGCGTCACATACAGCGCGAGGCAGTGCATCCCGTTGGTGCCCTCGCGGAGCACGACGAGCTTTCCGGCCTCGCGGAAGCCCATCACCGTCGCACCGGCACGGAGGTCGGTCGGGAGCGGAAGCACGGCGGCAGCGATCTGCTGCGCGGCGGGCGGTATCACCGGCGTCTGGGCCTGGACTGCAACGGCGAGGAACGGCAGAAGGAGTGCAACGCGCATGACGGGGTCCGGTTCGGGGAAGGCACAAGTTCGCACCGCGCGCCGTGCGCGTCCAGCGCCGTATGTTAAGGTCCATGCCCGCCCCGAGGTTCGACCACGAGACCCGCGCCCGCATCCGCGCCATCTTCGGCGGCTCGGTCGGCAACCTCGTCGAGTGGTACGACTGGTACACCTACTCGGCCTTCGCGCTCTACTTCTCGAGCGCGTTCTTCCCGCCGGCCAGCGCTACCGCCCAACTGCTCAACTCGGCGGCCGTCTTTGCCGTCGGGTTCTTCATGCGCCCGGTCGGCGGATGGTTGCTCGGACGCTACGCCGACCAACATGGCCGCAAGGCGGCGCTCACCGCGTCAGTGCTCCTCATGTGCGGTGGCTCGCTCCTCATCGCCATCACACCGTCGTATGCGACCATCGGCCTCGGCGCCCCTGCCCTGCTGCTGCTCGCACGGCTGCTGCAGGGGATCAGCGTCGGCGGCGAGTACGGTGCGAGCGCGACCTACCTGAGCGAACGCGCCGGTCGAGCGAACCGCGGATTCTTCTCGAGCTTCCAGTACGTCACGCTCATCCTCGGCCAACTGCTCGCGCTCACCGTGCTGCTCGTACTGCAAGCCACGCTGAGCGAGGCGCAGCTGCATGCGTGGGGC
>JANOWT010000186.1:0-4266 GCA_031418115.1 Gemmatimonadota bacterium
GCCGACAGCGGTGCGTACGGCCTTCACCCAGTCGACATCACGGCCGGGGGCGATCTTGATTTTCACCTTCTGATAGCCAGCCGCCAGTGCCTCCTCCGCCTTGGCGATGAGCGCATGCACATCGCGTTGGATGCCGAGCGAGATGCCGGTCGCGATCTGTTCGCGCGATCCGCCGATCAATCGCGAGAGCGGCAGGTTCGCCTGCACGGCGGTCAGGCCCCAGCATCCCATCTCGAGCGCGGCCTTGGCCATGTTGTGGCCGCGCACGTCCTTCTCGAGGATCGCATGCACGTCACCCGGACCTTCGATGCTCGTGCCGAGTAGTCGTGGCGCGAGCACGCGCACGATGGTCGGCCAGGCGGTGTCGAGCGTCTCGGGGGAGTAGTTGGGCTCATCGTCCACGACGCACTCGCTCCAGCAACTCGCGCCGTCGGCGTCGAAGAGTTCGCAGAGGAGGATCCGTCGCTCGCGCATCTCGCCCGAGGAGATGCGGAACGGTTCGCGGAGCGTGAGGTGGATCTCGCGGAGGACGATGCGGTCGAGTTTGATCATCGGGTCAGGAGGTAGGTACCGCCAGTGGAGTCGGCAACGAAGCCGCGCACGTGATAGCCGAGGGAGAGATAGTGCGAGAATGCGCGCCGAGTGGCGAAGCGCCAACGACGCGCAGTGGCGATGTCCGCGGCGGCGAGTGCGGTGATGTCGCGCGGCACGCGCACGCCGACGTTCGGTGCGTCGACGAGCTCGCCTTTGCGCGCATCCTCGCCCACCGCGAGCGGGAGCGCGTCGGGAAGCGCGTCGAGCGGGACGGACACTCGCGCAGGGTCGATCGCCCAGGCGATCACGAATCGATCGGTGGGCATGTCGCCCTGCAACGGGGAGTTGGTCTCCTCGCCGTACATCGCAATGACGAACTCGTCGACGCGGGCGCGCATGCGGTTGAGATTGATGTGCGCGTTGCGGGCGACGAGGGGGTCGTAGGTCCAGTACATGGTCTCGATGCCCATCGCTCGGCACTTGTCGCGCTGGTACTCCTTGAGCTGCTCGCCCAAGTGCAGACCCTGTGCCTCGGGGCGGACGGCGAGCATGTCGGACCAATGGATGAGCTTGCCGTTCTTCACGCCGGTGACACCGAAGACGTAGCCGAGCATCGTGCCGGTGTCGTTGAAGGCGCCGGCGGTCACGCCACCCGTCTTCTGGGCCACGAGGAGCATGGCGGCGGGGACCTTCTCAGTGAAGCCGCGACCCCAGGTGAGCTCCTGGAGTTCGACGCATTGGGCGCGGTCGGCGTGTGACGCGAAATCCCGGATCTGCAACGGTCGATGAAGGCTGAAGGATGAAGGCTGAAAGATGACCCGCGGTGCTGTCGCTCGGGTGCATTCTTCCTGCTAAACTACGACAGATGAAAGCTTCGCGCCTCTGTCTGGTGATCGCGCATCTGCTCTTCGTGCACCGTGGACTCGCGGCGCAGGAAGCGGTCGGCCGCGACTCGACGGTCAGACCGGCGCCGATCGTCATGCGGCGGGACCTCTATGTGCTCGGCGCGGGCGCGGGGCTCGCGTTCCTTGCGCAGCGTGTGGACCTTCGGGTGCGCGATGAGGTTCGGTCGATCGGGTGGCAGGAGAACGGCGTGCTTGACGCGATCGAGCCGATCGGGGATGTGTGGGGGGGCGCGGCGGCGGTCGGGGCTGGGCTGGCTCTCTGGGGCGGTGGCGTCTACGCGCACAACTCCACCGTCGCCGCCACCGGACTCCGTGCGATCGAGGCGATCACGGTCTCGGGGCAGATCACCGCGATCCTCAAGGGCGCGTTCGGGCGGGCTCGGCCGCGCGTGGATTCGACCAACGTGTGGAACGTGGAGTTCGGGCGTGGATTCCGGAGCGCGTCCGGTGACTACAAGTCGATGCCGTCGGGGCACAGCACCGCCGCATTCGCCTTCGCCGCGGCAGTGACCGGTGAGGTCGCGATCCGCGCACCGAAGCAGGCGCGGCTGGTCGGGATCACGACCTACGGACTCGCCGGCATCACGGCCTACTCGCGCATGCATAGCAACGCGCACTGGCTGAGTGACGTGACCATGGGTGCGGCGATCGGCATGGCGAGTGGCTGGGCCGTGACGCGCTGGCACGCGACGCGCCCCGGCAACCGGGTCGACCGACTCCTGCTCGGCCGCGCGCTCTCACCGCTCGCATCGCTGTCGCCGCTCGTCGCGCGTTCGCCTCGCGGTGGCACACTCGTGGGAGTGTCGTTCCAATGGCCGTAGACGCGATCTTCATCACCACTGAGCTCGAGGGCGACCTCGCGAAGCGTATTCATGCGCATCAGCTCGAGTTCGACCCGAAGATGGCGAACTTCCTTCCGCCCCACGTCACGCTCATCGGTTCCTCCGGTGCAGGGCCGATCCCCTCCGATACTCCACTCGCGGAGCTGAAGGCGAAGATCCTCCCCGTGGCCGAGGCGACGACACCGATCACGCTGCGGTTCGGGCCGCCCGAGCGGTTCGTGCAACGGGAGATCGTCTCGCTGCCGCTCGATCCCCATGGTCCGATCCGCACGCTGCACGAACGGCTCCGGGGGTGTGGGCTCCCGCTGTTGCAGGCGCGGTACCCGTTCACGCCGCACTGCACGATCAACCTGTATCCCACGTTGACGCCTGCGAACCTGAAACGGATGCTGGCGATCCGGGAGACTGAGGAATTCGTGGTGCATACGATCTGTGTCTATCACACAAAGGAGCCGCAGAGGCCGCGGTTGCTGTTTCGGGCTGCGCTCGGCGTGTGAATCGCCCCGGGATTGCCGGAGGCTCCACACCTTGAGAGGTTGGAGCCATGCCCAAGATTACCCGATTTGCCCCCGAAGTGCGTGAGCGCGCGGTCCGTCTGCTCTGGGACCACGAGAAGGAGTACCCGTCGCGCTGGGCGGCGGTGAAGTCGATCGCGGCGAAAGTCGGGTGTTCGTCGGAGGCGCTGCGGAGCTGGGTGCTCCAGGCGGAGCGCGACACGGGGAAGCAGCCCGGCCCGACGACCGAGGATCTCCAGCGGATGAAGGAGCTTGAGCGCGAAGTGAAGGAGCTGCGCCGCGCGAACGAGATCCTCCGGAAGGCGGCCGCGTATTTCGCACAGGCGGAGCTCGACCGCCGACCGAGTTGATGGTGCGCTTCATCGACGCGCATCGCGAGGACCACGGAGTCGAGCCGATCTGCGCGGTGCTGCCGATCGCTCCGTCGACCTACTACGAAGCGAAGGCCCGCGAACGGGATCCGTCGCGCATCCCCGCGCGCGCGCAGCGTGAGGCGGCGCTGCGACCCGAGATCCAGCGTGTCTTCGATGCGACGCGGCAGCGCTACGGCGGCAAGAAGGTCTGGAAAGAGCTGCGGCGCGAAGGGCGTGTGGTCGCACGCTGCACCGTGCAGCGCGTGTACAAGGCCATGGGGCTGCGGGGCATCCTGCGCGGTCGTCGCGTGAGGACGACGATCCCGGAGCCGCTGGCGCATCGCCCGCAGGATCTGGTGCAACGCAACTTCACGGCGACGCGGCCGAATCAGCTGTGGGTGTCGGACCTGACCTACGTCGCGACGTGGCGCGGCTTCGTGTACGTCGCCTTCGTCACCGACGCCTTCTCGCGGCGCATCGTCGGCTGGCGCGCGTCGACCTCGCTGCGGAGCGATCTGGCCCTCGACGCGCTGGAGCAGGCGCTCTACGATCGCGAGACGGATGCCGCGCTGATCCACCATAGCGATCGCGGCGTGCAGTATCTCGCGATCCGCTACACCGACCGGCTCGCGGCGGCCGGGATCGAGTCGAGCGTCGGGAGTCGCGGCGACGCGTACGACAATGCGCTCGCCGAGACGATCAACGGGCTGTACAAGGCCGAGGTGATTCATCATCTCGGGCCGTGGAAGGGGCTCGAGGACGTGGAGTACGCGACGCTCGAGTGGGTCGCGTGGTACAATTCGGAGCGCCTGATGGAACCGCTGGGCTACATCCCGCCGGCGGAGTACGAGGAGCAGTACCATCGTACCCAGGTCGACCAAGCGGCCCTGGTACTCAACTAACCGAGCCTCCGGAGAACCCGGGGCGATTCATTGTTTATCGGGTCGCCGTCGGCGTAGCCGTAGAGATTGAGCCCGCCCGCCAGCCCGATCGGATCCTCACTCACGAACCGCCCCAGCGTCGGATCATAGTACCGCGCCCGCATGAAGTAGAGCCCCGCCTCCGCGTCCCACTCCCGCCCCTTGTACCGATACGGGTTCACCACGCTGGTTGAATC
>JANOWT010000187.1:0-2109 GCA_031418115.1 Gemmatimonadota bacterium
TTGCAGTTCGCGAAGGGCCGCGTTGTCGTCACCAGCACGGGCGGCCAGCTCACCGAGGAGCCAACCTGGACGATCGCCGCCAGGGATCGGGACGGTGACCCGGCCGCATTCCTCCGCCAAGCCGGCCTGCAGGAGCGCCCAACAGAGGCCGACCACACGGGCCCGTTCGGTGACCTGGATCGATTCGATCAGCGGAGCTACGGCGCGCGTGAGCATTGCGTGTGCGCCGGCGGTATCACCACGGGCGAACGCCGCATATCCAAGGAGGGCCTCCCGTTCGGCCAAGTCCGGCATCCGCTGAAACGCCCGCTCGGCGGCCTGCACCCGACCCAGCGCGAGGTTCATCTTCCCAAGTCTGAACGCGTGCTCATCGCTGTCCGGCGTGACGCCTTCGAAACCGTCCAGAAGGACCGCGGCATCCGCCACGCGGCCCTCGGCCCAGGCGGCAAAGGCCGGTAGCAACTTGACCCACGCGTCGAACACCATGCCGGGTATGCCCGGCGGCCGTTCCAGTGTGGAGGCGCGGTTCGCCAGCTCGATGGCGTCCGACACGCCCTCCCCGGCCGCCACGAGCTGGGTAGCAGAGCTCACGAGCGTCAGGGTATCGTTCGGCCGCAGGAGCACGAGGCGCTGGAGGAACGGGATCTCCTCCCGCCAGCGACCGCTTTGGACATAGGCGATCGACAGATTGTTGAGCCCCCAGAAATCGTTGGGCTGTTCACGTGCCAGGACCTCGTACGCCGCGATGGCCTGCGGCAGGTCCCCGTTCAGCTGATGGAAGCTGCCCTCGATGAAATAGCGCTCGCGCGCGGGCAGATCCTCCGCGAGGCGACGCGCCTGCTCTGCCACTGCCATGAAGTCGTCCCGCGCAGGCTGGTTGCGACGGCAGTGGGCGAGCATGATCAACGCAGAAGCGAAGGTGGGATCGCGCCGTACCGCGTCGGCCAGCCGCAACTCGGCCGCCGCCCAGCGGCGCTGATCCACCAGTGCGAGACCGGCTGTGTAGTCGAGCAGGGCGTCGAGCGAGCCCGTCGTCACGCGCGCCAGCCTCAAATCGGACGCCACCTGCCCGCGATCTTCGCCCACCGCCGCCCTGACCGCTGCCGCGAGGGACCTCACCCCATCGAGCAGCGAGTCGATATCGGCCACCTCGACCCTCGCCCGGGCGACGGGGGCGCCGCCGACGGCCTGATAGATCGCCACGCTGAGCGCGTACCGTGAGCTCAGGCGATCGATGCGCCCGGTGGCGATCAACTGGATCGCACCGTCGCGGAGTGCGACTTCGCGTGCTGTTCGAGCGTCGAGCGATACGGATGCCGGGCGCTTCATCAGCCGAAGCGAATCGGCGATCCGCTCGGGCGGCACCACGGCGACCTCACGCGACTGCATCAGTTCATGCGCGAACGCAATCTGCACGACCTCGTCCAGGCGGCTATCGCCCGTCTCGTTCACAAAAGCGCCGACGAGCACGAATCGAGGCGAGTCGCTGGCGCTGCCGGTGTGCCATTGCAAGCCGATCACAGCCGCCAGTGCCAGCAGCGCCGCCGTGGCGGCCATCGTGAATGCGCGCCACCTGCCCTTCCCCGTTGCCACGAGCCCGGCGCCGACATCGGCGGCCGACTGGTAGCGCCTGGACGGTACCGGATCCAGCGCCCGTTCGATGACCGCGGCCAATGCTGGCGGGAAGTTGCGACGCCGTTCCCGGAGAGGAGCCCGCCGATCCGTCAGGAAGGCATCGCGCAGATCGGGCATCGACCGACCGCTCACCGGATACGCACCTGTGGCGAGATGGTAGAGGAGCACGCCCACGCCGTAGACATCGCTTGCGACCGATGCTGGCTCGCCCTCGAGCAGCTCGGGAGCCAGATAGAGCGGTGTTCCCGCGAGTTCACTAAGGGAGCCCTCACGGGTCGCGTCGCGACCGGTTCCGAAGTCCGCGAGCAGGATGCGCCCGTCTCGGCCGCGCATCACGTTGTGGGCCTTGATGTCCCGGTGCAGCAGGCCGGCCGCGTGCACCGCGGACACGGCGCTGGTAAGCGCGGCCCCGATGGCGGCGATTTCGTCCGGCGGGAAGGGACCGCGTTCGTCAAGCTCGTCTTCGAGCGTGCG
>JANOWT010000188.1:0-12496 GCA_031418115.1 Gemmatimonadota bacterium
ACACCGAGCGACATCGCCATGCGTGACATGGAGCCGAACAGATTGATCGCGACCGGGAACTTGGAGACCATTCCGTCACGCAGCACGGGCTTCTCGAAGAGCAGCGCCGGGCCACCGCCGGGCATCTTCATCACACGGTCCGCGATCTCGCACATCTCGAGATCGACGCTCACTGGCTCGGTGATGCGCCTGAGTTCGCCCATCTTCTCGATGGCGGCGATGAACTCCTGCAGGGTGTCGAGCGTCTCGGTCACTTGGTTCCCACGTGCACGGCCGCGATCCCGAAGGTCAGCGATTCCCACGTCACGTCGCGAAAGCCGGCTGCGGTCATCGCCGCAGCGAGCACGTCGGTCTCGGGGAAGTTCGCCACGGAGCGCGGCAAGTAGGTGTAGGCGGTCTTGTGTCCGCTGATGATCCGGCCGATCAACGGAAGGATGTTATGGAAGTAGAACAGGTAGCCGGCCCGCACGAGCGGCACACGAGGCGTGGAGAACTCAAGGATCACGAACCGCGCTCCCGGCTTGAGCGCGCGATGCACTTCGCGCAGTCCCGCACCGAGATCGGCGACATTGCGAATGCCGAACGCGACGATCGCCCCGTCGAAGGTGTTCGCTGCCACCGGCAGTGCCAACGCATCAGCCACCACCGGCGCGAGCACCGTCACCGGCGCCTTCCCCACCCCGGCCCGCAGCATCGGCTCCGCGAAGTCGGCACCGAGGATCCGCCCTGCGAACCCCGGCTTCTTGCTCAACTCCGCTCCGACATCGAGCGTTCCCGCGCAGAGATCGAGGTACGCGCCTTTGGGCGCGCGGTCCCAGCCGAGCCGCTTCAGGGCCAGCGTCCGCCACCGGCGGTCGATGCCCAACGAGAGCAACCGATTGAGGAGGTCATAGCGCGGCGCGATCTCGGAGAAGATGCGCTGGACGTACGTGCGCTTGCCCGCCGCCGAAGTGCCCTCGGCGGCCGCGTTGGCCTCGAGAGCCTCTGAATCGAGCGTGTGCGGCATAGAAATGAAAGTTGCCCGTAGTCGTACCCTCGGGCAAGTTTCTCCCTGCGAATGGCGCCCCCCCTCGACCTTCCCAACCTGCCGGATGCCGACGTCGTTGCACTCGCCCAACAGGGGCGGGAGCCGGCGTTCCGCGAGCTCATCCGCAGGTACGAGCGGCCGGTCTTCTCGCTCATCTACCGCATGGTGCGCGACAGCACCGTGGCCGAGGACCTCGCGCAGGACGCGTTCATCAAGGTCCTCAATCACATAGACAAGTACCGGCCCGAGTTCAAGTTCTCGAGCTGGCTCTTCAAGATCGCGAACAACATCGCGATCGATCACCTGCGCCGCCGCACGCTCGACACGATCTCCATAGACGGTTCGCCCAACGCGATGACCGCCGCCGACCGCGAAGCGACCTCGTTCGACATCGCCGACGACAGCGAGAACGCGCTCGACGAGCTCGCCGCCAAGGAACTCGGCAGCGCGATCGAGCAGGCGATCGGCAAGCTCCGCCCCGAATACCGGAACTGCATCATGCTCCGGCATGTGGAAGGCCGGAGCTACGAGGAGATCGCCGCCACACTCGATCTCCCGCTCGGTACGGTGAAGACCTACATCCACCGCGCGCGGCACCAACTGCGCGAGGCACTGGAGCATTTGAGGGAATAGCTGAGGTGGGAGGTGGGAGGTTGGAGGTGGGAGGTTGGAGGTGAGAGGTGAGAGCGAGCCAACCGCGTCCACCCAAGGCCGCACCCTCCGATCCCCCTCACATCTCCCCTCTCACATCTCCCCTCTGCCTCGCTGAAACCCCCGGGCCCCCACCCCCGTACGCCCCATCGGAGCACTTCACATGGAACACCGCCACCTTCTTCCCAACGAGATCGACCTACTGGTCGACGGCAGCGTCAGCGCTGCCAACGCGCCCCTGCGCGCGCATCTCGTGGAATGTGATGACTGCCGCAAGCGATTCGACGAGTTGCGGACCGTGTCCGAAGCGGTCGAGGGCGTCCCGCATTTCGTCCCGAAGCTCCGCTTCGCCGATTCGGTGATGGCCGGTGTGCAGGTCACGGAGCCTTGGCATCTCACCGTCACCCAGACGGCCAAGCAGCTCGTTCCGACCAACCGGCCGTTGCGGCTGCTCGCCGTTGTCGGTGCGAGCGTCGGCGCGATCGCGATCTCGGGGGGTGCCGCGTGGCTGGCGTTCCGCGGGGACCGCGCGAGTTGGGTCATGGACCTCTTCGTCGACCGCGGCCGCCGTGGTATCGTGAACGGCGCGAGCGAGGTCGCCGCTGGCGCTCTCGGGACCGACGCCGCGACGACGCTCGTCGCGGGAGGGCTCTCGACCATGGCGATCACCGCTGCGGTGCTCGCGACCACCACGCTCGTCGCGCTCCTCGCATTCCGCCGCCTGGCCGCCACCGCCGCCGCGAAGAGGAACTAGCCGATGCGGCGTCCGATCCTTCTCACCGCGATGTCGCTTCTCGCGCTCGGTTCCGCACCGCGAAGCGCTGTGGCACAGGTCAGCAGCGGCGCGGTGGCGACCGACAGCGTCGCTGCCGCGCTCGGTGCATTCAGCTTCACCGAGGACGGCCTGCGCTCCAATGGTCGCTACACGCGCGGCAATGCCTCCGTCGCCGCCGGCGACACGGTGCGCGGTCCATTCGTGGTCGTGGGCGGCACCGCCGAGATCTACGGCGTCGTCGCTGGTAGTGTCCACTCGTTCTGGGGCGACGTCGTGATCCACGGCGGTGGAGAAGTGGTGGGCGGGGCGAGCGCGTACCGTGGCCGTGTGGTGCTCGACGGCGGGCGCGTTCGCGGCCCGATGTCGTCGTGGCAACGATCGACGGTCGCGGCCACGACGGTCGTCGCCGCGCCGATGTCCCGCACCCGGGCGCTCACGCTCGGTGCCGGCTGGATCGCGATGTTCATCGTCGTGGGAATCATCGTGCTCGTGCTGCTCGCGTCGAATCTCGAAGCGACGGCGCGCGTGCTCGAGAAGGATTTCGGCCGCGCCTTCTTCGTTGGTGTGCTCGGTCAGCTCGGTTTTCTCCCACTCCTGCTGCTGACCTGCGTGGCCCTCGCGGTCACGATCGTCGGCATCCTGCTCATCCCGTTCGCGCTCGTCGCGGGTCCCGTCGCACTCGTCGGCATGGTGACGCTCGGCTGGCTCGGGCTCGCGCTCGTGACCGGCCGCGCACTCTCGGGCGCGCACCGCGATGGCGCGTCACGCAATGAGGCACTGCGGGCACTCACGACCGGCGTCTTGCTGCTCATGGCACCGTGGCTCGTAGCCGCGGCACTGCAGGGCACCGGCATGGCCGCGCTCATGGGCCGCCTCGTGGCGCTCGCGGTGACTTGGGTGGCGATGAGCGCAGGTCTTGGCGCCGCGCTGCTCTCGCGTGCCGGTGCGGGGCGGCGCACAACTACCGAGCGCCCGCCGTCGCCGATGCAGGGATGGCAGACGCCCACGCCGATCGCCGGCGTGGCAGCAGCCCGGCGGCCGATCCCGGCACGACCGGGCGCGACGCCCCAGTAGCTCTCGCGCCGCGCGGTGCTCTCGCGCGGTACTCTCGCGCGGTGCTCAGCGCGGCAGCGTGAGCCCGAGCTGCTTCGCGATCTCCATCGCCACGGCGGTCAGCTTGCGCGCCGCAGTGCAGTCGGGCTCCGACACGACGATCGGCAGCCCGCGGTCCCCGCCCTCGAGCACCGGCGGATGCAACGGCACCTCGCCGAGCAGTGGCACCTGCAGCTCGTCGGCCAGGCGCTTGCCGCCACCCGTACCGAAGATCGCGAGCGGCTTCCCCGTCTCGGGCGACTCGAAGTACGACATGTTCTCGACGATGCCGAGCACCGGCACGCCAACGCGGCGGAACATCATCGCACCACGGAGCGCATCGCCCACCGCGACCTCCTGCGGCGTGGTGACGATCACCGCGCCGGCGATGTGCGTCGCCTGCACGAGCGAGAGCTGCGCGTCGCCGGTGCCCGGGGGCATGTCGACCAGGAGCGTGTCGAGATCGCCCCAGTCGACGTCACGCAAGAATTGTGTGAGGATCTTCATCACGATCGGACCGCGCCAGATCGCCGGCTGATCGCGCTCGATCAGGAACCCGATCGAGATGATCTTCACGCCATGCGCTTCGAGCGGCATGATCTTCTCGTTCTGCACTGGCGGCGCACCGTCCACGCCCATCATCCGCGGGACATTTGGTCCGTAGATGTCGGCGTCGAGGATCCCGACGCGATACCCGGCCTTGGCGAGCGCGATCGCGAGGTTCGTGGTGACGGTCGACTTGCCAACGCCGCCCTTGCCTGACGAGACGGCGACGATGCGGCCGAGTCGCGGGTACGCGACGGGGGTGGGCGCTGCGGTGCGGGGCGCCTGCGACGGCGCGTCCATCATCGGCAACGCGCTGCGCGGTTTGCCGGGGACGGGGGCGGCGGGCGCGGCGGGCGTGGCCGATGGCGCAGCGGCCGGGACCTCCGTGGCGTCCTTCACGTCGACGCGCACATCGGTGACACCCTCGACCTTCTCGAGCGCCTGCCGCACCTGCCGCGCGAGCGTGGGGTCGTCCTGAGCGGCGAGGAGGAGCGTGACGCGCACTTTGCCGTCGCGCGTGGCGGCGATGTCGCGGACCTGCTGCGTCTGGTAGATCGACGCGCCGGTGCGGGGATTGGCGATCGGGGCGAGCGCCTCGGCGAGGCGGGCCTGCAGGGTATCGGTCATGGGGAGAATTGAGCGAGGGTCTATCGTTCAGGACTGAACGATAGACCCTCGACCGCCCTCCTCAAAGCCTTGCGCGTCGCTCGCCTGCCTTGACCCTAGTACGTCGGGAAGTTGTTCGCCCAGGTATTCTGGTACACACGCAGCGCGCCGAGTGAACTGAGCGCCGCGTTGACGTTGCAGGAGTTGTAGTAGAACGACTTCGTGCCGTTCAGGTCGTTCACGTCGTTGCTCGTGACGGCATAGCCGAGTTTGACGTTGAGGCCGGTGATCGTGGCTCCTTGGATCTGATTGGTGCCGTTCGACCGCAACTTCCCACCGACGATGATGATGCCGTCCCACCCGGAGGTATTGCCGTTCATCCGGATATCCCCGTAGACGATGAGGAGGCCGCGACCGAACGAGCCCAGCGTGAACTCGACGTTCGGGTTCGGGCCGTTGTTCACGATGATCGTGGGATAGCGCGTCGGGTTAGCCACGAACCAGGCCGTGGTCGGGAATCCGGTCCCGGACGAGTTCGATGTGAAGTCCGGGGTGATGGCCGAACCGCTCACTATGTCAGCCCAGTCGAACGGGACCGTGGTCGCGGCAGTCGCGGCGGTCGCCCCGAGCGACTGGATCTTGGGGGTGCCGACCAGCGGACCCTGCTGACCGGAATACCCAGGCGTGTTCGGCACGGCGACCGCAGCGATCGTGGTTCCGGTGCCCCCCAACGCGACCGGACACTGATCGACACCACTGATCGTTCCGGAGTTGCCGGCCTTGCTGATGCCGTTGATTCCGGTCATCGCCGAGGCGACGGTCATCGTCATCTGCTGGAAGGTCGCGAACGCGCTCGACATCGCCATCGCGTTGCCGGCTCCCGCGACTCCAGTGACGGTGCGAACGCCACGCGCACGCACGAGATAGAGCGCCGGGACCGTCGTCCCGACGGCGGCGCGCATCCTCGTGGTCACGATGTCGGCGTAGCCGCCGGAGAGCGTGACGCGCGTCGACTCGATCCCGGCCGGCGGAATGGCGGGGAGCCCCAAGCCAGGCCGGTTGCGCAGACCCTGCTGCAAGCCTGATTCGGAGAGTGCGGCCGCGGCCTGCGCCTGAATCGTGGCGTCGTCAGCGGCGAGCTCGCCGCTGAGGATCGCGAACCCCGAGGCCAGCGCACCGACGAGGATGAACAGCACCAGAATGACCATGGGCAAGGCAAAGCCCGCGCGCCGAGAATTCATGGAGTGCATGTCAGAACACCGCGTTTCGAAAGAGGATGGACACCCGCGTGGACGCCGACTCAGGCGCGTTGGTAGCTTGTGAGACCTTTTCGCTCTGCCCCGTGAGGACGATCTCGAGGCCAGTGATCGTGTTGAGCGTACCGGGCACCGCCGCTTGCGATGTGAGCGCGCCCGAGACATAGAAGCGGAAGATCGCTGTGTTCTCGAACGGGACGGCCATCTCCTCGGCCGCACCACCGGCCACCTCGCGCCAGAAGGCGGTGCGTCCCGGCACGAGCGTGCTTGCGGCGAGCGAGTAGGTGACCCGCTGCCACAGAAGTACTGGGGCGCCAGGCGCGAGACTCGGCAGGGCCGGACTCAGCGTGAGCACCTCCCCGCCCGCGAGGGGGGTGATCAACGGGCCGCCGGTACAGGTGGCCGCCGATCCCACGGTCGGTGCCGTTCCGGACGCCACATAGACGTAAGTGGCGTTCATCGCCGTGTCGCGATACGCGTAGCCACGGAATCCCGCGGTGGTGAAGACGAGCGAGTCCACGGCAACGAACGCCGCTGTGCTGCTCGCACAGTACACGCCGACGGCGTAGGGCACGCGCACCGTGATCGATGTGGCCGAGGCCGCGATGATGCCGCGGGGCTCGATCATGCGCATCTCGTCGCGCACGAGATTGAGTGCGTTGCGCGAGACCGCACGTGCGTCACGCGCGCCGGTCGCCCGCGAGAAGAAGCGCATCTGCGAGACGAGCATGCTCGAGATGCCGAGTCCCACGATCCCGAGCAGGACCACCGTGATCAGCAGTTCCACCAGGGTGAAGCCGCGGCGGCGTGTCATGAGAAGATCGACCCGGCCGGCGGCAGACTCCGGTCCACTCGGATCGTATCACTCCTGAAGGCCGTGTTGGTCGGAATGATGATGATCTGCACGCGCGTGATCGCCTGTGTGGGATTGGAGAGTGTCACGCAACGCTGATGCGCGTAGGCCGTGAGCGACGAGATGGTGGTGCATCCCGTGTTCGCCGTGAGATTCGCGTACGGCATCGTCGTATACAAGTCGAGGGCGGTCGAGATCGAGGCCGCCCGATCCACCCCGATGGCAGCCACTCGGGTCCGCACCGAGTAGCGCAGGGTCACGATCGTGTGGGCGGTCGCGATCAACCCCAGCAGGGTCACGGCCACCATGACTTCGATCAACGACACGCCTTTGCGATTCTTGATCATTGCAGCCTCACGACGCCGGTCGCAGTGCGGGTGACGTTGTGCGAGATGTCCGTGCTAGACACGGTCACGACCAGATCCGCGTTGGCCCGTCCATTGGGGAAGACCGTGACGCCACCGCTCGGACTCACTGCGAGCGTCGCCAGGAGGTCGTTACCCGGTCCGAAGTCGCGCTCCTTGAGCACGGCGCCGCTCGAACGCAACGTGATCCGCAGCCTCGTTCCCGACAGGCCGATGTTCACCGGCTGCCGCCGCCGGACCGCAATGGTGGACGCCTGCATGAGGATGCCCTGCACCACGCTCGCCGACCGCATCGCGCGGTCCCGACGGACCTGTTGCCCGATCGACACCCCGCCGATCGAGAGCAGCACTCCTGCGATCACGACCACGATCATCAACTCGATCAGGGAGAAACCACCCCGGCGAGAGCGGTCACGGCGCGAACGACTGTCTACGGACATAGGACCCCTCGGCTGGAGTGTTCCAGCGAATAAGGTAGAGCGAGACCGACTCCCACTGGACGATCCGCATCATATCGTGATACTCAGCCGGCCAGAGCGCCAGCCTCCAGGAGGCGGCGCGCCTCCGACAGGACGCGGGTTTCAACCTCGGCCAGAGTCCCGGCGATCAGGGCGCCCGCGGCACGAGCGTGGCCACCCCCGCCGAACGCCCGGGCCAACGTATTCACATTCACACCCGCCAAACTTCGGAAGGAGACCTTCACCTTACCATGACCCAGGTCACGGAACAGGAGCGCGAGACGCACCCCGGCGATCGAGCGCGGGTGCTCCACGACGCCGTCGAGGTCCTCCGACGAGACACCGTGCCGCTCGAGCGCGCCTGCGACCACCTTCACCCAGGCCATGCCGTGGGCCATGTCGACCTCGAGCGTGTCGAGGGCGTCGCGCAACAGGTGGATCCGCCCCAGCGGCACGCTCCCGTAGATGCGGGCGTACATCTGTTCCGGGTCGACACCGGCCATGAGGAGTTCGGCCGCGACCGCCAAGCAACGCGGCGATGTGTTCCCGAATCGGAAACCGCCGGTATCGGTCACGAGCGCGGTGTAGAGCGACTTGGCTATGGGCGTCGTGATCGTGAGCCCGCGCTCGCGGGCGAAGTCGAAGACGAGTTCGGCCGTCGCGCAGGCGGCGGTATCGCTCAACATCGTCTTGCCGGGCGGTTCGTCCCCAGGCAGGTGGTGGTCGATCACCAGGGCGTCCACCGGCAGAGCCCGCACGGCTGCCGCGAGCTGCCCGAGCCGACTGATGTCGCTGATGTCGAGCACGATCAGTCGGTCGACGGACTTGAGCGCCTTGGCACCCTCGGCGGACCGATCCTCGACATCGTCACCGAGGAGCCAGCGGAAGAGCTCGGGCCACGGAGTGGGGTTCACGATCACGGCTCGCACGCCCATCTGCCCGAGCAGTCGCGCAAGAGCCGTCTGTGAGCCGCAACCGTCGCCGTCGGCGTTGATGTGCGTCGAAAGGGCGACGGTCATCCCCGGGCGGAGCTCGGCGGAGAGACGCTGGATCGCTTCGCGGCGCGCGGCCGGGACTGTGAGGAGATCGGACAAGGGGAGCGCTAGACGCTGTAGTTGGGTGCTTCGCGCGTGATGGTCACGTCGTGCGGATGCGATTCGCGAAGGCCGGCGGTGGTGATGCGGACGAACTCGGCTTCGGTGCGTAGCGCGTCGATGCTGGCGCACCCCGCGTAGCCCATGCCGGAGCGGAGGCCGCCAACCATCTGGTAGAGCACGTCGGAGACCGGGCCCTTGTACGGCACGCGGCCTTCGATGCCCTCGGGCACGAACTTCTTTGACGACATCTCGCTCTCTTGGAAGTAGCGATCGGCGCTGCCGTCCTGCATGGCCGAGAGCGAGCCCATGCCGCGGATCATCTTGAAGCGACGGCCTTCCATGAGGAGCGATTCACCGGGGCTCTCCTCAGTGCCGGCGAGCATCGACCCCATCATTACCGTCGCGGCACCGGCGCCGATCGCCTTGACGATGTCGCCGGAGTACTTGATGCCCCCGTCGGCGATGATCGGGATGCCCGCCGCACCGGCGACCGCGTCGAGGATCGCGGTGAGCTGCGGCACGCCGATGCCGGTGACGATACGCGTGGTGCAGATCGAGCCCGGACCGACGCCGACCTTGATCGCGTCGACGCCACGTTCGACGAGCGCGCGCGCGGCACTCTCCGTGGCGATGTTGCCGGCGATCAGCTGCACGCCGGGGTGCGCCTGCCGCACCGTGGCTGTGGCGTCGAGCACGCCCTGCGAGTGCCCATGCGCGGTGTCGATGATCAGCGCGTCCACTCCAGCGTCGATCAACGCCTTTGCGCGGTCCAAGTAGTCGCCACTCGCGCCGATCGCCGCCGCCACCATCAGGCGACCCTCATGGTCCTTGGCGGCGTTGGGGTAGGCGCGACGCTTGTGGATGTCCTTCACCGTGATGAGGCCGATCAACTTCCCGGCGTCGTCGATCACCGGGAGTTTCTCGATCCGGTGCTTGCCCATGATCTGTTCGGCGGTGTCGAGCGAGGTGCCGGCCGGCGCGGTGATGAGCTTGTCCTTGGTCATCGCCTCTGCGAGCGGGCGATCGAGCGCTCGCTCGAACTGCAGGTCACGATTGGTGATGATGCCCACGAGCAGGCCGTTCGCATCGACCACGGGCACGCCACTGATGTGGAAGCGCGCCATGAGTGCGACCGCTTCGCGCAGTGTTGCGCTGGGCTGGAGCGTGATCGGATTGCGGATCATCCCGCTCTCGGAGCGCTTCACCCGGTCGACCTCGGCGGCCTGCCGGTCGATCGACATGTTCTTGTGGAGGACCCCGATGCCGCCGGCGCGCGCCATGGCGATCGCCATCTCGGATTCGGTGACGGTGTCCATCGCCGCGGAGACCAACGGCACCTGGAGCGTGATGCCCCGCGTGAAGCGGGTGGACGTGCTGACGTCCTTCGGATGAACGACGGAGTGCCGCGGGACGAGGAGAACGTCGTCGAAGGTCAGCGCGGCATCGGTGCGGATGCGAACAGTGGGGAGTCCCATCTCGCAAGTTACCCGAGCGGGAGCGCCATTACCAGCGGGCTACGGCGTACTCGAGTCCTTCGGCGGCTCGGTCGGCTTTGCAGCATCGGCCGGCTTCGCCGCGTCGGCCGGCTTTGGCGACTTGCCAGGCGAGACGATGTCGGACGCGACCGACTTTCCCGCCGCGGCCACTCCGGCCATGACGCCCATCGCCTTGCTCATGAACCCCATCGCCTCGGCGACGGTGCTGGCCGAGACATTGCCGGCGCGCAGCGTGTCCTCCACACCTTCGGCGAACTTCTGGAAGACGTTGGGACCAGGTGCCTGGCGCTGAGCGTACTTACTCTCGAGGAACTCGATATAGTCGAGGACCTGGTACTGCCGGTCCTCGGGCAGCACCTCGAGGCGGCGCATGATCCGGTCCTTGAGCAGATCGTTCACTGCGGGAATCCCCACCGGGCACGCTCGCCGCGGGCATCGATGTGCACGAACGGCCCATGCGAACCGGTCGCGCGGTAGACGCCGAGCCCGCCGGTCAGCTCCGGGTACTTGGCCTCGACGCGCTCGACGATGCGGGCGAGGCGCACGGCGTCGCGGATGTCGACCTTCTTGTCGCCAGTGATGTCGTCCATACGCCCGTCGCCGTTCACGTCCACGTACACGTCGGAGGCGTCGCCGTACTGGTGACGGCTGTCAGTCGCGCGTCCCGTGTTCTTGCCGCCGCGGGCATTGTACTGCGGCGTACGAAAGCCCGAGAGCACGCCCAGTCCCTGTGACTTGATCCCGGCGAGCCGGAGCTCGGAGACGACCAACTCGAGCTTGTCGACCAGCCGCTCGTCGAGCAGGAGCATCTTGGGCCAGACGTCGCGCTGATCCCTGGTCAGGAACTGCCCGAGCGTGAAGTGGGTCGAGACACGGACGTCACGCATCGACTCGCTCACCTCTATGAAGCCCTCCGGGAGGCGATACGCGTCGCCACGCGGGCGGCGCACCTCGGCCGGCCAGCGACCCACCTGGTACAGGCCCACGCGGCCGTTCTGCTTGACCGCGAAGGGAACGAGATTCGCGAAGCTGAAGGGATCGGCCGAGAGAGAGTCGCGCACGGCCAGGATGCCTGGACGCGAGAGCGCGTCAGGGCCGAAGAGGCGCGTGAGGGGATCGAGCTCGACAGTCGGGTCGATCTCGCTCCTGAGGATCCGGAAGAGCAGCCGACCGCTGCGACCCCGCAGCGAATCGGGGACGTGCATCACCGGCTCACCGGAGAGCGTCGTCGTGGACGCAGAGCCAGCAGCCGAGCTGAGAATCGCGATCGCGACCAGTGTGACGGCGCGCGCGACCCGGCGAAACGGAGGGAGCAAAGATGCGTGCACGAACGGGACCTCGGGGCTGGTGTCGCGGCGAGGACGGAAGATACCGGGCTAACGATTCAGCCCATAGTCCCATTGTGATAGTTGTCGACAGCGTACGCGCGATCCTTGACTGACCATTAGGTCAATAAGTACTGACCATTCGCTCAGTAAACGTATACTGGCGTGCCCAATCCGACAATCCGGAACAGTGTCTCAATGTCCTCATTCCTCACCCTGATACAACCATGACTGGCCGCTCGGCCAATACTCGACGGAACGTCAGTTCCGTGAATGCCGTAGCCGTCCCCTAGGTAGAGCCGATTGGCCCCGAGCACGTCGAGGTACCGGCGCTGAACGGTGCCGAACGGAGGCATGATCAGCTTGTTCCCCACCCGGATCTCGTGGCCGTCCTTCACTTCGAACGGTTCCTCGCGGCCATCTGGGAATCGAGTGACCACATTGGTACCGCTCAACATGACAACGGTTCCGTTGCCGGCGGGGACCTTCATGCCCCGTTCGAGACGCACGAGCTCAAGGTTCTTCTTCTGAGCCGCCTCGACGAAGTGCCAGTCAGGGGGCACCCAGGCGGGTTCGATGTCCTTGCGTTGCACCACGAGTCGCCCGCGGGGGGTCTCGAACTTCCACTGTTCCCCACCGGCCCCTGACTGCTCGAGGAACTTGCCCGACCCAGTGGCGACGCGCGTCTCGAAGATCACTTCGGTGCCGCGCCGGTACCAGAGCCGATTGTCGGCGATCGAGATCACGAGATACGCGAGGTCGGCCGCGGAGTCGCGGGCGGCACGATCGCTGAGGAATGAGGCGAGCGAGTCGGAGACGAGCTTCGCCTCACCGCGCGCCTGCGCCAGGAGGGCCGAATCACTGGCCAGAGAGTCACGCGCGACCGCTCGCTCGCCACTGAGCGATCGCGAATCAGCCCACTGCCAGCCGGCGGCCGCCGCGAACAGGA
>JANOWT010000189.1:0-9178 GCA_031418115.1 Gemmatimonadota bacterium
GTTCCGATCCCACGAGTACGCGGCGTTGCTCCTCGACGAGGGCACGCTGGAGGAGAAGGACGTCGAGCTCGCGTCGGTCGATCCACTTGAGTTCCCCGAGTATCCGGGGCGCCTGAAGAAGGCGCTCAAGAACGCGGGCGACCATGACGCCATCCTCACGCTCTCCGGCATGATGGATCAGATGCCCGTGAACCTCGGCGTCATGGATTTCGCATTCATGGGTGGCTCGATGGGCTCGGTGGTGGGCGAGAAGATCGCCCGATTGGGCCAGCGCTCGCTCGAGAAGAAGTGGCCGCTGATCGTGCTCTCGTGCTCGGGGGGCGCGCGCATGCAGGAAGGCGTGCTCTCGCTCATGCAGATGGCCAAGACGGCTGCGATGCTCTCGCAGCTGGCGGAACGTCGTATCCCGTACGTCTCGATCCTGACGAATCCGACCACCGGCGGCGTGAGTGCGAGCTTCGCGATGCTGGGCGATGCGATCCTCGCCGAGCCGGGGGCGGTGATCGGCTTCGCCGGACCGCGCGTGATCAAGCAGACGCTCGGGCAGGATCTCCCAGAGGGTTTTCAGACGGCTGAGTTCCTGCTCAGCCACGGGATGGTCGATCAGGTCGTGCACCGCCATCAACTCAAGCGGACGGTCGGGCAGCTCCTGCGCCACATGAGCGGCAAGCCGGCGGCCACGGGGTGGGCGTCCTCCTGAGGCCGCGCAGCTACCGCGCCGCGCTCGACTTCCTCTTCGCGCGGACCACGGGGCAATGGAAGCTCGGTCTGGAGCGCGTCGAGGCCTTCCTCGGTGAACTCGGTGACCCTCACCGTCGGTTGCGCACCCTTCATGTCGCGGGGACGAATGGGAAGGGGAGCGTGTGCGCCTCGCTCGAGACGGTCCTGCGCGCCCGTGGACTCAAGGTCGGTAAGTACACATCTCCCCACCTCGTCGACTTTCGCGAGCGCTTTCTGATCGACGGAAAGCCGGTTCCCGAGGAATCGATCGTGACCTTTCTCGACCGGTGGACGCCTGCTGTCGAGCGTTTGGGGGCGACGTTCTTCGAAGCCACCACCGCCATGGCGTTCGACCTGTTCGCGACGGCGGAGGTCGATGTCGCGGTCATCGAGACGGGCCTGGGCGGTCGGCTCGACGCGTCGAACGTGATCACGCCGCTCGTCGCCGGGGTAACGGGGATCGCGATCGACCACACCGAGTGGCTCGGGACGACCCGCGAGTTGATCGCGCCCGAAAAGGCCGGGATCTACAAGCCTGGAGTGCCGGCGGTGGTGGGCGAATGGGATGAGGCGATCCAGTCGATTCTCGTCGCTGAGGCGCGGCGTCGAGGCGCGACGCCTGTGCGTGTGGTCGCACAGGAAGGCATGGCGACGGGGATTCGCGTCACGGCAGAGGGGACGAGCTTTCGGTGGGAGCCAGCGTCGGGGGGGCCACTGGGCCTCAGTGGGCCGCTGGACGTCACGACGGGTCTTCCGGGGCGGCATCAGGCGACGAACGCGATGATGGCGCTCACGATGCTCGATGCCATTCCCGGGCCACTCCGGGTGTCGCCGTCCGACGCGCTCCCGGCACTCGCCCGGGTGCAGCTCCCGGGTCGTTTTTCTCGCCACGGAAACTGGATATTCGACGTGGCGCACAATCCCGACGGGGCGGCGGTGTCGGCGGAGACGCTGCGCGCCGTTGCGCCGGCCGCGCCGGTGGTGGCCCTCGTGAGCGTTTTGGGCGACAAGGACTGGCGAGGCATGCTGCGGGCGCTCAGTGGCGCGGTGGACCGGTTCATCCTCACGAACGCACCCACGGCCCCTACGAGCCGGGCGTGGGTCGCGAGCGAGGCGCTGGCGTTCGCCACGAGCGAGGGGTGGGCCGCCGAACTGGTGCCGGATTTCGACGCGGCGCTGCGACTCGCGCCGTCGAGAGGGGCCACGGTGCTCGTCACGGGCTCGTTCCATACCGTAGGCGATGCGATGTCGCGGTTGCAGGTGTCTCCGACGGACGGGTAAATTGCGGGATGAGTAGTGGAGCACTGCCTGGATTCCGCGATTTCTATCCCGACGAGCTGGCCCGCCGCGCGCACATCTTCCGCGCCTGGCGGGCCGTAGCGCGCACGTACGCGTTCGTCGAGTACGACGGACCGCCGCTCGAGCCGCTGGATCTGTACACGAAGAAGAGCGGCGACGAGATCGTCGGTCAGCTCTACAACTTCGTGGACAAGGGCAACCGCGAGGTCGCGCTGCGACCGGAGATGACGCCGACGTTCGCGCGGATGGTCGGCGCGCGCGCGAGCGCACTGCGGAAGCCGGTGAAATGGTTCTCGCTGCCGCAGCTCTTCCGCTACGAGCGGGCGCAGCGTGGTCGGCTGCGCGAGCACTATCAGCTCAACGTGGACATCGTCGGTGAGGCGAGCGAGGTCGCCGACGCCGAGCTGCTCGCGGTGGCGATCGACATCATGCGCGAGCTGGGGCTCACGAGTGCGGACGTGCGCGCCCGCGTCTCCGACCGGCGGCTACTCAACGGGATCCTCGTCACGCTGGGCGTGACGGAAGAGCAGATCCCCGCCGTGTACGGTGTGGTCGACAAGTTCGCGCGGCAGCCGCGCGAGCTCTCGGCGGAGAAGCTGGCGAAGGCGGGGATCGGCTCAGCTCTGGTGGAACGCATCCTCTCGCTGGCAGCTGGCACGACCTTCGACGCGGTGCGCGCCGAGTTCGGCAAGGCACCGGCGGCGCAGGAGCATGTGGAACGCTTCACGCGTTATCTCGCGGCGCTCGACGCGCTCGGCGTGGGGGAGTGGGTCGTACTCGATCTCTCGATCGTGCGTGGGCTGGCCTACTACACGGGAATCGTGTTCGAGCTCTTCGACGCGAAGGGCGAGCTCCGCGCGATCTGCGGCGGTGGACGATACGACAACCTGCTCAAGGCGCTCAGTGGTACCGATCTCCCCGCGCTCGGCTTCGGCATGGGCGACGTGGTGCTCGGGGAACTCCTGCAGGATCGCGGGCTCTTTCCCGCCGCGAGCGAGGATGCCGTTGACCTGCAACTCGTCGCGGGCAACGGCGCAGCGGCCGTCGGCTTCCCCAACGCGCTCAGGCTCGTGACCGCGCTCCGTAGTGCTGGCCTCAGCGTGGCGCACGGCATGAATGCCGAACGCTACATGGGCCAAGCGACGCGCAATCAGGTCGATGGCGCCAAGAAGGCCGGCGTGAGCGCGGCGATCTACTTCCGCGAGGACGGCGTGACCGAGGTCACGAGCCTGCTCGGCAAGATGAGCGGTGCACCGACGCACGCGATGGACACCGCCGCCGCCCTCGCGGGCGACACCGCGGTGATGCAGGGACTCCGTGATTGGCTGCAACAGCAGCGCGACAACGCCCGAAACCAAAATGGCTGACGACAAGAAGCTGACGACGCGCGCCGAGGATTTCAGCGCCTGGTACAACGAACTCGTGCTGCGCTCCGAGCTCGCCGACTACTCGCCCGTGAAGGGATCGATGGTCATCCGCCCCAATGGCTACGGCATCTGGGAGCGGATGCAGCGTGCGCTCGATGACATGTTCAAGGCCACGGGGCACGAGAACGCGTACTTCCCGCTGTTCATCCCGCAGAGCTTCCTGCAGAAGGAAGCGAATCATGTCGAGGGCTTCGCCCCCGAGGTCGCAGTCGTCACGCATGGCGGTGGCAAGCTGCTCGAGGAACCGTTGATCGTCCGGCCCACGTCGGAGACGATCATCTACCACATGTTCGCGAAGTGGACGCAGAGCTATCGCGACCTGCCGATCCTCATGAACCAGTGGGCGAACGTGGTCCGCTGGGAGATGCGCACGCGGCTCTTCTTGCGCACGCTCGAGTTCCTCTGGCAGGAGGGGCATACGGCGCACGCGACCCATGACGAGGCCGAGGAGGAGGCACGCCGGATGCTCGGCGTCTACCGTGAGTTCATGGAGGGGTGGATCGCGATGCCGGTGATCACCGGTCTCAAGAGCGAGAGCGAGAAGTTCGCCGGCGCGGTGCGCACGTATTCGTGCGAAGCGATGATGCAGGACAACAAGGCGCTGCAGGCCGGCACGTCGCACAACCTCGGGCAGAACTTCGCGAAGGCGTTCGACCTCAAGTTCCAGGACGAGAACGGCGAGACCGCCTTCGCTTGGAACACGTCGTGGGGTGTCTCCACTCGCATGGTGGGCGGCCTCGTGATGACGCACTCCGACGACAACGGGCTCGTCTGCCCGCCGCGGCTCGCGCCGATCGAGGTGGTGATCATCCCGATCTACAAGACCGACGACGAACGTTCGCGCGTCGTCGAAGCGGCGCACAAAGTGAACGCGGAACTCGTGGGCTGGACGGGTCGCGGCGCGACCGATCGCCTCCGGGTGCGCGTGGATGATCGCGACGGTATCAAGCCCGGTGCCAAATACTACGAGTGGGAACTGCGCGGCGTCCCGCTGCGCCTCGAGATCGGCCCCAAGGATCTGGAGAAGGGCTCTGTCTTCTCGGCGCGTCGCGACACCCGCGCCAAGGCCGCGCTGCCGATGGAAGGCCTTCCGGCGACCGTTTCCGCGCTGCTCGAGACGATCCAGAACGACTTGCTGGCCGCCGCGAAGGCGCGTCGCGAAGCGAACTCGCATCGCAATGTGACGTCGTATGCGCAGTTCAAGGAGATCATCGATGGGCCGGGCGGCTTCGTCTATGCGGGCTGGAACGGCGATCCCGCCGTCGAGGCGCAGGTGAAGGAAGAGACGAAGGCAACGATCCGCTGCATCCCTGACCCGGAGTTCCGTTCCGCCACGGCACCCGCGACCTGTCTCGTCACCGGCCAGCCGGCCAAGCACGAGGTCATCTGGGCCAAGGCGTACTGATGCGCGGATTCGGCGATCGCGACGGTGCACTGCACTGCGAAGCGGTGCCCCTGTCCCAGATCGCTCAGGGGGCGGGGACTCCGGCGTTCGTCTACTCGGCGAGTGTGATCCGGGATCGGTACACGAAACTCGACGCGGCGCTCGCGGCGGCCCCACACCGGATCCACTACTCGCTCAAGGCCAACGCGAGCCGCGGGATCCTGGAGGTGCTGCGCGCGGCCGGCTGCGCGGTCGACGTCGTATCCGGCGGGGAGCTCTTCAAGGCGCTCAATGCGGGGTTCGCCCCCGGCGACATCCTCTTCGGTGGCGTCGGCAAGTCGGAGCGGGAGTTGCGCGAGGCGATCGTCGCCGGCGTGAAGCTGATCAACGTCGAGTCCGAGGCGGAGCTGCGTCTGCTCTCGCGGGTGGCGGACGAGTTGGGTGCGATCGCGAACGTCGGGCTGCGCGTGAACCCGGAGGTGGACGTGCGGAACGCCCACCACTACATCGCGACCGGTGAGAAGGGCCACAAGTTCGGCGTGCCGATCGGCGAGGCGGAGGCGATCGGGCGACTCGCGATCGCGTTGCCGAATCTGTCGCTGCAGGCGCTCGACATGCATGTGGGATCGCAGCTGCACTCCTTCGACGCCTACCGTGAGGGCACGGCGAGACTCGTCGAACTCTCGCTGACGTTGCGAAAGGCTGGGGCGCCGATCGCGTATCTCGACGCTGGCGGCGGTCTGCCCGTGCCGTACGATGGCGAGGACGAGCCCGACCTGGCCGCCTATGGCGCGATCGTCACGGCCGCAGCGAACGCACTCGGTGCTGAGCTTCTCGTTGAGCCGGGCCGGTTCTTCGTCGCAGCGTCGGGCGTGTTGCTCACGCGCGTGCTCTATCGTAAGCGATCGGGACCCAAGTCGTATGTGATCTGCGACGCGGGCATGACGGAGTTGCTCCGTCCGTCGCACTATGACGCGTTCCACCGGATCGAGGCCGTGACGCCGCGCGCCGGCACGATGACCGCGGACGTCGTGGGCCCCGTGTGCGAGAGCGGTGATTTCCTCGCGCTCGATCGTGAGATGTCCAACGTCGAACCCGGCGACCTGCTCGCGGTGCACACCGCCGGCGCCTATGGTTACGTGATGAGTTCGCACTACAATGCTCGGCCGCGGGTGGCCGAGGTGCTGGTCGATGGCGCGCGGTGGGCGGTCGTGACCGCGCGTGAGACATACGAGGACCTCGTGCGACGCGAGATCCCCACTCCCCAATGGAGAGACGCCTGATGCGCGTCGGACTGCTGTCGGACACCCATGATCGCGTGTCGGCGATCGATGCCCTGCTGAAGGAGATGCTGGCGCGCGACGTGAACTTCGTGCTCCACGCGGGCGACTACTGTTCGCCGTTCTCGCTTCGGCCCTTCCAGGATCACGGCATGGCGATGGCCGGTGTATTCGGCCGCAACGACGGCGACCGCGAAGGGATCCGCTCGTTCGCCGAGAAAGGGATGGGCCAGGAACTGTTCGAGTCGCCGCACAGCATCAAGTTCGGCGAGCACAAGGTGCTGATCGTGCATGACATCGGCGACGTGACCGAACGGTCCGTGCTCGCGCACGCGTTCGTGATCCACGGGCACACGCACATGCAGGAGATGAAGACCCGTGGGGAGACGCTCATCGTGAACCCCGGTGAGGCCTGCGGTTGGCTCTACGGCGCGCCGAGCGGTGCGATCCTCGATCTCGATACCAAGCACGTCGAGTTCATCAAACTCGATTCGGCGGAGTGGACGAAGTGACGCAGAGTGCCTCCCGTGTCCTGATCCTCGATTGCGGTTCGCAGTTCACGCAGCTCATCGCGCGCCGGGTGCGCGAGGCGCGGGTCTTCTCCGAGATCCATCCGGCCGATCGCCTGCTCTCATGGATCCGCGACTGGAAGCCTACGGCGATCATCCTGTCGGGCGGGCCGAGCTCGGTGACCGATGTGGACGCTCCGACATTCGATCCGGCGATCCTCGACGTCGCGCCGGTGCTCGGCGTCTGCTACGGCATGCAGTGGATCGCGCACACGGTGGGTGGTCAGGTGAAGGGGAGTGGGCGGCGTGAGTATGGCCGCGCCGAGATGGTCGTGAAGGAGGCGACGGGGCTCTTCGCCGGGTTCGACGCGAACGAGCGGACGCAGGTCTGGATGAGCCACGGGGACCATGTCGAAGCGGTCCCGCCCGGCTACGTCCTCACCGCGTCGAGCGAAGGCAATCCGGTCGTCGGCTTCCGCCATGCGACCAAGCCGATCCACGCGATCCAGTTCCATGCCGAAGTCGCCCACACGGTGCGCGGCGCGGAGATCATCCAGAACTTCCTGTTCGGTGTCGCGGGCTGCACGCCCGATTGGACGCCGGGGCATTTCGTCGAGCAGCAGGTGGCAGCGATCCGTGAACTCGTTGGCGATGCACATGTGATCTGCGGACTCTCCGGCGGTGTGGATTCGTCGGTGGCGGCGGCGCTCGTCCACAAGGCGATCGGCGATCAACTCACCTGCATCTTCGTCGACACGGGACTGCTGCGGTTGCATGAGCGTGAGCAGGTCGAACGCACCATGGGACAGCATCTCGGTATCAAGCTGATCACCGTGAGGGCCGAGGACCGATTCCTCGGCGCGTTGAGCGGGCTCGACGATCCCGAGGCGAAGCGCAAGGCGATCGGGCACACCTTCATCGACGTCTTCGAGGATGCATCCGCCGATGCGGGGAAGGATGCCAAGTTCCTCGTGCAGGGGACGCTCTACCCCGACGTGATCGAGTCGGTGAGCGCCAAGGGAGGCAAGAGCGCGACGATCAAGACGCATCACAACGTGGGCGGGCTCAAGCCCGACATGAAGTTCAAGTTGATCGAGCCGTTGCGCGAGCTGTTCAAGGACGAGGTGCGCAACGTCGGCCGTGAGCTCGGCTTGCCGGAGGAGATGGTCGGTCGACATCCGTTCCCGGGCCCTGGGCTCGCGATCCGTGTACTCGGTGCGGTCGACCCCGTGAATGTGGAAACGCTGCGCCGCGCCGACGCGATCTACCTCGAGGAGATCCGCGCGGCTGGTCTGTACAACGAGATCTGGCAGGCCTTCGCGGTGTTCCTCCCCGTCCGCTCAGTGGGCGTCATGGGTGACGGCCGCACCTACGAGCACGTGATCGCGCTGCGCGCGGTGACGAGCACCGACGGGATGACGGCCGACTGGTACGCCTTCCCGACCGAGGTGCTGGCTCGGATCAGCAATCGGATCATCAACGAGGTGAAGGGGATCAACCGCGTCGTGTACGACGTGAGCTCCAAGCCTCCGGCGACGATCGAGTGGGAATAGGGATCGCCGCGTGACCGACTTCGCGCGGCTCCGCCCGACCGTGGCCGAGCTGCGCGAGATGGCGCAGCTCGCGACGCCGATCGTGCTCGTCAATGTCGGTTTGCAGGGGATGGGCTTCGTCGACGTGATGATGCTCGGGCGCGTCTCGGCGGTGCACCTCGCGGCCGCCGCGCTGGGCAACTTCTACTTCTTCATCACGTCGATCATCGGCATCGGTCTGTTGATGGTGCTCGATCCGGTCGTGGCGCAGGCCGTGGGCGCGCGCGACGACGTCGGGATCGCCCGCGGGGTCCAGCGCGGCCTGCTACTGACGCTCGGCGTGACCGTCGTGATCGCGCTCACGTACATTCCTGCAAAAGCGGTGCTCGGCCTGCTCGGTCAGCCGGATGAGATCACTCCGTTGGCGGCGAGTTACGTGCGGTGGTGCATTGCCGGCCTGTTGCCCTTCTTCGCATTCAACGCGTTGCGTCAGGTGCTGCAGGCGCTCACGCGTGTGCGGCCGATCGTCGTGGCGGTGCTGGTGGGCAACGTCGTGAACGCGGGCCTCAACTGGGTGTTGATCTTCGGGCACTTCGGCTTCGAGCCGGGAGGCGTGGTGGGCTCGTCGCAGGCGACGGCGATCGCGCGATGGGTCATGCTGATCGTGTTGCTCGCGAGTTGTTGGCCTCTGATCCGGTCGCACATCGTGCCCTGGCGCGCGGAGAGCCTTCAGATCGCTCCACTCTGGCGGATGTTCAAACTCGGCGCCCCGATCGCCGTGACGATGTTCGTCGAGGCGGGGGCGTTCGGCCTCGTGACCGTGATGACCGGCTGGATGGGGACGAGCACACTCGCGGGCCACGAGATCACGTTGAGCCTCGCGGCCCTCACCTTCATGGTGCCGCTGGGCGTTGCCGCAGCCGCGGCGGTGATGGTCGGGCACGCGGTGGGCGCGGGCGATGTGGCGGAGTCGCGGCGCGATGCAGTGGCGGCACTCGCCGTGGGCGTGGGATTCATGGCGGCGATG